>JAGGYQ010000048.1 GCA_021162425.1 Candidatus Aenigmatarchaeota archaeon
GGGAAGCGTAGGTAGTTATAATCTCTATGTGTAGCTTTGGTAAGTAGATGATGAAATTCTTGTTCTTAGTGTACAACATTTGTTTTATCTTTACGGCAAAAGATGAGAAATAGAACCTCATATAGAGTTAAGCAGGTCATGAAAAGAAAAATCAGCGAAATATATCTTACCACTAAACAAAATCAGAAGAGAGCAAAAATATAAAGCATCATTCCGATACCTTAGCGGTTATGAAAGGTTCTTTTAGAATAAACTTCGGAACAACCAAACCAACCGAAATATTGACCAAAATCCAGAGATTGTAGAGACAAGCTGAAACATGGAATAACATACCCAATTCAGCGAACTTATATTACTGCTTCTTCAGTTTCTTCCTCTGTCTCGCTTTCGACTTCTTCCAATTCAGTTGGAACTTCCTCTTCCTCTTTTTCTGCCCCGGCTTCTTCGGGTTCTACTATTTCTTCTATCTTTTCCTTCCCGACAACTAACCTGTAGTAAACAACCTCGCCAGCAACCTCTGATTTTCTTGTTATTTTTATCAAATCCCCGGGTTTCGCTCCTATCTTTTTGACCACAGGGTCTGTGGATAGTATTTTTGGGAGTTTGTCCTCTGTTGTGCTATACCTTTTCAAAACCTCTTCCTTTTCGTCCTTTGAAAGAACCTCGTGCTTTGGAACGAGTTCATGCTCTAATATATTAATCATTTAAACACCTATTTTAATTCTATTCTCCAAAAGCTTTTAAATAGTTATCTCCAAGCCGGCGTTTGAAATGCTTATAACACCGTTATATTTTTAAAACTTGCTTCTAAATCTTAAAGTGTATAGGGCAATACCAGGTGTCAGGAACGACACCTGGCTGACAGTGCCCGACAAACACTCCGAGCAAGAATACAAAAAATTAAAGAAAGAACTTAGGAATTATCTGAAAAAGGATTGGGAACAAACAAAAGAGGATTTCCAGAATATTTGGGAATACATAAAAACTTCTTCTACTACAGCATACAAAAACCTGAAAAAATTCATAGACAGCTACGGGAATCACGTAGCATTGATCGGTTTGACAGGATGCGGGTCTTACATCCTGTGCACAAGAGATTACTTCAAAGGGGATGATATAATAGGAACTATCCTCGCTGCCTTGACTGGTGAAATCGGGCACGAGCTGTTGAAAAAAATGATAAC
Source organism: Candidatus Aenigmatarchaeota archaeon (assembly GCA_021162425.1). Classification (GTDB taxonomy): domain Archaea; phylum Aenigmatarchaeota; class Aenigmatarchaeia; order QMZP01; family QMZT01; genus JAGGYQ01. The sequence goes on from JAGGYQ010000048.1 coordinate 1,185, forward strand.
GAAAAAAGACCCAGAGTATATGGAACTAAAAAAGGAAATCAAAAAACTGGAGAGAATAATAAAAAAAGTGAACGATGAAAAAAGCAAGAAATCCGCATCAAGGGCATTTGAGAGAATGTTAAAGAGAAAATATGGAAAAAGACCCGAAATAGACGAATTCCGTAAAAAACACAGGGGAAATGGAAAAAATAGGAAACTCGTATCATCATCGGAGGAGGTCCATGAGCAATTTGGGTGACGTCAGCTAGGTGTCGCGAAAAATTTATCAATTTTTTAGTTGTAGCTACAAAACTTTTATCTCCGAGCAAAAACCGTATATTTCAAATTCGCCGTAATATTTCTGAAATTTTCCCTCAAAAATTACAGTATCCCCTACTGCTATGTTCTTTTTGCCATATTTCTCCGAGCAGAACACCTTGATTCTTTCATTTTCATCCGAGAGTATGAACTGCTGATATTTGAAACCTTTTTTAGATACATATTCAGGGAGAACAGCTGTCACCTCTCCTTTAACAATAACGTCATCGCCTAATGTCTTGCTCGCATAAATATCAGAGACTGATAACAATTCTTTATCAGTAGTTGAAGTTATGCTGATCGCTACCAAATCCAAAAATATCAGGACTGTTATGCTCAAAATCCATTTTTTCTTTTGATTCATAACTCTATTGTCCTGCCGCCTTCGAGAATTTCGACTCGCACGTCACTTTTGCTCTCGACCATTCTTTTGAATTCGTCTGCGTTTGCATACAATCCTTCAAGAAAGTTATAATGCATAGGTATCGCAATTTTTGGTCTTATCGCCAGAACAGCATCTACCGCTTCATTCATGTTCATTGTGTATGTCCCGGCCACAGGGAGCATAACCACCGTTATATCGCGCAAATTTCTCATCTCAGGTATAAAATCTGTATCTCCTGCGTGGTATACTCTTTTGCCCTCTGCCTCAACAATAAATCCGATCCCCATGCCCTTGGGATGGAATGGTTTGTTGATGTTGTATGCATGAACCGCATGCACTTTTATGCTCCCCAGTTCCACCACATCACCCGGTGAGACTATTCTGACGTTTCTACCTGAAAGTTTCTCTGCAGTTTTAGCAGTTGTAATAATTTGGGTTGAATCCGTGTATATCTGCTTCACTTTTCCTTCGTCACAATGGTCATAGTGGTCATGCGTTATGAGGATTATATCTGCTATCGGGGTATTTTCGGGTAAAACATACGGGTCAATGTATATGTTTTTCCCAGAAGCCTCGACAAGAAAACTTGCATGCCCAAACCACCTTATCTTCATGACACCACCCTCCAAAGGTTTATTTTAATTTTCCTTTCTGTCTTTAAAACTTTTCGCTCAAATTTTGTATATGAGAAAAGGGAAATACAAATATGAACATGTATGTTTCGGGGGAACATTTGACATCCCTCTGCATAAAGGACACAGGGCATTGATAAGGAAAGCTTTTGAAATCGGGCGATTCTGCTATATAGGCTTGACCAGCGATTTTTATGTTTTCAGAATGAAGCTTGGACTGGCTGGAGTTCATACGTTCGAGGAGCGAAAGAGAAATTTAACAAAGTTTTTAACGCAACTGAAAATATCGAAAAAAAGATACAAGATAAGCATGATAGACAGGTTTTACGGAGACGAGTTGATAGACCCTCATGTGAAAATAGATGCAATTGTCGTCAGCGAAGAAACTCTTCCGCAGGCAAAAGGAATAAATATGATAAGAGAGGACCTTGGGCTGAAGCCATTGGAAATAGTCATGATTCCCATGGTTCTTGCTGATGATAAGCGGAGCATATCGTCGAGAAGGATACGGGCAGGTGAAATTGATAAAGATGGCAAGGTCAAGAGAAAACAATTTTAAAATTTTTTCCAATTCTAAAACATGCTCTTCGACTACGGTTGCACAGGAGGGACATACGGACCTTTGCATGATGGACATAAAAAATTATTTGAAATCGCGTTTGGAACATGCAAGTTTTTGGTCATAAGACTCACCACAGATGAATACCTGAAAAGCAAGCAAAAACCTTTTGCCGAAAAAATTCCAAGTTATGAAAAGCGGTTAAACGAATTATATAATTATCTTTTTGAGCAGTATCCATTCAGATTCGAAATATTGCCGCTTGATTATGAAGAGAAATGCAAATCATGCGAATACGGTAAACTCACAAAGGTTTTGTTTGTGGGTGATGATTCGTTTGAAGGCGCATGTAGGTTGAATGAGCAAAGGAGGGCTGATAGTCTTTATGAATTATCTATTGTTGTTGTTCCTGCTGCTCGTGACAGATATGGTAAAAGAATCTCATCCACGCGCATAAGAAAAGGTGAGATTGACGTCATAGCACATTAGTTTTTCTTTTCTTCATAATGTACTCATAAACAGCTTCTGGCACAAGGTCTTCCCATTTTTTCCCGTCTGCCATTCTTTTTCGTATTTTTGTTCCGCAGTGTTTGTATCTTTCGTAAAATTTGTGTTTTTTGACAGGAATGCCGACCATTTTGAGACAGCGGATAGTCCACGAGTTTCTGGAATAAGCCACGTCAAAATCCCCCAAATCTTTGATGGCTTTCGCCCACTTTCTGTCATCGTTAACATCGTATATTTTATGAATAATGTAGTTTGCTACCCCTTCGTTCTTTAAGGCTTTTTCTATCATTTCTTTTCTTTCCTCAAACGAAAACGGATTTTTTTCATCAGGTTTTCTCGGTCCTGCTATCACTATCGCTATTTCATCATTTTCTTTGAGTATGTCTTTTATAACAGCGAGGTGCCCTTTGTGAAACGGTTGAAAACGACCGATGAACAGGGCAAGCTTCTTTTTTTCTTTGCTGAAACTCTCCATAATCTTCGCAAATTTGTAGGCGATTGCTTCGCAATCCTCACCACAATCCGAGACAAGAACTCTTCCTGACGGATACACACTCACACGGGCACCTTCAAACTCAATGACAAGTATAATATCTGTTTTGACCTTGATGTTAAAAAGTCTATTGAGAAGATTCGGCTTCTTTTTTTCCTTCCACATCTCGCTTTTTTCAAACCTTTCAGCCAGTCGCAGGAGATTGAGCTTCATCTTCTTTTTTGGTATAAGCTCGATACCACCAGAGCTGCAAACATTGAATGTGTAGTAGCTTATAATATCACCTCTTGTCTGCGTTTTAGCGCATTTTCAATCAATTTGTCCAGATTTTTTATCTTTTTCTCTTCGCGTTTTATAAATTCAAGCTTTGCTGATGTCATTGGTCTTTTAGGAGTGAGTAAACAACAGGCGGATGCCTCAACAGAAAGTCTGTAGGTGCCTATTTTCTTTGCCAACTTTATAGTCTCGTCTTTATTGAAACATATCAGAGGTCTGAACACAGGCATGGTGAGGGCATGAGCCTCGACAAAGAGGTTGTCCATTGTTTGGGATGCGACCTGAGCAAGGTTCTCGCCCGTGACTATTGCTTCGGCGTTCATAGTTTTTGCAAGTTTTTCGGCGATTTTATACATTATCCTTCTACAGAGGATGCATGTGGCTTTTCTTTCACAATTCCTCGCTATCGACGATTGTATTTCGCTGTATGGTATGATATGAAGATGCAGGGCTCCCGGTGCATACTCACTCAACCTTTTCACAATGTTTTTTATTCCTTCAAGATTATCCTTTGCTGCGAAAACCTCTGGATGGAAGTGGGCAAACTCGACTTCGCATCCTCTTCTCATCATAAGCCACGAAGCAACGGGTGAATCTATTCCACCAGAGATAAGGACGAGCACCTTTCCTGTTGTTCTGTATGGCAAACCACCGGGACCTTCAATTTTCTCTGTGTACACGTATGCATGTCTTGTCTTTGCTTCAACATATATGGTAAAATCGGGATCGCTGAGATTAACACTCCTGTTGATTTTTTCGCCAATTTTCACCTCGATGTCTCGGCTTTTGTAAGGGAGTTGTTTGTCGCTTCTGCTTGCGCGTATGGCAAATGTCTTGTTTTCTGGAATTGTTCTCGCGACTTCGAGCACTGCATCTTCAATGGCTTCAAAGTTGCTGCCCGTCTCAAAAGCTGTTGCAAGCCACGAGATGCCAAAAACATTTTTGAGGATTTCGATAACTTTTTTCTTTTCTTTTGTCTCAATCAATATCATATCTCTTGCAGGGACGACTCCAAAATTTTTTACTCCACACTCATGTAACATTTGCTTGATATTCGACATCAAAACAGAGATAAATCTTCTTCGCACAGGCTCAGATTTCAACCACAGCTCGGCGTATTTGACAATAATAACCTCTTTCATTTTCCGCATACCTCACAATTTTCTTTTGCCTTGTATTTAACAAACTCTAACTTCGGTTCTTTCAGACTCACCCTCAAAAGTTTTCCGTAGTTTGGTTCAGCGAGCCCTGTCAAAATTTTGAAGACTTCCATGACCTCCCATGAGGCAATTATGCCGATTATCGGCGAAATCACACCAACTTCGCAACATTTCTCGGCTTCTCTTCGCCTTCCGAAATATAAGCATGAGAAACAAGGTTTTCCGCCCGGTTTGAACGTCGATGAAAGTCCTTCGTCGCGTATTACCGCTCCGTAAATCCAATGCATTCGGTTTTTCACACAGAAATCGTTTATCGTGTAGCGGGTTTCCATATTATCTGTGCAATCAACCACAATGTCAAATCCTGAAAGAAGCTTTTCCGCACTGTAGGCGGTGAGGTTTTCAATTTTCGGGTCTATCCTGACATCGCTGTTGAGATTTTTGAATCTCTCGGCTATGACCAACGCTTTTGGTTTGCCTATGTCATCCCTTGTGAAAACAGCGACCCTCGCAAGGTTTGTCTCGTCAACAAGGTCTCTATCTATCACACGAACCGTTCCTATACCAGCCTTTATGAGCATTTCCGAGACATGCGACCCCAATCCACCAGCCCCGATAACGACCACCTTTGAACGACTGAGCTTTTCCTGCTTTTCCATCCCAATGAAGATGATTTGCCTCGACAAAAGGTCGAAACTTTCCGGGTTCATAACTCTTCTTATTAGATTTCATTTTTAAATTAAATATGATGATGAGAAAGACAAAGAATGGTCTTCTCATTGAGATTCACGTAAAGACGAACGCGAGGAGATTCAGAGTGTATGAAAAGGCTGACAGGTTAATCGTTGAAGTCGTATCCCCGCCAAGAGAAGGGAAAGCCAACGCCGAGATAATCAAGGAGCTGAAAAAACTGTTCAGAAGGGACGTAAAGATTGTGCGCGGATTCGGGCAAAACCGAAAACTTGTTCTCATAAGAGATGCCAATGAGAAGAGTGTTCAAGGCATTATGTCTATTCTTAAGTAGTAAAAACTTATAAATTTAACATTTCAAATATCAGCAATGAATAAAAAACGCCCATATGTCAAGGGACCAACTCATTTCTTACGAGAATGCGGATTCACTCCAGATGAACTTCTTGGCAATTCCGTTAAAAACGGGCTCCATTTATGGGAGGGATTAGAAGAAGTGTATGTCTTTTGTGTGAATGGCGAAGTCGTGACTACCTACCGTCCTGAAAAAGGAACCATGTTTTTTCTCCCTGAGCGTCTCGGACATTATGAAATAGAATTGTAATCACAGAAACACTCCAATAATCCACGGTCCGAGAAAATTCCCAATATACGCTGCCACAAAAAATTGAAATGTTCTTCCGATTGCAGAGAATATCATGAATTTTTTGAAATCCAACTCCAGAATCCCTGAAAACCACGTTACAATTTTGAATGGAATCGGACCCGCAGCTGCAATAAGCACTACCCACTCTCCCCATTTCCTATACCACAACTCAACCTTCTCGAGCTGTTTTTTGTTTAATATTTTAGATGCAACAGGGTGACCCAGATAATAGCCAAGCACGTAGCCAGCAACCGCCCCCATCAGAGAGCCTACGGTTGCGACTACAGCTATCCAGAAAGGTTCTATGCCCAGGACAGTCGCAGGCGCAATGAAAAACGCTGTTGGGACAGGGAAAATGAACGCCTCGAGTATCGAGATTATGAAAGTTCCCATAAGCCCGTATGATTCAACAAATCCCTGTGCAATCAAAATGAATGGCGCAAAAACTGAAGACATACTAGAAATACTGCGGCAAGATTAATAAAATTTAGGTAATTTATTTATTCCTTGCTTAATTATAACTATGCTCGTTAACGGCAGGCATTACCGTAGTGTATGGATGGAAAAAAATATCGTGTATGTGATAAACCAGAAACTTCTGCCTCAAAAATTCGAAATACTTGGAATGAAGACTGTCGAAGAAGTGGCAGATGCCATACAGACTATGGTTATTAGAGGAGCGCCGGCGATAGGTGCATCAGGAGCTTACGGCGTTGCGCTCGCTATGCTCACATATGCAAAGAATGGTTTCAGCAGGGATTTTGAAGACAAAATCAGCCTTTTGAAATCAACCAGACCTACTGCGCATGACCTTTTCCATGCCATAGACTACGTCCTGGATTCGATAAGAAATGAAACCGACATAAACAAAAAAATCAAAGCAGCAAAAAAATCTGCCGAAGAATACGCCAACCAATCAATCAAGGCATGCAAAAGCATAGGCATGTTCGGTTCAGAGCTCATAAAAGATGGTTTCAGAATAGCAACCCATTGCAATGCAGGCTGGTTGGCAACTGTTGATTGGGGAACAGCTTTATCTCCTATATACTTTGCAAAAAGACAGGGAAAAAGGATAAAGGTTTTTGTTGATGAGACAAGACCTGTTTTACAGGGCGCTCGCCTGACGTCATGGGAACTTAGACAAGAGGGAATAGAGCACTACGTAATTTCGGACAACGCTCTCGGTTATCTCATGAAAAAAGGTGAAATAGATTTGATGATTGTGGGTGCAGACAGGATAGCAAAGAACGGGGATGTCGCGAATAAAATAGGAACTTACGAAAAAGCGCTCGTATCAAAAGACAATCATATCCCGTTCTTTGTTGCCGCCCCTACAAGCACATTAGACCTTAAATGCAAATCAGGGAGTGAAATCCCCATAGAAGAAAGAAGTGAAGAAGAAGTCCATTATGTTTACGGATTCGACGATAAGGGCGAATGGAGAAGGCTGAGGACAACACCTAAAGGCGTAAAGGCAAGAAATCCCGCCTTCGACATAACACCTGCAAAATATATAACGGGTATCATAACAGAAAATGGTATTTTCAAACCACATAACATCGAGATGGCTTTGAGGTAAGACGCCCTTGATTTCGCTTTTCAACATTTATAAAATTCATAGTTTATATATATTATGGAAAAAAATTTAAAATTATACGGAAAAATCGTGGGAAATGATGTTATAAATAAAATTTATTCAAAAGCGAAAAAATTTTCAGGCAAGCATATTATTTGCATAAGCTCCACGTATCAGGGGGGAGGTGTCGCAGAGATATTGAATAGCGTTGTACCTTTGTTTAACGAGATAGGCATAGAGCTGGGATGGAGAACTTTGAACGGTTCACCTGATTTTTTCACGGTCACAAAGAAATTCCACAACGCATTGCAGGGCGAAAGAATAAATCTTTCAAAAAGAAAAAAAGAAATTTATTACGAAACGAACAAAAGATTTTCAAACTTCACTCACATAGACCATGACCTTGTCGTAATCCATGACCCTCAGCCCCTGCCTTTAGTTGAGTTTTACCGAAAGGCACAGCCATGGATTTTCAGATGTCATATAGACCTGACCAGCCCCAACCCTGAGGTTTGGGACTATTTGAAAAAGATTATTGCCCAATATGACCACATGATTGTCTCAAAAAAAGACTACATAAAAAATGATTTGGAAATCCCCCAAAGCGTTATCTACCCTGCGATAGACCCCTTGTCCATTAAAAATAAGCCCATCTCCAGAAGCACAATCAGCAAATATCTTAACAAATTCGAAATAAGCGAAGACAAACCCATCATCTCACAAATATCGAGGTTCGATAAGTGGAAAGACCCAATAGGTGTTGTGAAAGTCTTTGAAGTGGTGAGAAAGAAAATAAACAGCCAGTTGGTTCTTCTCGGTTCTATCGCACCGGATGACCCAGAAGGACAGAAAATATTTGAAGATGTCAAAAAGGCTGTAGAAAAGAACAGATTCAAAAAAGACATAAAGGTCTTGCTTGTCAATAGTGAGATTCTGGTAAATTCCCTTCAGAGAGCATCTTCGGTCGTGATTCAAAAATCATTGAGAGAGGGCTTCGGGCTGGTAATATCCGAAACGCTCTACAAAGGCACGCCTGTTGTTGCTTCGAATGTAGGAGGAATTCCACTTCAAATAATCAACGGCGTAAACGGATTTCTGCACAGCCCCAAAGACATTGAGGGTTTCAGCAGAAGTATAATAAAAATCATGAAAGATGAAAAAATGAGGGATATGTTGGGAAAGAATGGAAGAATACACGTGAAGAACAATTTCCTTATCACCAGACTTATAGATGACTGGCTCGATATTTTTGAAAAACACCTTATATAACTCGCTTTTTATTCGAAAACCCAAAATAATACGCTATTGCCCCGTAAAGCGTAATATCTTCACCTAGCGGTGTTATAGCTATTCTGGGGACTCTATTGAAAATATAATTCCTAAGGTGTTTCTTAATTGGATGTATAATCTGCTCTTTGTTATTGAGAGCTAAAGCCCCGCCAAGCGTGATCAACTCAGGGTCAAATACATTGATTATGTTGGCAATTCCAATAGCATTAAGTCTGCCCACCTCGTTGAGAAATTCCAAACTTATTTTATCACCAGACTTCGCCAGTAAAAATAACTTTTCGACGCTTTTATATTTAGCTGGAACAGGAACGCCGCGATTCTCCCTGAACCACAGCTCAAGGAAATGCATTAAATTTTTACCAGAGCAGTATGCCTCCCAATGACCGCGTTTGCCACAGCCGCATTTCAACCTGCCTCGCTCGTCAATTGTTGTATGTCCAATTTCCGTGGCATTTCCATCCTTGCCCAAAAGCAAATTGTTGTTAACAATCGCTCCGCCCCCGATTCCCGTGCTCAAAGTCACATAAACAATATTTTCCAAATCCTTTCCCATCCCGAAAAACTTCTCACCCAGCACAGCAGCATTGCAATCGTTAACCAAGTAAACAGGGATATTCAGGCATTTGGAAAGGTATTTGACGATAGGTATTCTTTTACATGCCAAATTAGGCGGACTCACTATCTTCCCCTTCTTAACATCAAGGTTTCCTGCGCAAGCAGCGATAAGACATTCGGGCTTTTCATCGCCTGATATAAAATCGGCAAGCCTCGCTATCTGTTTAAGCAGGGATGCCCTGTCTGATTTTGTCTTTTCCTTTATTTTTCTCAAAATCCCGTCTTTAGTTGCTAATGCAATCCTGACATTGCTCGCGCCAATGTCCGCAACAACTATTTTTTCCATATGTTATAATTCCCGGGGCGAAATAAATCTTTTGGCGGTTATTTAAATTCACGCCTCGAATAAATTATATGCCTGAAAAATATCGAGGTGTTAAGTTTGAGGTGACATTCCTCGATAAAAATCCGCCTGAACACAACAATTTGACCTATCTTCTTCTGTGGGCAAGAAAATTTGCAGAGCTCGGTTTCGCCAAGAAGAACAACGGAAATCTTAGCTTCAGAACAGTAGATGGGTGCATCATAACAGGAGCAGGGAAAAATTTGGCAAATATAAAAAGGGACGAATTCGTCGAGGTCGTGGGCTTCGACATATCAGGAAGAAAGCCCAAAGTCATGTGCAAGGGCAAGGTCAAGCCGTCTTCAGAAAGCATAATGCACCTCGCAATATACGACAGAAGACCAGATGTGAACGCGATTCTTCATGGACATAGCGATAGCATTTTGAAGGCAGGAGAAAAGCTGGGCATACCCATGACAGAAAAAGAAAAGCCATACGGAACAGTTGCCCTTGTCAAAGAGATATTTAAGGTATTGGAAAAACACAAATTCATTTTGCTCAAAAATCACGGATTTCTATCTTTGGGCAGGACCATAGATGAAGCTGGCAGTATCGCTCTGCTTGTCTATAAAAAGGTTTTGGAGAAGCATTGATTGCCGCAACACTTTTTAAACACACACCGAATAACATTCTATGGGATTCTTTGACTTGTTTAGGAAAAGAGAAAAAACCGATAAAGAGGAAGTAAAAAACACACACATGGCAAATGTCCATATCTCGAATCTTCTGGAAAGAGTGGCAGAGCTTTCATCAAAGGAAACTGAAAACGAAAAGCACAAACTTCAGGATTTATGGAAAGACATTGACAGAAATATCGAGGAAATAAGAAAAATCACGAAATCTCTTTCGGAAAAACAATTCGGAAACGGTGAAAAAATATATCAAAGAGTCAATATGATAAAGGACAATTACGTAAAAAGAATTTCCTCTTTATTGTCGTCAGCTCCGAGTTTCAGCACCAAATCCTATAGAAACATAGAAAATTTCTGCAACCAGATAAAGAATGTTGTAGATGAGATGAAAAATGTCCCGCCAAAACAGGCAATTTTCATATCAAAGTATTTCAAATCAGACATCGCGAGAATCGTATCTGCGATAAAAAACCTTGAAGAAAACACAACAACAATGAGAGAGTTCATATCCAACAGCATGCTTCTATTCAGGGATAAAATAGAGAAGGACATCAACGAAATAAACCAACTCGTCGAGTCCCTCAAAGCGCTTAATAATAAAGCAGAGAAGATTCAAAAGAATTTGACAGCCGACGAAGAACACATATCAAACTTGAAGAAAAAACTCATCGACCTTGAAAAAAGCAGCGAATTCCGAAAGTATGTCGAGCAGAAAGATAGACTCTCTTATCTGAAGAAGAAAAAATCAGAGACAGAACAAAGAATAAGAGAAGAATTCCACAATGCCAAAAGACCCTTAAGAAAGATAGAATATGCAATAGCAAGAGGTTCGGGGAACAGAGCTGACAAAAACAAATTTTCCAGCTTCCTTCACTCGCCCGTCAAGTTTGTTGTAAGCAACAGATTAAAAGAGATAGAAAGTATCATATCATCCAGTATGACAGCAGCAAATCTTAACGAGAACGAGTTGAAACATCTGAAAAAATTCGTTGATTCTGTCGAAAACGGTTATTTTGACAAGCTTGCCAAAGAATATTTATCCGTCACCGAAGAAATAAACTCACTCGAGCAGGCTGTCTCCTCGTCTGAATTCGTAAAAATCAAAGATGATATAAAAAGAAAAATCGAGCAGACGAGCAAAGCAATCGAGGATTACAAAAAGGGGATGGAGCAAACGAACAGGAAAATCGACGAACTTTCCAAGGCAATCGAGGAAAGAAAAAATGAATTAGAAAGAAAACTAAACAAAAGGCTGGGCACTAATATTAAAATTACTCTTCAATTTTAAGGTTGTTCATCTTGTTACACTAAACTTTTAAAATTGTAACCCGCCATTATAATTCCAAATATGGCAAAACGACCTGTTTCTTTACGGGGTGTGTGCGAGAAATACGGAAAAGTTATGCTGGACTCCTCTGTTTTTGGCGGCTATGGCAAAAGGCATGATGGTGAACTTAACGAGTGGATTAAGCTAATCAAAAACTATGACAACATCACAACGATAGAGTTAGTCATAGAAGAAATAGGTAAATGGTTCAGCAAACTAAACAGAAAAAGAAAGGATAAGGACAATAGAGCCGCGCTAAAGGGGTTAATAAATCTACTCGAAAAAAGGGTTATTGACGCAGGTCAAACATACCCAGCAGAATTGGTGAAATTAAGAGATATATATAATTTATCTGAAACCGACTTTGGCATACTGGCTGCCTCTGTCTGTCTGAGTCGTATTTCATCAACGGCTGTAGTTTCAAATGATAAACCCCTTTTAAATGCCATACTAGATGCAAAAAAGTTCACGGAAAAGGAATTAACACCGCACACCTCATTGTATCACGACCATTTCTATCCATATGACGGTTAGGGAACGAGTCTCTCTGGTGTTCTCGGAAAGAGGATGGTTTCCTGCACATCGGGCAAGTCAAGAATCTGTTTTACCAATCTCTCCACGCCAAAACCTATCCCTCCATGCGGGGGCATGCCCCAGCGGAATGCGTTAAGATAAAAAACGAAATTTTTAGGGTCAAGTCCCTTCTGTTTCATAACATTCATCAGTACATCATGCCTGTGTTCCCTCTGCCCACCTGATGCAAGCTCCAGACCTTTGTAATCGAGGTCGACTCCCCTCGAAACCTCGCCATCCTGCATGATATAGAATGGTCTTATTTTGGACGGGTATTTTGTTATGAAATACCAATCATGTCCTTTTTTTGACAAAAGTTCGCCCAGCTTAGCTTCTTCAGGGTCACCAAAGTCTTCACCCCATTTAACGTCTATATCCAAGCCTTTGAGTATCTTCAGGGCTTCGTCATATGTCACCCTTTTCAACGGGAGCGTGGGCACCTTTAAATTAAGGTCTGTTTGTGCGTTCAATCCTTTAAGTACATAGACAACCATTCTTTCGAGTACGCGCATAACGTCTTCCTCGCTCTCTATCCAAGCGATTTCGAAGTCGAGCGAGAGGAATTCGGATATGTGCCTTCTCGTATGGAACTTCTCCGCCCGAAACGCCTGCCCTATCTCGTAAACCCTGTCGAGACCGGAAGCCATCATCATCTGTTTGTAGAATTGAGGAGATTGTCTCAAAAAGGCTTTTTTATGGTAGTATTTTACCTCGAAAAGTGTTGCTCCCCCTTCCGCGCCGGCCGCTTGTATAACAGGTGTGTGTATCTCGACAAATCCATTTTTTCTAAAATATTCGTGGATCAGACCTATAATTTTGTGTCTGATCATGAAAATTTTTGTGACCTGTGGGTTTCTAACATCAATATATCTGTAATCGAACCTTGTGTCTTTGCCTGTTTCGACATTGCCTTTAAATTCGATTGGCAACGGCTTTTCGGCTTTGCTCACAACAACTATGTCCTCTGGTATGATTTCTATCCCTAATTTCGCTATCTTTGAATGAACAGCATTTCCTTTGACCTGTATGCAATCCTCTCTGGACAAATTCGATGCTGTTTCAAAGACGCTGACAGGGACGTCATCTTTTTTCACAGTTATCTGCAAAAAGCCCTCCCTATCCCTGACCGTGACAAAGACTATATTCTTGAGCAGTCGAACGTTGTCAACCCAGCCTTTTACCGTGACATTTTTGCCGGGTCTGACCTCGCTGGAGAACACTCTTTCCATAATCAAGTTTTTTGGGTCTTTATTTTTAAAGGTTTGCTCATTGGCTTATCATTTCTTATAAAAATCTTGTCACAAAATTCAAATAATGGACGAGGTATGTGTCAAAAGAGGAACAAAATGTGCATATTCAAGATGTAATTATATATTCAAAGACGGCGACTACGCATTAAGAGATGAAAACAACAGATTTTTTCACTGCACGAACTGCAAGAATTGGCAGGAATATGAAGAAGGCAAACCGCCCAATTATTTAAAGACGACCTGGTGCCGCATACGAATTGAGTAACTCATATTTCTTCTTTCAGTATCACCAGCGTCTGTGTTTTTTCTATTCCCTGTATATCCCTGAGCTTGTCAACAATCACCCTGTCGAGTTCTTCCACATCCCTGACCCTCACAAGCAGTATGATGTCTATGTCGCCTGTCACGATATCTGCTCTTTCGACAAACTCGAGCCTTGCGAGCTGTTTTATTAGGTCGTGCTGACTCATTCTAAAGTGTTTCATGTATTTTGAGTCTATCGTCACCAATACATACGCAGACAAACCCTTTCCTATTTTTTTATGATCAACGCTTATTGTGAACCTTTTTATAACCCCGAGCGATTTCAATCGTTTTATACGGTTGTGCGCGGTTGTTATGGGCAGGCCGAGTTTGCTCGCAATCTGCCTGACCGTGAGGTCTCCCCGCTCTTTGAGCAGTTCTATTATCTTTCTGTCTTTTTCGTCGAGCTTGAGCCCCATATTGAACATTTGTTCCAAAATTATTTAAATATATCGTATTTTTTGCAAAAAATTCAACCAAATTGGACAAAATTATATAAACACCATACACGAAAATACTCATCACTACAGGAGGTGAATAAAATGAAGGGTGATTCACGGAATTTGGGAAAGACGTTTGCTTGAGGAAATAGACTATGCAAAAGGCTCTTTTTCTGTGGCTGGATGGTTGCATGAAATAAGGACCGACGGGAAAAAACTCGTTCTTGTTATGAGCGACAAAAGCGGGGTGAAAGAGCTCGTATTGAATAAAGAGGATGCGCCACCAGAAATTCTGGAAATACCGAAAGGTTCGCACATAGTAATTTCAGGGTCAAGAGAAAGCCCTTTGAAAATCGAAAGGGTCGATGTTGTCTCCAGACCTGATGCAGAATGGCCCATCGACCTGACAAAAATAAACGACCACAGCGACATCGAGCTTGTCAAAAAGAGACATTTGTATATCAGGTCACCCAGAATGATAGCTGTTCTGAAAATCCAGAGCGAAATACTTCGGGCAGCCAGAGAGTTCTTGGATAGCGAAGGTTTTATTGAAATACTCCCGCCAATTATTTCAACTGCAACAGATCCCGGTTTGCGAGGGGCAAAAATAGCGGAAATTGACTTCTACGGAAGCCGCATGAAACTCATGGGTTCAATGATGCTGCACAAACAAATGGCTGTTGCAGGTCTCGAAAAGGTTTACGCAGTTTCACCGAACATCCGACTAGAGCCAGAAGAGGCGAAAGAGACAGGCAGGCACTTGTCGCAATTCTATCAGATAGACCTCGAGGCGGTTCATTGGACATACGAAGATGCTATGCACTTAGGCGAACAAATGTTGGTTCACATCATAAGGTCTGTGAAGGAAAGATGTTCGAAAGAGCTTGACTTTCTCAAGAGGGACCTGCGCATACCAAGGCTTCCTTTCAAGAGGTTAACACACAAAGAAGCAGTTGACCTCGCCAGAAAACTCGGATTCGAGGCAAATTACGACAAAGAAATACCATGGGAAGCAGAAAAGGCCATATCTATGCGATTCAAAGAACCTTTCTGGATAAAGGACTATCCAGACGCCTCAAGAGGATTCTACGACAAACTCGGCGAAAACGCCCGCTTAAAGGATTTTGACCTCATGTATCCGGAAGGTTATGGTGAGGCTATATCAGGAAGTGAAAGAGAGCATACATATGAAGGCGTTTTGCGTCAAATGAAGAAAACAGGAATTGACCCGAAAGATTACGACTGGTATCTCGAAATGCTGAAATTCGGAATGCCACCTATCGCTGGGTTTGGCTTGGGTGTCGAGCGGCTAACAAGATTCATATGTGGTCTTCAGAAAGTGTGGGAAGCTTCACCATTCCCTAAAGTCCCGGGCGTTGTATCGCCCTGACTTTTTTATTTTTAGCAACTTCAAATAAATATCAAAAAACAAAAATAAAAATGAGGTGATGCTTATGAACATTGGCAATGTCCCAGAAAGCGTAGGAAAGGAAATCGAAATCCGCGGGTGGGTCTATCGAATGAGAGAGACGAAAGAAAGGGTCTTCCTGATTATCAGGGACAGCGGGGGAATAGTTCAGGTTGTTTTCAACCGAGACCATCCGCAGTTTGAAGAGGCGAAAAAGCTTACAATAGAATCTTCGCTTATCGTAAAAGGGGTGGTGAAGGAGGACAAAAGATCGCCTTCAGGTTATGAAATCATCCCGAAAAAATTGAAAATTGTCCACATTGCCGAGCGCTTTCCAATCACACGCGATCAGTCAAGAGAATTCCTCCTTGATGTCCGACACCTGTGGATTCGCTCTCGGCGACTGACTGCTGCAATGAAGGTCAGGTCAACTGTCCTCGAAGCATTTCGTGAGTTTTACAGGGAGCAAGGATATTACGAGCTTTCCCCACCCATACTCACGCCTGTCGCATGCGAAGGGAAGCTCACGTTGTTCGAAGTGAAATATTATGACAAAAAAATGTATTTGACGCAATCCTGGCAACTGTATGCAGAAGCCGCGATATTTGGTTTAGAGAAAATATTCACCATAAGCCCGTGTTTTCGCGCAGAGAAATCCAAAACTTCAAGACACTTGTCAGAATTCTGGATGGCGGAAATGGAAGCGGCATGGATGGAGTTTGATGAATTGCAAAAATCTGCGGAGGAATGTGTCTCCCATATTGTCCAAAAAGTTCTGGAAAAGAACAGCGAAGACCTGAAATTGCTTGGCCGCGAACCAAAAGCCCTTGAAGCCGTGAAGCCGCCATTCCCGAGACTGACATATACAGAGGCGCTCGAATTGCTTGAGAGGAAGCACGGCTTGAAAATACCGTGGGGCAAAGACCTGCGAACCATAGAAGAGGACAAAATAAGCAGTCATTTCGACAAGCCCGTGATAATCACAAACTATCCAAAAGAGATTATGGCTTTTTACAAACCAAAAGACCCGAGATACCCAAAAACTGCAAAGTGCATGGACATGATAGCACCTGAAGGTTATGGTGAAATAATAGGCGGGTCAGAGCGAGATACGGATATAAACGAGCTCATCACATGGCTCAAGAAACAGGGAGAAAAGCCAGAACACTATGAATGGTATCTTGATATGAGAAGGTACGGAAGCGTCCCACATTCAGGTTATGGTCTGGGAATCGAGCGGGTGGTCGCATGGCTTTGCAAACTCGACAACATAAAGGATGCGATTGCATTCCCAAGGACCATGTTCAGGTTCAAACCGTGATTTTTTGAACAATAATGACTTTAAAAGCTTTGCGTTATGAATTATATATGAGACTGCCATCACTTATTTTTTCATTATATTTGACTGGGGTATCTGCATTAGGTTTTGGGTATCCGATAGAACAACCCACCATGTATAGTAGTAGCATCGCTGAACAACAGAAAAAAGAAAAATTCAAAATGACGCCGCGCATGGAGAAGTCCATCAATGAAATTTTAAAACAATTTAAGAAAGATTTCGAAATATTAACCATTGAAGATACTGATATAGACGGGACAGACGCGAACAAAGAAAATGCCACGCTTACCTATCTCAAAGAGCAAAACGAATATCGTTTGATCGTAACATACGGAGATAACGGTCCGCGAGAAATTGTAAATTTCGAGGTATCCTTCGTCAAAAAGAAGGGGAAAATTGAAATAGACCGTATCGAAATCAACACCATTCCGCCTGGCTTATCATCAGCCTTTGTTGAGAAATATATTGAAAATGTTTTAGCTCGCTTGCCTGAAATAATGGAAAAGCAGTCTGAACAAAAACCATAATTTAGTTTTTTGATTTTTTGAAAAACTTCAATATTTTTGATTGTTTCTTTTCGCCGAGAATGTGCTTTGTTGTGTCCCATGAAAAGCGGACAAGTCCCTTTTCGGGAAATTTCCCGTGCTCTTCCAAATACTTCTTCAACCACTTAATTGTTCGTTCATCACTCGGATAGCCAGAGCCTTCCAGACCGTATTTTTTCTTAAGCTCTGCCACGGCTTTTTCTCTCTCAACCTTTGCTATTATCGATGCAGCCGATACTATTGGGTATTTTGAGTCAGCGTAATTCTCTGCTATTATTTCAACATCGCCTTTTGTCAGTTTGTTTAAAAAATTGCTGAACTTTTCCGTGTTGGCTTCTGGGGCGTCCACATATACTTTTTCAGGTGATAAAATATCGATTATATGCGCCATTTTCATGGCTTCGAGTTTGTTGAGATTTACACCTTGCTTGTTGTAGTCATCAATCCTGCAGGGACTGACCTTGAGAACTATTATATCCTTTGCTATTTTTTCTATTTTCTTTTTAAGCTCCACCCTTCTCTTTTGAGAAAGCTCTTTCGAGTCTTTCACATTGATTTTTTTGAGTTTGTTTATGTCTTTTTCACGGACAGAGACGCCTGCTATAATCATCGGTCCCACTACTGCGCCTCTCCCTGCCTCGTCTATACCCGCAATTATTCCTTCCAAAAAATCACCTGAATAAGATATTAATTTATTTTCACTCTATATAAAGCGGTGCGTGTGTGCTTAGAAGCTTTATCTGTTCTTCGAGTTTATCGACTTTTTTCTTAAGCTCCCCTATGTCAGGTTTTCCACCTTCGCCCCATTCCTTGTCTTCTATGGCTTCTATCTCTTTTTTTACTTTCTCCAGGTCCGATGCCATGTTTATTATTTGGTCCTCGTTTCTCACTATGGCTTTTTTGATTTCATCGAACTCTTGATATATTTTGTCTGTTACCAGTTTTTCATCAGCGCTTATCCTTTTTGAGAGTATGCCCTTTTCCGCGTTGAACACATCATCCTTTGTTACAAATTCGTCCATCCTTTTGAGTATTTTGTTTATTTCCTTTCGTAGTTTCTCGAGCTCGTCTTCTTTTATTTTTTTAGCAATGTCTGGCTTCATGACATCAGGCACGCTGATAGGTTTCAACTGATTCATCTTCTCAAGTTTTCTGGAGAGTGCCTCAATTCTCTGCTCTATTTCCAACATTTTCTTTTTGAACTCTGGTTCGGGTGGTATGACAAGTCTTTCTTTTCTCGAAGTGATAAGCTTTTTCAAATCATTGAGAATTTTACCATGCTCAGTAATCTTTCTTCGAAGCTCTTCCAATTCTTTTGGACGAGAGCTGCCGGGCATAACCATTTTAAGTTTTTCGATGCTGTTTTTCCCCCTGTCTATAACCTCCTTTATGTCTTCATCAACAACACCGGACTTTATTTTCAGGTCACCTAGTCTTATTTTCAGGTCTCTTTTCAAACGCTCTATTTCATCACCTTCCTTTTCTTCCATTTGTTTAATTCTTTCAATCTCGTTTTCGAGCATAGTTAGTTCTTTGCGAATGCTGTCTATTTTATCATACACGTCTTTGGGTACAGGAGTTGAGGACGCCTGAAGCCTTAATTTCATTTCCTCTATCAAATCTCTATTCTCTCTTATCATACTTTTGAGCGTTTCTATGTTTTCGGGCAACGGTGTTTCTGGTCTCTCGGTGAGCATAGATTTCAGACTTTCTATCGCCTTCTTATTTTCTTCGGTAGCTTTTTTCAGGTTTTCTATGTCAATTGGCATTTTCGCAGGGCTTGATGATATTAAAACCTTTTTCAGGTTCTCAACATCTCGCCTGAGACTGTCGATTTCAACTTTTCCTGATTTCATGACGAGCTCTCTCAGAAATTTAACTTCATCCACTGTTTGCTTCCATTGTTTGAATATGTCGACATAACCCGCAAGTTTCTCAAGCTCTATGAATTTGTCCTCAAGACCTTCTGGGAGAGATGCAGAAGATACGAGCTTTAGCTTGTCTATCTCATTCTTCAGGTTTATTATATCAAGGTTCATAATGTTCTGGTTGTCTTCTATAACATCGAGTTTATCCATTATGAGTTTGAGCTTTTGATCGTCAATTTTGCTTTTTTCGTTACCCATATTACTCACTATGTGTTTTGCAATATAAATTATACATTCAAAGATATGGAGATTTTAGGGCAGACAGCGTTTATGACTCTAACTTTTGAAAGAGTCCAGTTGTTGCCTATTCCTGTGACATCGGCTTCGAGCACCCATTCTTCTCCGGGTTTAAGAGGATTTGACGCAGTTTTCTGTGTATCCTGCGTGATGTTGACATAGGGGTATGATAGAATTCTTTCAGAGCCTTCAACTGTCTGGAACACGAGCTGGAATGAAAAATTATAAAGATTCTGCATCCCTGTGTTCACTATCTTTGCGCTTACAGTTTTGTTTGTCGAGCTGAAATCCCACGAAACACCCGAATTCCCGTAGTCGCTATCAAAATCATACGATGTCTGCCTGCATACCAAATCCTGATTAACGTCACGGTTTATGCCTGTTGATGTTTTCTTTGCCAAGTCCAGCATCCAAGGTCCTATAGTCGTCGCTAACAGCAGAACTATCAAAATGAGCAATACAGTAGATATTAAAGGCGATACACCTCTCATTTATCCACCTTTTATTATCATGAAATCTTCCCCAGACTCCAGTATGAATCTTATCCTATACGTAACGCCGTAATCAGATTCCATATAGGCAACCACTTCGCCATACGGAAGGAACTTGCCTGAATTTTCAAGCTTCGTATACCCATACCCTGTGCTTGAGGTTTTGTTGTTGTCAAGCGTTATTTCGAGATACTCGAGCGGCATGGTTTTGTTCAAATCTTTCTGATATATTGACAGCAGAACATCCGATATGTTGTAGTAAACTTTGTTTTCTGGTGAGCCTATTTTTTTCAGGCACACTTTTAAGTGTTCGTTTTCTAATATGAACGCGCTCTCTCCTTGGCACACGCCTTCTTCTGCTGATGTATCGAGGTTTGAGCCTATGATTATATTCCCTATGGTTCTGGATGTCCTCGGAGAAAATATTGGAGCGTTACATTCATATTCCCAATATATTGCATCGTTATCGTCATCTATGTAGAGCTTTCCGCCTTCAACATTTATGTCAACTGTTCTTTTAGAACCTTTGCCTTCGGATATAACTTTCTGTATAATCTTGTCCAATGTTATAAATGTTGTCTTCATTTTATCGACAGTCGCCGCGCAACGTATTTTTTCAATTGTGGGTATACCCGCCCAATAAACTATCCCTGTCGCTACAATGAGAAATGCCAAAAATATCACACCCGATATGAGGCTTATACCTTTCATGCTTTGATCTCACCATTTATAGAATTTCCCTCTTTTTCCATTTTCATTAACCCGTAAAAGCTAACCTTGTGCTTCTCTAATAATAAATTCTTTTCTGTTGTATTAAAGCTTAACACAAGCTGGAATTTTGACGGCGGAGAAACAAATAATGTGGAATTTGCAACACCGCTTTGAACATATATATGTTTCACGTTCCCCGAAACGTTCAACGTAACGTTCGTGTCATAACCAAGAAAATTACCAACCGTTATGTTAACATTCTCGCTTTCGTTTTTCACAAAAAGCCATATAATGGAGAAGTTCAGCCCCATCTCATCGGTGGAATTTTTAACAAAATTGCTAAAATTTTTCAGCACGTTTACCGTGTTTTTCGATGTGTTCATCGCGAGATTAACAGCTCTTGGATATTCATTCAATACATTATCGAAGATGAAATCCAGAGATTCGGGTATTTGGTCCACTGCAATTGGGGGGGATATGCGTGGCGATATGCCTATGTAAAACGCTGCTATAAGTATGAACACAGTTAAAAGAAAGAATTGACCCTTCATTTCATCACCATATATACAGCTTAATTCTACACGGTTCGTATTTTCCGTGTCCTGAGATTATGTAGCTCGAAACCCATATATTTTCAACGTTCGGGTATTCACCATAGCATGCTGTCTGGTTGCAGATTTCAACTGTATGGTTGTATCCATGCATGTGGATTTTGTTATTCAAACTGCTCCAGTCTTTGTTTTCAACGAATGTCCTTAGCTCGTTGTTCGAGTCCATAATTTTTAAGATTTCGTATCCTTTTGAAGTAGGATCAACCTGCTCTTTTAACAAAACAGGATTCCCCAAATATAACACGAAACTCATAAGTATGGTTATTGCTATGACGCTTTCAATTGTCCGCCACACACCTTTCATTTTCATTTCACCACACAGCTATGGTTATGTTTGCGGGTTCCGCAAGCTCCCATATAACAAAACGCCTTGTGTCCACATTAATGTCTATCATACCTCTGGGTATTTGTTTTCCGTATGTTATATTCACGGACGGCGAGACAATGTTAAACATAAAGTCATTTTTCAGCCCAGCAATCTCCTTGAATTTGCTGTATGAAGTGTTTGTCATATGGTAAATTTTATTGAGGGATACCATCTCGTTTTTTTCCAAAACCCACGGAACGGTCATGTTTGAATGCTCGACCGAGAATGAGGAGTTGCAATTAAGCGTGACATTTACATTAGCGAATTCTATTGTAAAGCGGTTAATGCCTTGAGAAAGATTCGTTTGCCAGTAGAGTTTATCGCCAACTATTCTGCACGGAAGGGTTTGACCATTTTCATATACCTTTGTGGAGTTTTTTTCTCCGTTATACCAAACATATTCAGCTACGAGAACTGCGTCTTGAACATCAGCAGGCGAGTTGAATACAACGGGCACTGAAAACACATCAACAGATATATTGTTCACTACAGCTTCCTGCACCACATCTGCCATTTCGTCAAGATAGTCCACATCTGGCTGAAACATGCCTGAATAATAAATGAATGCCCATGCAATAAAAACAAAAAACACAAACATTCCTATTATCCAGTCAATTTCAATCATAATAAAATATTGTCTTTTTCAATAAAAAATGAGGTTTGTTAACTCCCTAAACGAATTAGCTACAAATTTCGCTTTAGGTTAATTTTGCGGCTTGCAATTAGACTTCGGTTTGCGGGTATGCGAAGCCCGTAAGGGTTTAGGTGAGCGTAAGCGAACCGCGTACCTGCTGTTGTCCAAATGCGATAGCACCGAAGCGAATGAATGTGAGCGGAGAGTGGCGAGGAGTCGCTACTGAATTTTAAACTTTATTTTTAATTTTTCTACATCTTTTTTTAAGGAATTCTCAAGATCAATTTTATATAAAGATGCCAAATATATTAAAAACATAATTGAGTCTGAAATTTCTTCCTCAAGATTTTTATGATCAAATTTTTCTTCTCTTATTTTTTTGTTTGTCAATTGCCTTGCTATTTCTCCAATTTCTTCAATCAAATGAATAAATATCTCTTCTTCTGTATGTTTCTGCCCTCTTTTATCAGAAATTTTATTAAACAATTCTTCTACTTCCTTATGAAAGGTTTTTATATCCATAAC
>JAGGYQ010000059.1 GCA_021162425.1 Candidatus Aenigmatarchaeota archaeon
GCGTCTTACCATTCGACTACGGGCCCATGTTTCGAAACGACCTTCATCGAATTTTCATTTGTAGTTATTTTAACTTATGTTTATAAAATTTAATCGAATGGATGAACGAATTTTTGTCGTGCATGAACATTTCGCCAGCAGGCACCACTGGGATCTGCGCCTGGAAATGGATGGTGTTCTGAAGAGCTTCGCGATCCCGAAAGAACCCCCTCTTACGCCGGGGATAAAATGCCTTGCGATTCAGGTCGAGGATCACGATCTGGGATACGCAAACTTCGAGGGAGAAATCCCGAAAGGGGAATACGGAGCGGGGAGAGTCGAAATCTGGGACAGGGGGACGTACGATCTCATAGAAAGAGAAAAGAACAAAATCGTCATGAGATTTCGCGGTAAAAAACTCAGGGGTGAATACGTCCTGATAAAATTCGGAAAAGCAGGCGAAAATCGATGGTTGTTTTTCAAACGAAGCCAATATAAATAAGGGAGAGAATTAGTTAATAGAGAACATGATTTCGCTTCTGGACCTCGCAAAGAAATCCGAAAATCCCGTGAAACCGTTCGGTCACACGGACGTTTTGCTCCTTTACGGGATGGTCGGCGATAAACTGCGTGGATTCCTTCACGGAAAGGAAATCGCTTCAAAGGTCTGGCTACCGAAGGGCAACATAAAATACTTCCTTAACCGCGGTTCGAAGAAGCCGCCGCTCTACGTGGACGATCTGGTCGAAGCGATAACGCCGGAATTTCTCGAGATCAGGAGCGAACATCATCTGAAAGAGGTAGAAACGGAAATCACGGAGAAGCAGAAGCTCGTCTGGTTGTACTTTCCGCCGAGAAAGCTTGCTGATTTCTTCTACGCCACGAATTCCGAAGGCGCTGGCAAACCGATAGACAGGATTTTCTTCGATATAGACAGGGGAGAGGGCGTTTCGTTTGAACACGCGAGGGAAGTGGCGAAACTCCTCTGCGAAACCATAAGGAAGGACTCAGAACTTCGCAAGCTGATAGGCAAAACGAAGCCCTTCGTTTCCTGGACCGGGAACTCCTTCCACGTTTACATCATGCTGAGCGAACTCAAACCGAACTCGTTTTATGAACGGTACTTCATGTTCTCGAAGAACGACCCTCTCGCGAGCTTCACGGGCCGATGGGCGGAGGAGATAAAGAACGAACTGAAAATAAACGTAAGCGGGGGGCACGAAAAAATCCCGAATCACATAAGCATTGACCCTTCGCAAACGCCCTCCGGAAAGCTTTGCCGCTCGCCTCTGGGTTCGCTTCACATGGCTGACGCGAAAACGATAGACGGGGTTTCCGTCCCTTTGACGGAAGAAATGCTCGGGGACAACAACCTCGAGGAAAAACTCAAGGAAATAACTCCTGCGTACGTGATCAAAAATCTGGAAAAGCTCGCGGAGAGGTTGCCGAGGATGCCCAGCTAACCGTTTAAACGGCTCTGTAGAAATCATATAAAGGGGATGACCCCAACTGTTTATTGTTGAAGAAAACAGGAGGGGTCTCCCATGAGGAATTCTTCTAACGGATTAATAAAGTTAACTGAAACCCTGGTCAAGGTATGCACGAGGTCACGAATACTCCTGTATTCGTGCAGGAAGTCGAAACACGTGTACAAGCAATATCAGCACGTCGTTATAGTATGCATGATGAAGCACTTTCGCCTTCACTACAGGAGCGTAATAGAGCTTCTGGAAATAACACCCGAACTGCAGAGGATAATTGGTTTGAAACGTCTGCCGCATTACACAACCATTCACAAGTTCTTCAGGAGATTCAGCCTGACCAAGATGGAACTCGTCCTTTCTCATGTACTCCGAAGAAGGTTTCTTATAAATTGCATCGCACTACAATTAATTTTAAATATTAATTGCACCATACTACAATTATGGAGGAAAAAATAAGGGCGCTCGTGAGGGAGCTGAATCCGTGGTGGGAAGGAGAGAGAATCGAAGTCCCGGAATACAGGAGGTTTGTCTTCCCGGAGATAGAAAAGTACATGAGGTTAAGGCAGATAATCGGAATAATAGGATTGAGGAGGGTCGGGAAAACCGTTCTGATGAACCAGCTCATAGAGGAGAAATTGAAAAACACCGCGAAAGAGAACATATTTTATTTCGTCTTTGATGATGTGACAACACAGAAACCCGAAGTCTTGGAAGGGATTCTGAATTACTATCTGAAGACCATCGCCTCGAAGGGGAGGAAATACGTGTTCCTGGACGAGATACAGAAGGTCCCCTTCTGGCAGGGAGTGATTAAAAGATTTTACGACAGGAGGGAGGATGTGAAATTCGTTGTTTCTGGATCCTCTTCACTCGATATAAGGAAATCGAAAGAGAGCCTTGCTGGAAGGATATTCGACTTTTACATGCCACCTCTCACCTTCAGGGAGTTCCTAGAGATGAACGATATTCGAACGGGGAGGGTGGAGTTCAATGATTTTGCATCGTTTTACGAGAAAAACCTCCACAAGAAGGAGGTGTTCGAAAATATGCTCCAGGAATACATTCTCAGGGGAGCGTTTCCTGAGATTGCGGGGGAGAAGGATGAAGAAATCGTTAGGAAATATGTCAAAAGCAGCGTGGTGGAGAGGATCGTACTCGAGGATATACCGCTGGGTTTCGGTGTGAGGAAAAGGGATATCCTACAAGACGTCTTGGAATACTGTGCCAGTGAAACCTCAAATCTGCTGGACCTCACAAAACTCGCCGACACATTGAACGTAAATTTCAGAACCATCAGGGCACATCTCTTTTACCTGCAGAAGGCGTTTTTGATAGACATACTTCACGTCTACACCAAAAGCTCCGCGAAGAGGTTGCGTAAGAACAAAAAGGTTCACATCGCACATCCTTCGATTGGGATAGCACTCATGAATTACGGAAGAGAGATTCTGTCCGCTAATGAGATCACGGGGAGGTACATGGAAAGCGTGGTCTTCCAGCATGCGAAGTACGTGGCAGAGCGGACGTACTTCTGGAGGTCAGGAAGATACGAGGTTGATATTGTAACGGAAAACAGGAAATTGTTACCAATCGAGGTTAAGTACAGGGCGAGCATATCATGGAAAGATGCCAAATCACTTGCGAAATTCATGAAAAGGTTCAAACTGAAAACAGGGGTGGTTGTGACCAAGAACACATTTGATGAACGGAAAACCAAAGAAGGGGAAATCCTCTTTGCACCGGCCTGGTTGTTTCTGCTGATGGTGTAAGGAGGGGGTCTTATTATACCGACAACCAATAATAATCAAATTTGATTGTCTCAAGATGATAGATAAGATTTTATTCAAAAAATCAATCAGAATAAAGTTAGGGGTGTGGGAAAGAGAGCTGAACCAATCATCCAGACCTTGCCCAAGTTCGGAGAGGTGGTAGGATTAGTAGTGAGGAATGTAAAGGCCTGAATCGGAGTGGAATCGGATTTCGCATGAGAATTAATCTTACCTACCTCAGTTGTCCAGACCACTTTTTTATTCCACAAATCCCAAATAAAATTTGAGGGTCTCCCATGATCGACATTTACACCTTCATCGAAGCAGTCTGGCTGATGTGGCCCGCCTACGGGGCGAACGGCCTGTGTGTGCTCGCAAGGGGGAAGAGACCAATAGATTTCGGCTGGAAACTCAGAGGCAAGCCAATTCTTGGACCGGGGAAAACCTGGGAAGGTTTTGCTCTTGGTGTGCTAATTGCGGTTCTGGTTGCGAGCTTCCAGATGTTTGCGTTCGAGTTTCTTCCCTGGGATTTGTCTCCCGTTCACCTCGACATCGTCCCTATGTCTCCTTTTCTCGGCTTCGTGATAGGTCTCGGGGCAATGGTCGGGGATTTGGGAGGTTCGTTCGTCAAGAGAAGACTTGGAATTCCCAGGGGAAAGCCCGCTCCCTTGCTCGACCAGCTCGATTTCATAATCGGGATGTTCGTTTTTCTCGCCTTCGTAACCCCCATCAAATGGGAATGGGTTGTTATCCTGCTGATACTCACACCTGCTGTTCATCTCGCGGCGAACGGTATTGCATATCTGGTAAAACTCAAAAGCGTGCCTTATTGAGAATAGGATCGCTCGATTTTACTCTATCCTCTCGATAAGCTGTTTTATTTCGTTGTAATGTTTTCTGATAATCTCCGGCTTTCTGAACCGCGATGCAAGTTTGGCGAGCGAATCCAAAACCTTGATGAGGTCTTCCTTTCTGGGATTGTTATAATCAACATTCGCCTCTTTGAATGCGTTTTTAACTATCAATTCGATTTCGAAATCTCGGAATTTTTCACGTTCCTCTTCGGATTCCCATTCAGCGTATTCATCCATCAAATCAAGAATCTCTTTGTGCGCTTGCTTAAGGCAGGTAACTATTGCGTCCCTCACCACGATGGGAGTGATCTTCTTTGAAAAATCAACACCGTACATCACCTTTCCCATAATTTTATTTTAATGATTAAGCTTAATAAAAAATTTATCAAAATTTTGGAATATGCGCAAGTGAATGTTTTTTAATCACGGTCCGAAAATATTAGTGAGAGAAATGAAAGGAAAATTCATCGTGTTTGAGGGAATTGACAAGTCAGGAAAAGAGACCCAGGCAAAAAAACTTGTTGAATACCTGAAATCAAATGGATTCGATGCCATATACACAGAAGAACCAACCCCGAACAATCCAATCGGCTTGCTAATAAAGGAATGGTTGGATAAAAAAATCGAGATACATTCAGGCGAAGCGATAACATTGCTTTATGCAGCTGACCGCTATGAACATCTTAAAAACGTTATAATCCCATCGCTTCATCAGGGGAAAATAGTTGTCTGTGACAGATACTTTTACTCGACAATAGCCTACGAATCGGTTGCCTTTGGCATAGATAAAAAATGGATAATAGAACTTCACAAGGGCATCCAGAAACCAGATGTCATAATATTCATAGATATAGACCCAGAGGTCTCATTGAAAAGACAGCGGGACAAACCTAATGACCGACTTGAAAAACTCGAACTGTTGCAAAAAGTGAGAAACGCTTATAAGGAAATGATAGATGAATTCGGTTTTTTTGCGCTGAATGGCAACAGACCAATAGAGGAGATTTTTAATGATGTGAAATCGATTGTTGATAAAATCCTGTTTAAAACGCAGTTATAAGCGGTCATGCTTTAATTTTCCTCACACCAAGGTAATAATTCACAATCGATGAGTATAAAAAAAGTAACAGGTAAACATTTATAATTTGACCGATAAACAATGAGGCAATTCCCTGGACAGAGAAAACAGGAGCATCCATGAATATCAGTTCCAAGACTTTCGTCGGTACTCCACCAACAACCAAAACCACCAAAAACACCACAAGAAAGAAAACAAGTGTATTAAGTTTGTTTTTCTCCATCACAATTTTCCATGACCTTTTAATTGAATCAAAAACACCCAAACTGTCAATAACACATGAAGCAGGCGCCAGTGACATCGAAAAAATCGTAATCGCACCTACCACGATTCCTATGAAAAACAAAATAATTGCAAATATCGCATTTTGTAACATTCCGAGGCTAATAACCAAAGTCAATGGGACAACCCCAACAAATACACAGGCGATGATAACCAGCCACACAACCACATTAACAAGCATAAGAGGAATGAACCTTTTCTTTGCAACGCCAATACTCTCCAGTATATGCTTCCTTTTTCCTTTGTAAAACCGCGCTGCATTATCAAAATACATAGCCATGAGAAACAAGACTACGAGCGAATAAACTACAAGCAGCAAAAGTATTGACAGTAGCAGAGCAAGAGGCATCGTCTTCGTCCACGTTACCAAAACATTGACATGTTCATTTGCATATGAGAAGAGTAACACAAAAGCAAGCTGTACCCCAAACAACAGAAGGAATACATCCTTTCTCAAAGGATACATAAAAGCTGTTCTGAAAATCTTACCAAAATCAATCATACTTATATTTTTGTTTGCCATTTAATAATATTTTTGGTGATTTCATGAGACTCACTTTCTTGGGGACGGGTGGCGGAAGAGTTGTTGTGATGAAGCAATTGAAGGCAACAGGTGGATGGGTTCTTGAAATTGACAACGAAAAAATACACATAGACCCGGGACCGGGAGCTCTGGTTAGGGCTAGACAATACCGCACAAAAATTGAGAGATTGACAGCAGTCGTTGTTTCTCACGCACATCCCGACCACTATACAGATGCGGAAATGATGATAGAGGTCATGACAGAGGGCGGAAGAAAAAGAAAAGGTGTGCTTATAGGGAATGAGCATGTGATAAACGGTGGTGATGGTTACAGACCTGTTGTTTCCCCTTTTCATCTGAATGCCCTTGAAGCTTATCATGTCTTAACACCCAATAGAAAAGTCAGAATAGGAAATATAGAGGTTCTGGCAACCGAGACCAGACATACTGAGCCAAAGGGTATAGGTCTTGTGTTCAAGGGGTCCAGAACACTAGGATATACAAGTGATGGCGAGTATTTTAAAGGCCAGGAAAAATATTTCCAAGGATGTGATTATTTGGTTTTAAACGTATTGAGGCCAAAGGGTATAAAATGGCCAAAGCACATGAATTCAGAGCAGGCTGTGAAGTTAATAAGCGCTGTCAAGCCAAAAATTGCAATCATCAACCACTTCGGTCTTCTCATGTTAAAGGCAGGTGTAGATAAAGAGGCAAAATGGATAGAGGAGCAGACAGGTGTAAAAGTTATCGCGGCAAAAGACGGCATGACAATCAATCTTGAAAACACGCCGGAAGGTCTAGGTAAATGGATCAGATAATACAGTCCTCTGGCTCTTTATCATCTCTCATCCTCACAAGCGATGGAGCGCGAAGTCTCATGTCTTTTGTCAGTCCCATGAATTTAACCTCTGCTATGATTTCTGGTCTGACCCAGAAACACAGCTCGATACCGCTCCCAAGCCTTGGTTTAGATATAAACGGGCAATCTTCTGACCTCAATTTTTTTAATCTTTTCAAAAGCGTACTCATTGTCGCTGTATCGAAACCTGTTCCGACCCTGCCGACATAAATCAGCCCTTCGTTTCTATAACATCCAAGAATAAGTGACCCGAAACCCCCCTTTCTCAAACCCTTTCCTTTGGTCACGCCGCATACCACGCAGTCAATTGTTCTCAGGTTTTTTATTTTGAGCCATGTGTCTGCTCTTTTGCCAATTTCATATATGGAATTTTTCTTTTTTGCCATTATGCCTTCCATGCCCAGCTTGCACACCTGTTTGAAAAAATTTTTTCCGTATTGCTCCACATATTCGGAGAGTATTATTCTTTCTGATTCTTCAATCGCCTTCTTCAAGAACATCTTTCTTTTCATTAGCGGCTCGCTGGTCATATCTTTACCGTTAAAAGCTAAAATATCGAAAGCTATATACACGGCTGGAAGTGCTTTGGAAAGAAGATGTATTTTTTCCTTTCTTTCCACATGCTCTCTTTCCTGTAAGAGGGAAAAATCAGGTTTTCCGTTTTTTAAGATGACTATTTCTCCGTCTAAGATAGCTTTTTCAATTTTCAAGTCTTTGTTTAATTTGAGTTCAGGGTATCTATATGTGATATCAGCAAATCTCCTATTTTGTAGTCTAACCGACCTTTTATTGATGAATGCTACTGCCCGTGTCCCATCAAATTTGATCTCGAAAATCCAATCTTTGCTGTCAAAAGGCTTACTGGACTTTGCCAGCATTGGTTTTATTTTTGAATTCCACAGGTTCATTTTTTGACCTTTATACTCGCTTTCAAGGCCTTCATTAAATCTTTTGTTTCTTTAATTTCACTTTTTAAATTTCTTTGCTTCACTTTGACCTTTCCCTCCAGCAGTTTAGAAAGTGCCTCCGCGAATTCATCCCTGTACTCAGCAGGGTTAAATTCACCTGATAATTTTTCAATCAAGACCTTGGCCAGTTTGAGTTCCTCTGGCTTGGCTGATGCAGAGTTTTTTAGTTTCAGGAGAGAATCAATATCAATTATTTCATCAACATAGTGCAATTCTGTCAGAACAAGACCTTTTTTAAAACCTCTTATCATGACAAGATGTTCCTTACTGTGAAGCGTTAGTTTACCTATTGCAACCTTTCCTGTGACCTGTAACGCTTCCCTAAAAAGTGAATACGCTCTTTCTGACTTGTCAGGAACAATAAGATATGATTTCTCCATATAAATGGGGTCTATCTCGTCTTGATTCACAAATTTTAGTATTTCTATAATTTTTGAGCTCTTTGGCTTTATTTTCTCAAGTTCTTCTTCTGGCACAACAACATATTCATCTCCTGTTTTGATGCCTCTTACAACATGTTTCCATTCAACCGCTTTTCCGCACTTTGGACACCATTTCTTGTATTGAAGATGTGTTTTGCATTTGTCATGGAGCAAATCGAATTCTATCTCATTGTGCGTAGCCATGGAATAGATTTTAACAGGTATGCTGACAAGACCGAATGAAATTGTCCCTGACCATAAAGGTCTCATGATTAAATATTCACACAGCTGATTAAAAACTTTAGGCTGAATTTTTCAGAAACTTTTCTATCTGTTTCTCCCATTGCCCTCCTGTGTTGACCGTGAAATGTTTTTCGCGAATAGGTTCGAACTCTCTTTTGATTTTCATGTAAACGCCAAAATCAGCATCGCTCAATGAGCCTTTTTTCTGCCTTTCCTTAAGCCTCTTTATAACTGTTTTTTCAGGGCACACAACTTCAATTATATAGAATTTGTTATTTGTTTCATCCGCCAGCTTTTCCGCTCGTTTCCGCAGGGCTTTTCTGTAAAAAGTCCCGTCAATTATTACGTTTTTTCCGTTTGCAAGGAATTTTTTGGTCATCTCGAGCAAAACATCGTAAACAAGTTCTTTTTCCTTTTTCGTATATCTTGGTTTATCTGTAATAACTTTTCTTATTGTGTCTGTGCTTAAAACAAATGATTTTGTTTTGTCAGCAAGCATTTTCGCAACCGTGGTTTTGCC
This sequence comes from Candidatus Aenigmatarchaeota archaeon, assembly GCA_021162425.1. GTDB lineage: Archaea > Aenigmatarchaeota > Aenigmatarchaeia > QMZP01 > QMZT01 > JAGGYQ01. Next base: position 8,982 of record JAGGYQ010000059.1, read on the forward strand.
AACACCCGGCAAGCCACAAACCATTATAAGCACTATTTCACCTTGTCTGATTTGACGACCTCTCCGGGCAAGGTTGATGTATCTGGCCAGAGTTTACGTCCTGGGTATATTGATGTGTTTATACCTGTCCGCACGTCATCGCCTATGAACGCGCCGAGTTTGTGAAGTCCTGTATCGATTTTTTTGCCCTTGACTATCGTTATGTGAGTTCTCCCGTCATGACGGAAGTCAGCTGTGACCGTCCCCGCAGCGATGTTCACGTTTTCTCCCACGACTGAGTGTCCAATGTATGAAAAATGTTTTGCATTCACATTGTCCATTATCACAGAGTTCACGACTTCCGCCCGTATCTTACAGTTGTCACCTATAGACGTATTCGCCCGTATATATGCGTTTGGACCTATAATGCAATTCTTCCCGATGTATGCAGGTCCTTCTATATATGTTCCTGATTTAATAACAGTTCCCTCGCCTATGTATACATTTCCTTTCACAACAACGTTTTTTTCAACTTTGCCTCTTTTCCCTCCCTTTATTTTAGAGAGTATACATTGATTCGCTTTCAGGACATCCCATGGATATGTGACAGGAATCCATTCTCTTGTGTAAAAACACCGCATGCGAATATCTTTAAGCATGAGGTTAACAGCATCTGTAAGCTCATACTCATTACGTTTTGATTTTCTGATTTTGCAAATTGCATCGAAAATTCTGTTGTTCAGAACGTAGAGCCCTGTGTTCACAAGGTCGGATTTTGGTTTACCAGGTTTTTCTTCTATTTTCACAAGGAATCCTCTTTCAACATCGAGAGTTCCGTAATCTTGAGGTCTTTCGATTTTCTGCCCAAGAATTGAAACACCATATCCAAGCATATCTTCTACGGATACCCTCGGATAAAGATTATCTCCCATCATTACGATAAACCATGGGTCATTTTCAACTTTTTCCTTTGCCTGAAGAAGGGCATGTGCAGTCCCCATTGGTTTCTCCTGCTCAACATATGTTATTTCCATTCGCCTGTATTCATATCCTATTTTTTTCTTCACCATTTCCTTTCCAAATCCTACTACCAATATTACCTCATCGATTAGCCCAACTATGCTGTCAAGTATGTGTTCAAGGAGGGTTTTACCTGCGAATTTTACCATGCACTTTGGTCTGTTTACGGTGAGAGGGTGTGCCCTCGTAGATTTCCCTGCGCAGAGAATGACGGCTTTCATAAAACTTTTTGTGGTTTCCTGTTTTTTAAATGTTAGCGGGGGTGGTTTCAGTAGAAGAGTGGCTTAAAGCAGATTAGCAAGCTTTTTGATGTTTCTGTTTGCAACATGCGTATAGATTTGGGTGGTTCTTAAGCTTTTGTGTCCGAGTAATTGTTGAATGTATCTTATATCAGCTCCGGCTTCAAGTAAATGCGTAGCAAAGCTGTGCCTCAAAATATGAGGTGTCACCCTCTTTTTTATCCCGGCTTTTTTGGAGGCGTTTTTGACTATCTGTTGGATTGTTCTTTTGTTGTATTTCTTTCCAATCTGGGATTTGAAAACCAACCCTTGTTTATCAATGCCATGAAATTTCATTATTTCCTTTAATTTATGATGTAGAAACACAACTCTTTCCTTTTCTCCTTTGGCTGTCTTGACATGAATGATGTCTCTGTCAAAATCTATATCCTGCCATTTCAGATTTCTGACCTCGTCCAATCGAAGACCGGCGTAGTAAAGGAACATCAATATCATTTTGTGCTTGATGTTTGTGGTTGATTCTATCATCCGGTTTATTTCTTCCTTGCTCAACACTACTGGCAATTTCAAACTTTTCTTGGCAAGAGGCAATTTTTCATCAAACTTCTCGTCAATGACGTTCTCGTAAAAGAATTTCAATGCAAAGTAGGCATTCCTCACGGTTGACCTGCTCTTATTTGAATAAGAAAGCAGAAATTCTCTCGGATTCTTTCCAGACTTCAGAAATCTTTTTACAACTGAGATGTAAGCTTTTCCTGTTTGATAGGAATACTTCCTTAGCTTTATTTCTTCTATGAGTTTTCCTATCAGTTCATAGCGTTGTTGTGGTGTAAGATTTTTAATACCCAAGCTCATAAGATTTTTATGATAACTAACTTTATAAAATTTCGCTTTAACTCATATTCAGAAGATTATGCGAATAAAAACTTCGCATAATAGTCGTAGATGCGCAATTGAGGTTTTGCCATTCGGGTTGCTAACTTCGTTCGCAATTCTCAATCGCCTTAATCCCTCGCTTCATTTAACAAACAAAAAATA
>JAGGYQ010000074.1 GCA_021162425.1 Candidatus Aenigmatarchaeota archaeon
AACCCCCAAAAACCTCATATCCATAATTAAAAATTACCCGCGGAAATATAAAAAATTATCATGATAAACATTTCTCATAAAACCAATTAAAATTCATTATAAATATAAGTTTAAACAAAATATTTATATGCCTGCCAGACCCAAATCTTCTGTTCAGAGGGTGAGTTCAGGTATCCCTGGATTAGACGAACTCATTGAGGGCGGATTTGTGAAAGGCTCAACCATTCTTGTGACAGGTGGGACAGGGACAGGAAAGACGACATTCTGCTGCCAATTCCTCTGGCACGGTTTAAAGAACGGAGAACCAGGTGTTTACATAACGCTGGAAGAAGACCCAGATGACATAAAAGAGGACATGAAAAGGTACGGCATGAACTTTGACGAATACGAGAAAAAAGGAATATTTAAAATGGTATATCAAAACCCGTTCGAGGTCTCTGAGATAACCTCGAATGTTGTTGATATCATAAACTCTATAAATGCTGTGCGTGTTGTTCTTGACCCAATCTCGCTTATTGGAATGTACATAAAAGACCCTGTGGTGTTGAGGAAAAAATTATTTGAACTCATACGTGTCCTGAAAAGAACGGGCGCGACGATTCTGATAACTTCGGAGATATTGGAAAGCGATATGGGTGAAAATGTTGGCAGTCTCTCGAGGTTTGGCGTTGCTGAGTTTGTGGCAGATGGTGTGATAGTTTTGCACTTTTTTGGAATAGGTGAAATTTCATCACATTCACTACTAGTAAGAAAAATGAGGCGAACAAAACACAGTGTTGATATTTATCCTTTTGAGATGAAACGTAACGGAATAGTGGTTAAGAAAAATGAAGCAACAAAAACCATTATGAGATGAGCAGATGGTTTCACCCAAAACTACAAATCGTTTACTAACTTGTCGATTTTCTCAATGATCATAAGTTTAAACATTTCTGGTTCCTCTTCTACGGCCCTCAATATGCTCAGAAAAAATTTGATTCTGACTCTTGCGTCGTATTCTTTTTTCAAAACAAGGTTCATCGAATTTATCACATTTTCAGGGGTTGGTCTTTCATACTCCATATGTATATATTTTCGAGTATATTTTTAAACTTTTCGGTATTAAAAGTACGTTTTTAGTACGATATGGCTATAAATCATGTCCCTTAATTAAAATCATGGCTCTGGAAAACCTAATTTTCAACCTCGAGAAAAAATACAGTTTACCTATTCTAATTCTTTTGTATTTCAAAAACGGCTTGACGTTTGATCAAATATATGACCTCTCAATAAGCTACAAATCAGAGTCCATGGGAACGGGCAAAATGAAGGCGTTCATGGAGAAAAAAGAGAAATACGGTGCTATTTCGAGAGAAAGCATAAGCAGGGCAGTAAGCGAATTGCTAAAGGCAAGGTATATCAAAAAAGAGGCAAGGCTGATGAGAGGGAAAGCGTATATAACCTATACACTAACCAACAAAACAAGAAAACTCATGGATAAATACTTCAGAAAGGATTAAATGAATCCTGCTTCTTTCAGGCTTGTGTATTTTCCATTACCAATTATTATATGGTCTATTATTTCGATACCCATAAGTTTCCCTGCTTTCGCCATGCGCTTTGTCATTTTTATATCATCCTCGCTAGGTTCATGGCCGCCTGACGGGTGATTGTGAATGAGTATAACTCCAGACGCAAATTCAGAGATGGCTGGATAAAAAACCTCTCTTGGATGAACAGCGTTCGTGTTAAGTGTCCCTATCGAGATTACATCCTTCTTTATTACAGCATTTCTCGTATCAAGATATAAGGCGATGAGGTACTCTTTTTTACACTTCTCGATTTCTTTTGCATACTCATAGGCATCTTCAGGTGATTTTATAATCCTTTCTTTTTTGCACGAAAACAGCCTTCTGCCCAGTTCTATTGATGCGAGAAGTTTGCATGCTTTCGCGTTGCCAATACCCTTTATTTCTCTCAGCGCTCTGAAATCAAGCGATAGCAGGTCTTTGCTTCTGAGTAGTTTATCTGCAAGCTTAATGGCATTTTCACCTTTTGTTCCAGAGCCAAGAATGATCGCTATAAGCTCGGCATCGGTAAGCAATTTCTCATTCGTGCTCATTAGTTTTTCTCTTGGTCGTTCAAATTTTGGGAGGTCCCTTATTCTTACTTTGTATTTAACTTTCATTAAATAAAATTTATAGCTCTTGATTATAAATCTGTCGCAGTTCCAATTTTTATAGGCAGAAAAATAAATTAATTAATATGAAAGCCCAGACTCAAGCGGTGACAATGATTATGATAACAGGCGTTATTATTGCGCTTGTTGGCGCAGCGTACATGTGGGGGAAGCCGATGATAGATAAACGAACAACATTAACGCAATTTCTCTCGGCAACAAGATTTATGCAGACCCTTGACAAAAAAATAGTTGAGATGGCTGGGACATGCACAACTCCGGGGGCATGCAGAGAAACATTAAACCTGCCCATCGGAGGCATTATAAGACTGGATGAAGAGAATAATTCAATAATATACGAGTTTCGTGTCCCCCAGCCTATGATAACGAGGGACAAGGTTCTGTTGAACACAATCGACAATGGAACAGTCGCCCGCTACGGTGAAACACCTGCTGTTTTGAGTGTGTTGGGATACAAACCACCAGGAAGCAATGCATACACATTGAGGTTTGCTTTGAGGTACAGGGAACTTGATAACGACCAGATAAACAAGGGATACAAAATTATTTTGCAGAAAGACGGGAAAGCATCTGGGAATAGCAAGGTGCTGATAACATACATGGGTTCGGCGGTGGAAAATAAAGGCGCAGCGAACAAGGGTGACCTTGTTATAACAAAAATAGGCGTTCAAGCCATGTGAAGTTTCATTTATTTTAGTGCTGACAATATTAAATCATGAAAAAATCTAAAGGACAGACGCTTGTTTTTGAGCAGGTTCTTATTTTTACAATGGGAGTCGTAATATTAATAGCGATGTATGCCTTGTTTGTCATGTATCAGAATTTTTACACATCTGTGACCATGTCGGACCATGCAAGGCAGGTTAAGGAATACATAGCCTCGGCTGTTCTTGAGCTTTCTAAATATGATTTTAATTCATCATCTGTTATTGAAATACCTGAGAGAATAGGAGGATATATATACAAGGTCAAATTATCGAATGCTGGAATTAACATCACGTTTGTCGGTAAAGAATTCAGCGACTTCTCGCACATTTTTAATTTGGGGGACATATACGAACTTTCTGGAACTGCTGTCAGCGAGAGCGGAAAAATAGTCATAGAGAAAAAGGGCAACAAAATAAGACTGAGGTAGATATGTTTTGAAGAATTTAATGTTGTCTGTTCACGTTGGTGAAAAGAACCATGGGCATGATTTTGTTGATTTATAAGAAGGTAAAATCAATTATAAAATACGGTGGGGTGAATGAGAATAAGGCGTATCAGGATAACCAAGAAACCAAAAATTTCTGAACGGCCCGGTCCGATGGCAGCAAAAATAATAAAAAAATTGAAAAAGGGTCTTGTTGCGAAGAGAAAGATGCACGAAAAGCAGAGCAAGAACATTTTCTTCTTTTCGGACAGAGAGGTTGTGAAGCAGCCTGTTACACCACAGCCAACGCAGGTCATTGCTCCGAGCATTGTGATAAAGGAATCTCACGGCGTTGATATTGAAATACCAAAAATGCCCATGCCCTTGATAGCGCCTATGTCTACGGAAGAAAAAGAGATGTTGAGAAACGTAAATATATCGTATCCGCTAATACCAAAACACCCAAAAAGAAACCAAAAAGTCTATGCATATGCCAGAATAGTGTGGGATAAGGACCTCAGTCAGCTGGTTTATTTGGTGGTTGAACCACATATATCATCCAACGAAAAAAAGATTATAGACGATATAAAAAGAGAGTTGGAAGAACGGCTTGACATAGATTTCATGAAACTCGGAGAGATACGAGCCAAAGAATTGCTCAAAGAGGAAATAAAAAATATAATATCCACTATGGAAGGCGTTGACCAGAGGAGATTAGATGTTCTTCAGTATTACATAGAAAGGGATATAATAGGTTTAGGCGAGATAGAACCGCTTATGAGAGATGACGAAATAGAAGATATTTCATGCGATGGTGTCGGCATACCTATTTACATCTATCACCGAAACCCGCTATTCGGTTCCATGATGAGCAACGTCGTATTCAACAATGCAGATGAGCTTGACACATTTGTCATGAAACTCTCCCAGAAATGCGGCAAATCCATTTCTGTCGCCGAGCCTATGGTGGAAGGAAGCCTTCCTGACGGCTCGAGGGTTCATGCTGTCCTCGGGACTGACATCGCTCGAAGAGGCTCAAACTTCACGATAAGAAAATTCACAAGAATACCGCTGACACCGATTCACATGCTTGAATATGGGACGCTCAATTCCACGCAACTTGCCTATTTATGGCTTGCCATAGAAAACAGAAAATCCATTTTGATTTCGGGTGGGACAGCAACAGGAAAGACATCACTGCTTAATGCTTTGTCGTTGTTCATACGCCCGAGCATGAAAATAGTTTCTATAGAAGACACGCCAGAACTTCGCTTACCACATCCGCATTGGGTTCCAGAGGTTGCAAGGACACCAATATCCGAAGGAAAGCGCACGGGTGAGGTAAGTCTGTTTGACCTGCTAAAAGGTTCGCTGAGGCAGAGACCCGACTATATAATAGTGGGTGAAGTTAGAGGGAAAGAAGCGTATGTGCTTTTCCAGCAAATGGCTACTGGTCATGCTGGGCTGGCAACGGTTCATGCTGCGAGTTTGCCTCAGCTCATAGATAGGCTGACAACACCTCCCATAAACCTTCCACCAACGCTTATACAGAACCTTGATGTGATAGTCTTCCTTTTGAACGTAAGGGTGAAAGACCGCTATGTTAGGCGTGTCCACCAAATCGTGGAGATAACAGGTGTGAAAGGAGATGTGCCATCCACAGTTGAAATCTTCAGATGGAACCCCATGGGGGACAAATTCGAGACAGTTGGAAAATCCATGGTGCTTGAACATATTGCAAAATCGCTCGGTCTCACAGAGGCGAGCCTGAAAGAGGAGATAAGAACCAGAAAAAGAATACTTGAATGGATGAAAGAAAAGAAAATGTTCGACTACAGAGAGGTTGCAAAAATTGTAAATGCTTATTATTCCAATCCTGAGAAAATAATAGCAATGGTCGAGGAAGAATTGTGATGAATATATGATAGAAAATATTGCATATAAATTGTTCGGAAAACTTGTGAAACCTTACATAGACTATTTCGAAGGTTTGGGGCTTCAGCTCAGACAAGCCAAAATGAAATACAGCGTAGAGGAGTATGTCTCAGTTTTGTTTTTTTCGAGTCTTATAGCATTTATCGTGGTCATGCTTGCTGGGTCTTTCTACGTAACCATCATGACCATTCATCCATCGTATGCCTATACATTCTCAATAATAATTTCTCTGGTTTCTGCTGCTGGCACGTTCATACTGGGGTATTACTATCCAGGCATAAAGGGCAGGAGCATAAAAAGCAGAATAGAAAAATCTTTACCTTTTGCAACAATTTACATGTCTACTGCTGCGTCGTCCGACGTGCAACCTGCAGAACTTTTTAAAATAGTCTCGATGCATGGTGGTGAGATAGGCAAAGAATGCGAAAGGATTTACAGGGACATACACATGCTTGGTATGGATTTGAATACTGCCCTAACAAAAGCCGCTAACAGAACACCTTCCAACAAATTCGCAGAGCTTTTGTGGGGCATGATATCTGTGATAAACAGGGGAGGTGACCTTGGTGAGTATTTGGCAGGCAAGTCCAGAGAGTTTATGGGAGATTTCAGACGCTCACTCAACGATTATTCAAAACAAATAAGTTTTTACACAGAGATTTATATAACGCTGATAATTGTAGGAACGCTCTTTTTCATAGTTCTCTCATCCATAATGTCCCCGCTTGTCGGAGGTGACATACTTTTCATACAGACGCTCATAGTTTTTGTTTTTGTTCCTGTAATTTCAGCCATTTTTCTATTCCTGCTGAAAAACATCTCGCCTATGAGTTGATAACATGGTTAAAATAAGCAAACAAAGGAAAATTTTGCTGATTTCGTTAATTGTTGCTGTAGGTATGATAACAGGTTTTTCTGTTTTCACCCAAGATGTCGGAATAATAGTAAATGTCGGTGTGATATGTATGTTCATCGTCGTGACTCCATTGTTTCTTTACAGGTATCTTGAGTTCCTCTGGATAAAGTCAGTCGAAAAAGAATTCCCAAATTTCATGAGAGACCTTGCAGGATTTAAAAAATCTGGTATAACCCTATCAGAGGCTGTGAAGATGGCAACACGAAATAAATACGGGAAGTTAACACCAGAGATTCAGAAGTTTGCCAACCGCCTTTCTTGGGGTGTGCCTTTCCTTCGTTCACTCGAAATATTCGCCAAGAGGTTCAGGAGCTCCATGATAATAAGCGAGGCTTTGGATATACTCAAAGAATCATATTTATCAGGCGGGAAAATAGACAGAACACTTGACTCCATATCCAAAGATATGATGCTGTTGAGGGAAATTGAGGAAGAGCGAAAGTCAGTTGTTCGTCAGCATGTGATGATAATGTATGGGATATTCTTTATGTTCACAGGTGTTTCGTTGGCGATAATCTACGTTCTTTTACCAATGATGGCTCAGCCACAAGCCCAAACAATGGGTATGCAGTCTCCTATGTCCTTGACGTTCGAAGACCCATGCAGCGGACTACAGGCAACTTTTCCATGCTCTTATTTTGATGTGGTGTGCAAGGCATTCACAGTCCCCAAGGGCATGGGATGTTATTATGTGTCGTTATTCTTTACAGTTTTGCTGATTCAAGCCATATTCATGGGTCTTATTGCAGGGCAGTTGGGTGAAAATTCTGTTATTGCGGGCGTAAAACATTCGCTGATAATGTTAGCATTTATATTCGTTATATTTATGTTTATAGTGAGGGCTGGTTTGCTACCGTTTTGAGTCAAACTTATAAAACAATCCTACAATAACCATTATGGAGTCGCTATCGAACTTCACATACGAATATTTTGTGAAGCCTATACTCTCGAATGGCTGGTTTAATCCTGTAAACTCGATAACCTATGGCGTAATTCTTGTTGTCTGCGTTTACTTTGTTTTCAGACTGCTCAAAAAGATGAGCATAAAGATAGACAGGTATTTCACATATGCAATACTTCCCTTCATATTCTGGGCAAGCACAACGAGAGTTTTGCATGATGCCGCTTACTATGGAGCGCTGACAGGTAAGATTGGTGAGTTTTATTCACTCCCAATATTTCCCACACCTGGAAGTTATTTTATCACATTTATGCTAGCTCTCATAACGCTTCTGGTTTCATTGCTCTTTCAGAAGTATTTGAACATATCTTACTGGAAGGTTATGGTTGCCATAGGCGTTGTTCTGGATGTTGTGAACGTTGTACTTCTTCCTATAGTTGATTTGTTTCCAATGGCGGTTATTCTGGGTTTGACTGCTTGCTGGTCTGTTGTGTTCTTTGGTTTGTGGAAGTTGTTTGAAAAAACGAGGTTCGAGACACCCAAGCGCATATTTACAATGGGGAATTCAAGTTTGCTCAGCGTACATATGCTTGACGCCAGCGCCACTTACGTCGCACTCACATTCTTCGGTTATCTTGAGCAGCATCCCCTTCCAAGGTTTCTGATAGGATTGACGAATCCCGCTGCAATGTTTTTCCTGAAGCTTGCTGTTCTCATACCTGTTCTTTATGTTGTGGATACACATACAGAGGCAGGGGATTTCAGAAATTTTTTGAAGATTGTGATACTTATCCTCGGTCTGGCACCCGGGTTGCGAGACATGATAAGGTTGATGGTGGGAGTCTGATGTTTAAGTTACTGGCATTGCAAGCCCAAATCGCTTTTTAATTTCTCAAATTGTTCAGGTGTGTAGTCAGCGTATTTGTCTATTTCTCCTTTATCTCTCATATCCTTCCATATATCATAGGCTTTTTCACAATCCTTCGAACTCATGTGCCCGAAACAACAAACAGATGTTGCACCTATGTCTCTGCATTCCAATGAAACAGGTAACGGCGGAGTCGTTGCTTTGTCATTGCATAGCCTGTCCTTTCTGCAATCGTCGTCAGACCTGCAACCACCCATTCCCAAATCACAATGTGTATAACCTCTTGCTATTCTGTCAGCGCAATATTCTTCAGAGCCCGGTTCCTCTGCTGTCAGCGATTTTATGCATGTATCTCTGAAATTGAATAGTGTATCCTTTCTTTCCCATCTGACAAATGTGTATTCGGCGCTTGCATTAATAATATATGTTTTCTTTGGCACGCCTTTTAACACATCTGGCATGCCCTGGAATCGGCAGAATCCTTGACTACCAAGAAATATTTCAGTTCTTCCTGTACTGAATGGTTGCCTTGTACCCTTTAGATTTGTGCATTGGATGTTCTTTGCACGGGTTAGGTCATGAGGTATTTCGATGCGGACATTTGGATTCCTTATTCTGCTTCTCGGACCTTCTGCTGATGTTAGGTTAAATCCTATGAAGAACGGGAAATCTTCGCGGAGTGGCTGGTCCATTGTTCCAAGATTGAGATTTGCTGGCGATGTGCTCAAAACGGATTGCACCTGTTTTCTTGTGAGTTTGTTTTCTTTTGATAGCCTGTCCCATTCATCCTTGCTTATGAAATCTATGCTTAGTGAAGACTCGGACTTGTAGTTGTATTCAATCAAAAACAGCATGGGTATATATTTTTCTTTTACTGTGTGCTTATGTCCGCCGAAAAAATCCCTCCATTCGCTTTTTTTGATATCCTCGCATGAGACAATTCCGAATATGAAAAGCGGAACGATATCCTGACGCTTTATTATGGTTTTCTTTTCAATGGGCAGCGAGTAAATATAAACAGGGGATTCGGCGCTCGCCACGTGAAATAATTCTTTTTTGAGGATGGGGTCGTCGCTTTCGGTTAGTGACAGTTCCTTGTCTTGGAATTTGAAGTTTATAAGCGGAAAGGTTGTCACAAGTTTTACAGACTGTAGCTCGGCATCATACATGCCTTTGTTTTCAAGCTCGATTTCTATCATGAAATCTTCATCCACGTAAACTGATGGGATTGAAATCTTTCTTATCTCCAGACCATACGCACCTGCAGGGCTTATCTCATCGCCTATGTGTTTGCCCTCAGTTATTTGTTGTGCGAATCCCATAGGATTTGTGAACAATAACCAGGTCTGTCCGAATGTCTTCTGGAATTGGAAGAAAAGGTCGCCAATGGGTTTAATGACCTCGGCTACTGAGTTATGGATAGTAGGCCACCACTGACCAAATATGGCGACTCCAACCGACTGCTGGCCAACACCCATTCCGAATATAACAAAACCAATTGTAAGTATTAGCACACCCATCCATGGTCTGGTCTCGGCTGGTGTTGTAAGACCGGCGACAAGCCCGAGAATCCATACCGCACCGAACACGATGCCCGCTGTCCCTTTAAAGAATCCGCCAACAAATGAAAAGCCATAAACAATCGCGAACAACAGCATTATGGCTATGAATATTAGTTTATCTATCATTTCGTAACTTTCTGCAGTCGGAGATGCTATTTTACCGAGCGCTCTTATAACGTTGTTCTTCTCAGTTGCTACAGGGAAAACAAAGAAAAACGCGAGTGTCAGCCAGCCGAGCTGAGGCGCCTGAAATATACCTGTTCCTTGCTTTAGCCCAAAAATGAAGACTGCAATGAACACGGCCAAAAGCACCCTTACAGCTGATTCTATGAATTCATCAGGCTTTGTTGGGTCAAAGGATATGGGAAGCGTAAAATACATACCGAATGCTAACAGAAGCAATAACAGGTTTGACAACGGAAAGCTTGCAGAATACAATCCGAATATGAAACTTATCAATGCCGCTAACTTCAAGACAGACCTCAGAAATGCCAAACCTGTGTTTGTTCTGTTTTCATGCGTGGCGAAAAGACTTCCGAAAAAGAATATGGTGGGATTTTCCACAATTTCTATTTTCTCAGGTTCGGGCAGTATTTCTCGAAAAGCCCAAAAGAGGAAACCAAGCAAAAAGCCCGTGTTTCCCAACAGTGCAGAGATTGTGATACCCAAAATTATTAACACAAGAAAGAAGAAAATGCCTTTTACCTTGTCCCCAGATTTTTCTGACAACCTTCTGATGGGGTCAAGTAATCTATGCTTTACCCGCCACTCCTCTATGGGTTCTTTGTCTATACTCTCTTCTCTTCTCATCCTTCTTTCTTTCACTTTTTTAGATATTTCTCCTTGAGATTTCTGATAAGCCTCTTGCTCTTCTATGGGGAATCTTTGACTGTCTCTATCGGAAAATCCATGGTCTTTTATTAAACTTTGATCAACTAATCTTTCACCATAACTATCTTTTGGTATCTCATTTGCACTTATATCCGCAAAACCAAAATTATCTATATTCGCGCTCGCTTTACCTATTAACTGATTTATCCCCTCTAACTGGTTTCTGAAATCTATTTTACTGCCTTTGATTTTTCCTTTGAATTTTCCAGTGTTAGTATCGTATGTCAATCCGTATTTTCCAGCTAATTCTCCTTTAAGTTTGTTTTCAAGATCCTTCAATTGTTTTTTCATGATAACTTTTCTATTCTCTTTCCATTCCCTGTAATATTGTTCAGATAGCTGAATTTGTATGCCCGCTATAATGGTGAAAACAATTCCTTCGTCGGTACGGCTGTAAGCGGGTGCACCATGATAAGGACAATAAAAACTGTAAACTCTTTTTGTGTGCGCGCCTGCAACATCGGTCGCAAACACGCGAAGGGGTCCCCCACACCTCGGACATCTATCGCTTATAATTGGTATTAGTTTATGACCAGACTTTTTATAAATTACTCTGCACGAATTACAGTAATATTCGTCAGGTTCGTCAGTTCGTACTAACGGATAATAGGTTCCGTGGATATTGTAGCAGTTGGGGCAATATAAAGAATTCTTTGGATGTTGTGTAGAAGATTGCTCGCGTTTCCTTATGAACTCTACGTATTTCGGCTCTTTTACCTCGGCCGGTCCCTTTAAGAGATGTGACTTTCTCATAAGGTAGTCTAAAGTTGCCAAAGCTTCCTGCGTCATTTCAGGACGACCATTATCTAAAATCCTCTCCTGTATATAAGTCGCTAAATCATCGTTTTCCCTTATAAGGTTGGGAAGATTCTTTAGGACACTTTTCAATTTTTTTGCATGCTTCACCCTTTCGTCGCGGGGCAATGATTTCCAATCAATCCCATAATATTTGCAGTAAATGTCTCTCACAAATCTGTAAGATTCCAAATTTTTCCTGAAAATCCCCTTGTCAATTTCATTTCTTTTTGCGCCTTTTCCAAGACCCCAGAAGGGAAATTTTACCATATTTATTTCATTGCTTTGAAAAACTATATATTTACATTTTATTTCTTTATGGTGCAGAAAAGTGATATTCAGTAATCTCAGAACCACAACTTGGTTCTTAAAATGTGCATTACTAATAAACATTTTTAAATAAAAACGTGTATTATTAAAGTATGAACGAACTCAAATCGGTCTTGGTGGACCAGAGAAGGGAAATGGATGAAAGGTTCAGAAGGGAGAGGATAATTAAGAGGGAAATGGAAGAAAAATTAACCTCAGAAATAAAAAGCGAGGTGGCCAAGGTCGTGATGGGTGTGAGGAGGGCAGGAAAATCCATCATGTGCTACCATCTTCTCAACGACAAAGAATTCCTGTACGTGAATTTTGATGATGAAAGACTTGACGGAATTCAGGCGAAGGATCTGAATGAACTGATAAAGATATACGTATCGATTCACGGGAAGGATTTTTATTTGGCGCTTCTCGACGAGCCACAAAGAGTGAAAGGCTGGGAACTTTTTGTAAACCGATTATTGAGGGCGGGGAAGAGCGTGTTCGTCACAGGCTCCAGCTCAGAACTTCTTAGCAAGGAGCTCGCCACCCATCTCACAGGCAGGCATCTGGATTATCTTCTCTTCCCCTTCAGCTTCAGGGAATTCCTGAAATTCAAGGACGTGGAGATTAACGAAGAATTGATGCTCTCGACCAAAGGGAAGGGAATCCTCCTCAAACACCTTTCAGAATTCATAAAAAAGGGTGGGATGCCACAAGCTCTGAAAATCCATAACTGGCAGGGATTCCTGAGGGGATTGTACGAAGACATAATCATGAAGGATGTCGTACTGAGGTATCGCATAAGGTATGTTCAGATGTTTAAAACCATTTCGAGATTTCTGATGAAAAGTCATTCGAAATACGTAAGTTTCAATTCCATAAGAAAGGCATTCGGGGTGAAAACCATTCACACGGTAAGGGATTATGCAGACTATCTCGAAAGTGCGTTCCTCCTCTTTTTCGTGAAGAAGTATGCACCCTCGTTGAAGGAGGTTGAGAATGTCCCCAAAAAGGTTTACTGTATAGATACGGGAATCCTGACCTCGCTTTTCTCATCCCCAGAAATCGGAAGATTGATGGAGAACGTGGTTGGAGTCGAACTCCTCAGGTGGAAAGCTTATTTGGGCGGAAACCCAGAGGTTTACTACTTCAAGGATTATCAGGGAAGAGAGGTCGATTTCGTCCTTAAAGAGGATTCGCGTATTTCGCAGCTAATCCAGGTAACCTACGCCGCCGGTCCGGACGAAATCGAAAAACGCGAACTCCGCTCGTTACTGAAGGCGTCGAAAGAACTTTGCTGCAAAAACCTCCTCGTCATAACCTGGGACTACGAGGGTGAGGAAGTTCGAAGTAACAGAAAGGTAAAATTCGTTCCGTTATGGAAATGGCTCCTGCGCTAAACTCACTCCAAAATTTCGCTCTCCTCAAACCACAACTTTATCTCTTCTTCCGCCTCTTCTCTCGTTCCTGAAGCGTGAACAAGATTGTATATCGACCTTCTTTCTGCATCTGCCTTTTCCTTTGAGTCGTTCCCCAAATCACCGCGTATCGTCCCTTTTTCAGCTTTCGATGGATCTGTTGCTCCCACAATCTTTCTCACACGTGATACAGCATCTTCACCCTCGAGAACTATTGCAACCACCCGTTTTTCCGCAAGATAATCTACAAGAACATTGAAAAACGGCTTATCCTTATGAACAGCGTAATGTGCTTGTACAAATTCCCTTGAAGGTATGACCATCCTAAGATTTGCAACTTTTAACCCGTTCTCCTCAAATCTCTTTATTATCTCACCTATCAAATTCCTCTCGACACCATCAGGTTTTATTAATACGAGAGTTCTTTCCATGAACATCACCTTTTATTTTTCTCACTATTTCATTTATTACATGCTCAATATCTTGGTCTGCATAGACATCTGATAGTATTCCGTTCCTCCTGTAGAAATCGATCAACGGCTTTGTTTCCCGTTCGTATATTTCGAGACGCTTTCTGACAACATTCTCTTTGTCATCTTCCCGTTGCAGGAGCTTACTTTTGCATATGTCACATTTCCTGTTGTTTTTAGGTGGACGGAAGTAGATGTTGTATACAGCCTTACATTTCGGGCATATCAAACGACCTGAAAGTCTTTTTATTATGAGGTCTTCTGGTGCGAAAAAGTTTATAACAATATCAATGTCAACAAAGCGCTTGAGTTCTTCTGCCTGCCTCACAGTCCTCGGAAAACCATCGAGTATGAAGCCTTTTTTGCAGTCATTCTTATCAAGTCTTTTTTTAAGTATTTCAATAATCACCTCGTCTGGGACAAGATGACCTTTGTTCATGTATTGTCTGACTTTATTCCCGAGCTCTGTGCCTTTGTTTATTTCGTCTCTCAGAATATCGCCGGATGAGATATGTGGTATATTTAGCTTCACGGAAAGCATAGCTGCGTATGTCCCTTTTCCCACACCAGGCGGACCTAAAAATACGATATTCATATGAATCCCTTTTTCAGATTAATTATTTAGATATTCTTGATTTAAAGATTTCTATTGGAAAAATATTTTTGATTCTTTTGTATCGGATCTCAGAACATAGTTTGCAAATTGGATGTATTCATTTATGGATATTGGTCTTCCTCCAAGTGCACATATAAAATTGCTTATTGAAATACCTTTACCGTATAAGGCTGAACGGATTTCATGAAAAAGGATTCCGCCTGAACCAGGTGCTATATTCTGGTCTATCACACCAACCGCTTTCACATTTTCCACAAGTTTTCTTAATAAATCCTTCGGGAATGGCCTGAAAACACGTATACGAAGTAAACCAATCTTCTTGCCTTCATCCCTCATCTTTTTGACAGCAGCTTTTGCTATGGTTGTGTTTGCTCCTATGGATATCAAGCACGCATCGGCATCATCCATCATATATGATTCAACTAAATCGTATTTTCTGCCGAACATTTTTCCCCAATCCTTGCTCACTTCCTCTATGACTTTCAATGCATTTTTATGCGCAAGATGTACCTGTTCTCTGAAATAAGGATACTCTTCCATCACACCCACGCCCTGAGCCATCGGTTTTTCAGGATCAAGGACAACCTTCGCCTTTCTTGGAGGTAAAAATTTATCCACCTTTTTCTGATCAGGTATGACAACAGGTTCTCTCGTATACGATTGATAGAAACCATCCATATTTATGAAAGCGGGAAGCAAAACGTTACGACTTTCGCATATTTTGTAAAGCATGATTACACTATCCAAAACCTCCTGATTATTTTCGCTGAAAAGCATGAGCCATCCAGAATCTCTCTGGTCGAGTATGTCATTGTGATCCGGCCATAACGTGATAGGAGCGGATAAGCCTCTCGATACGTTAACCATAACTATGGGTAAACGCATACCGGATGCTATGTATAAAACTTCATGCATCAACAGCAAACCTTGGGATGAACTTGCCGTAAAAACACGGGCACCTGTAGCGGAAGCAGCCACAGCAGCTGACATTACTGAATGCTCGCTTTCCGCGCGCAAAAATTCGGTTTTGAACACACCATCGGAAACCCATTTTGCTATCGTTTCGATTATCTCTGTCTGTGGTGTTATCGGGAAATTTGGAACTACCTGTACCCTTGAAAGCCTTGCGCCCCAGGCAGCTGATGCATTTCCATCGAGAAGGGTTTTCTTTGTCATTAATTAAGGATTGTTAATTCTTCAATAAATTTGTTCATAAAAATAAAGAAAAAATCAGCCTATGAACACAGGACGTTTTGTTATGAGTTTTGGTAATGACAGTGGTATGAATGGTTTATCCTTTGTCAAATCTTTCACATATTTTATCACATCTTCTGCGTTCATCTTTTTGACTTCACCTGTCTCCCTGAACCTCACAGCCAAAACGCCTTCATTAATCTCCCTTTCGCCCACAACCACTATTAAAGGAACCCATTCAGTCTCTGCATCCCTTATCTTTTTCTGTACAGTTTCGTTTCTGTCGTCCACATCAACCCTTATGTTATGTTTTTCAATCTCCTCTGAAATCTTCGCAGCATCTTCGACGAATTTCTCTGAAACAGGTATTATTCTTATCTGTGTCGGGCTCAACCACATTGGGAACACAGGGTTTTTTCCTTGCTGCGACTCCATGTATGCCTTTTCAAGCAACGCATACATAACCCTTTCTATGCTTCCTGAAGGTGAGAGGTGAAGGATTATTGGATGCTTTCTCTTGTTGTCTTTGTCTGTGAAGTATATGCCATATCTCTCGCTGTTTTCCACGTCTATCTGATCAGTAGCCAAACAAGCAGCTTTGTCAAGCGCGTCTACAAAATTCCACTCCATTTTGAACACGAAATAGAAAAATCTTTCCGACCACATTTCTACCAGAATGGGTTTATCCATGAGTTTTACCATTTCATGAACAAATTTTTTGTTCTTCTCGTAGAAATCCTTGACTATCCTCACCGAGAATTCTATATCCTTTTTAATGTCAAAACCAATACCTTCCTCGACTTCTTTTGCCAGCTGGAATCTTCGTTTGATCTCCTCTTTTGCCTGTTCAATGTTCGCGCATAATGCGTGACAATCAGGCATGGTGAACGCTCTGAGCCTTCTTAATCCTGCAAGCTCACCTCTCTGCTCAACTCTGAATGAATATCTTGTTAATTCATATATTCTCAGAGGAAGGTTTCTATACGATATGCTCGCATCTTTTGCTATTAAGAATTGCCCAAAACATGCCGCAAACCTCAGGAATACATGTTTATTCGGTGTTTCTATTACGTACTGCCTTGCTGGGAATCTGTTCAGATACTTTTTGAGTGTTGGGTGATCTAAATCGTACATTATAGGTGTTTCCACCTCCATAGCTCCATATTCTATTGTCTTCTTCGTGACAAACCGTTCGAGCAAACTTTTGATAAGTCTACCTTTTGGTAAAAATCTGAAATGACCTGGATCGCTTGCAGGTTCGTAATCGACAAGTTCAAGCCTTTTCATGAGTTTTATATGTGGAGGCTCTTTGGTTACGAGTCTGTTTTTTGTTATTTCATATTTGACAAGTTTTTCAAGTCTTTCATTCCCTTTAAAATCAAACCCGTGAATCTTCCCATCTTTCATCTCAATTTTATGTGCGTTACCATCTGGTGTGAGTATATACCATTCAGATTTCAATGTTTTCTCTTTCTTCAACGCCTCTGAAACATTCTCTTTTTTTGCTTCACCTTCGGGTGTTATCTCCCTTGAAAGTTCAGATAAAGGATGACCTTTGACTTTTATGTTGAACGCCTTATACCAACCAAACGGCGCTCTATATACCTCATATCCCTTTTCCTTTAAAATTCTTTCAACGTTTTTCAGGACTTTCAGGGCAACATCAGGTTTTGAAGGTTTTTGTGATAGATGAACATATGGATATATCACTATTGTTTTTGCCTTGACCTCATCATATACATCAAGAATTTCTTTAACAGTTTTATCAACAAGATTTTTTGTATTCTTCTCATCCCCCTTTTCAACAGAAGAGAAAACAACCAAGGCCTCTTCAGCTTTGTAAATTTTCTTTTCTATTTCTTCTGCCTGCTTTATGGCTTTTTTCTTCGGTTCCCATTCTATGAAGTCCGAATGTAACAGCAGGATTTTCATATTATCCCTCCTTTATTTCATCTTTGACATCGTGCTTAAATAAACTCACGGCTGGCCGGTTGTCATCCAGAAGAAGTCAGACCCGGCCATAGACCACTGACTAAGCGAGCTTCGTCGTCGTGGTCGTCGTGAAGCCGGAGTTCATAAAAGTAAATTTGATTTATAATTTAAATTTATTTCGTGTACAATTTCATGAATTATTAAATCCCTTCAAAAATTCATACACACATAAAGGAATCTTTTCTATGCTATAACCTCCTTCGAGAACCGCGAACCTTGGTTTGTCAAGCTCTGCTATAATCTTCCCTATCTTCTCATATGTTTTTACTTTTAGATTAAGTGAAGTAAGCGGATCACCTTCATATGTATCGAAACCCGCGGACACAGCGATTAAATCAGGGTCAAATTCCCTTATTTTATCGATACCGACCAATAGTTTCTCTATGTACTCTTTTTCATCTGTTCCTGCCGGCAAAGGGAAATTATATGCGTTCTTTTCTGAATGCCTACCTGTGCCAGGATATATGAATCCATATTGATGTAAGGATACGTAAATCACATGAGGATCACCCATAAATATTTCCTGTGTACCCTGTCCGTGATGGGCATCTATATCGAGGATAGCAATCTTTTTAACAGTTGTCAAAGCCTTTGTAACTGCAATTGCAATGTTATTGAAATAGCAGAAGCCCTCGAACTTGTTTTGCGAGGCATGATGTCCGGGAGGTCTCATCAGCGAGAATGCTCTACCTTCATTTAAAGCGGTCTTCATGGCAAGAACCGCTCCCCCCGCAGAAAGCCTTGCATAGTAGTATATATTTGGGATGTTTGGTGTCTCCGAATCTTCGAAATCCCCATGTTTTATTGTGTCTACAAGCGTGTTGGAGTGAACCATCAATAAATCCTGCCTTGAGCAGGGCTTTGGCTCCAGAAATTTAAAATATTTGAACATCTTCAGAAATTCGTAGACTTTTCGGACTCTTTCACTCGATTCTGGATGGCCGGGTGAATCATATTCGAGACATTGCCTTGAAAAAATAATTTTTAATGGTTTCATATTTTAGATTAGCATGAGGATTCAAAAGTTTTTTATCGAAACGCACGTATTTATTAATGTGAATAAATGAATCCATTCTTGATTTTATCTGGGATAGGAATGATGCTTGTCGGTATTCTGCCTCCTATTTATTGGCAGAAGAAAAAATCAATCGAACCGAAATATTTTTTGTTTGGTGGAGCGGTCTGGTTCATCGCTATACTAGTAAAACTTGTGATGGATTTAACGATCACAGAATTGCTTAATAATTTTTTGCTTTCGACGTTTTCGATAAGCGGGGCAATAGTTTTGATTGGGGCATACGTCGGGTTGAGAACAGGTATTTTGGAAAACGGTTTTACTTATGTGGCCGCTGTTAAAACAAGACTTAAAAACATGGAATTTGACCACCTGTTTGCATTTGCGCTTGGATTTGGCTGCACCGAAGCTTTTCTCATAGGACTTTCTTCGTTCCTGAATGTTCTCGTATTTTTAATCTATCCCAGCGCACTTAACTTAATTCACGAGCCCCAGCGGACGTTTGTTTTGAATCAGCTGAGTCAACCGACAATCATAATATTCGCACCCATAATTGAGAGGGTATTCACGTTATTTGTTCATATATTTACAATATTTCTCGTATTCCTTGCTGTGAGGTCAGGCAAAACAAGATATTTTACATTGTCCGTACTTTACAAAACTCTGCCCGACGGTATGCTACCGTGGCTTACGCGAACTTTTGATACCAACACGATTTCAGGCATTTATTCAATAGAAATATTTGTTATGCTTTTCGGTGTAGTTGCTCTGAGGGGTGCTTGGTGGGCGAAGCATGTTTTTTCCGAGATGCGCGAACAACCTGTAAGGAAATTTCATCCCAAAAGGGATGTGTTCTTCCTGATGATAGTCATTATTCTTGTGATAGAAATTTCACTTCTTATTTCGGCAATTAATGCAAAAGTGAGCATGGATAGGAGGATAATCAACCTGAATGATTTTCGCGGTCGTTACACATTCTTAATGAGAAACAAAACAATAGGCTACAACGAGTTCAGAGTCATAAACAAAACAACAATTATGAACATCCCTGTGTATCAGATACAGGAGAAAACAAACTTGACATTCGGGAATACGTCTTTGCTGATAAACGGAAATTTGTTCATAACCAAGGATGTGAGACCAACATATCACGAATATGAGATAAGAACAGGTGACGTAAGTAAAAGGTATGTGTCAGAGTTTTCAGGTGATAAAGTTCATGAAATAATCTACATAAACGGCAAAGAACATGAAAAAACAATCCCTATATCCAATGATACATTTATACTGACCAATAACATTATAGGTCAATGGGCTCTGATGTTTCAGGTTTTGCCATTGAGATTGAACGAAGAATACGATGTTGATATATTTGACCCAAGCGAGGGAAGAACAGATAAATTTGTAATAAAGGTTGATGGCATGGAAAATATTTTAATTGGCAAGAAATTATATAAAGTGTACAGGCTTGACGGTAATTTTTCAGACATTCAGCACACATTTTATGTCACCCTCGATGGTGTGCTCGTAAAGATGAAAAATCCTGAAATCGAAATAATATTGGGGGCATGATAAAAGTTAAAAGAGGTGAAGGATGTTGGAGTTATGGGATTTTCTGGCAATAGCTGTCATAGCATGGGCAATAGTTGAAATAAACAAAAATTACATGGTATACAAGAAAGGCGGGAAAATCGAAAAAAGTAAAAGTGTTGAGTATCCAGAGACGTTGCTAATTGCTGGACTGGTGCTGGCGGCTATAGGTTTGGCATTATATGCAAGCGCGTATGTCACGGTTGGCTCTGGTCTTGTGCTGACAATGAGCCTTGTCCCACTTTTCGTTGGTGCAGCGTTGCTCATAGGATATGTGTTTGTGAAACCTAAACGCTCGTTGTTCCACAGGTAAAAATTTATCATATATGGACAATTTATAAGCATGAACATAAGGCAGATATATGAGTATTATTCGAGAGAAGATGTGCAGGAATTTTTAATAAATTTTGGTAGAAACAGAGAAGTCGTTGGTGTATTCAAAACAGGCAGCTATTCCCAAAGACCAAATATACTTGTCTACCCAAACGATATAGTGGCAATGGTCAAGACAGGTGTTATCGAATTCCATTCTTCGCTTGAAAGATGGTCGCAGCCGATGAATATTAAATTGGAAAATTATGAAAAGTTTCGAGTAGGCTGGGATCTAATACTTGATGTTGATTGCGAGAATATCGAACATGGAAAAATAGCATCTAACATTTTTGTATGGGCATTGAGGGAGCATGGAATAAAGAATATATCTGTGAAATTTACAGGTGGAACAGGATTTCATATAGGCATACCATGGGAGAGTATGCCGGCAGAGGTTGATTACAAACCAACTGTAACCCAATACCCTGACATAGCAAGAAAGATAGTCATGTATCTCAAGTATTTTTCAAAGGGAAAACTTGAAAAAGCGCTACTGAGCAAATTCGATGTTGAAGAACTCGCCGAGCAGTCAGGCAAGGCAATGGGTGAAATACTTACTGATGAGGGAATAGATCCATACAAGGTTGTTGACATAGACCCTGTATTGATCTCTCCAAGGCATTTGTTCAGAATGCCTTATTCTCTCAATAGGAAGACATTTCTTGTCTCGCTTCCCATAAAAACGAGGGACATACCTGAATTTAATGCAAGGCTTGCCAGTCCGGAAAAAGTAAAGATCACTACAGGATTTCTGGATAAATATGAGCCTGATGAGGCGAGTGTTTTGATAACCCAAGCTGTTGATTGGTTCATGCGGATTAACAAAAAAATAAAGAAAAAGAAGACTGTATCTGCAATAACTAAGGTTGTTCCAATCGAGAACTTCCCGCCTTGTATAAAAAACATACTCAAAGGACTGTCAGATGGACGAAAACGGTCCGTGTTCATACTCATAAATTTTCTCAGGTCGTGTAAATGGAAATGGGAAAATATTGAGAAATTAATAGGTGAGTGGAACGAACGGAACAAACCGCCTTTAAGAGAGAGTTATATTCGTGGTCAAATAAGATGGCACAAATCGAGAGGCAAGGATATACTTCCCCCTAACTGTCATCATTCTGGTTGGTATGATGATTTCGGCGTGTGCAAACCTGACGAGAAATGTAAAAAAATTAAGAACCCTGTAAATTACGTGTTCAAAAAATATCGGAAAAGGTCGAAGTAGTAACACGCTATTTAAACCCTTCCCAATACCTCCCCAATGTGAGCGAGAGCCATTGTTCATTTACCCATTTCTGTATTTTGCTGATGTCCTTTTTCTTAAGATGTCTAAATCTCTCTTGCATTTCCATATATTTTTCAATAGGTTTCAGTTTTGTGGGTTTGTATGTGAGCATAAATTTGCCGTGATATATCTCATAAAGGGGCCAAGCACCTGTATCAACCGCAAGTTTTGCAAGCTCGATTGTTTTGCTATGGTTGAATCCCCATCCAGGCGGGCATGGACAAAGTAAATCAATAAATGCGGGTTGATTCTTCTTTTCTTTTGCCTTTAAAAGCTTGTTCATGTAGTCCAGAGGATAACCTATAGATGCGGTCGCTACATATGCTGCTCCTTGGTCTGCCATCATCTTTGCTATAGGTTTTGGGTGATAAATGTTCCCTAGTGGATTTTTTCTTCCCGGCGGCGTTGTTGTTGTTCTTGCTCCGAAAGGCGTGGCGCTGCTCATCTGGACGCCGGTGTTCGAGAAGCATTGGTTGTTATATGATATATAAATGAACTTTTCACCTCTTGTTATGGCACCTGACAGTGATTGCAAACCTATATCATATGTTGCTCCATCCCCTGCGTAAATCATGATGGTTGTATCCTTTTCTTTTTTCAGAATTTTCAAAGCTCTGTAGATGCCAGATGCAGTAGCACCTGCATTTTCAATTGCATTATGTATCCATGGCGCTTTCACAGGCATCCAAGGATATGTAACGAACAGCGTAAAACAACCTGAAGCATTGATGATGATGGTCTTCTTCCCCAATGCCTTCAGGGCAAGTTTAAAACCTATGACAGCGGGACAACCTGCGCAGAGAGGTCCGCCGCCAACAACTATGTCTTCTTCTGGGACGTCCTTTATGGTTTGCATCATGTTAATATTTGGTCACACTTTCTTAAAATTGTTATATTTGCAAGGTGGACAATACATGGTTGGACTACTTCTTCACTTTTTCAAGTCTGACAGAACCGCAATCCCTTCGAATGACATTCGCTAGCGAGTGTCAAACGATTTTGGGGCAGACCTTTGTGGCAGGTTCCATCAAAATCGGTTTTCCTTCCCATCCACATCGAACGCAACGATATTTTGCCATAAATTTTGTTTGTAATAGAGATTTAAAAATTGAAATATAACCAATGTATATGGGTTCAAACATCACCAATTATAGTAGAATAATTTTAGTAATATTTTTATTAATTTTCATTAGTGGATGTTTGACAAAGTTGGAATTTCAAAAACCAATAATAATTAAAGATGTTTCTATAACTTTTGACAGTATAATGCTGACAAAAGTATTGGATAATGGGCTTGTGTCTGATAAAGGTTATAAATTCGTAGTTATAAACATAACAGCCAAAAATATTGGCACAGAAGAAAGGTTTTTTCCTTTCTGTTGCCTATTCTACCCTTATGCTAATATGAGACTAGAAGTAGATCGTGGATATAGATATAGACCTCATTATTCTAATACTTTATGCTACATAAGTATGTTACGACCAGAAGAAGTTAAAAAAGGCTGTATTATATTTGAAGTATTAGAAGATACTTATCCAACACGTTTAATAATTAATGAAGATTATGGAAGATTTATTTTAGACATACCTAAGTGGAAAATTGATGTGAAAGGTTGTAAATATTCTGATGGCTCCTTATGTAAAAAGACGTGTTGTATTACCGCAGATAAATGTAATGATAATACATTTTCGTACAAAAAATGCAATGTCTTAACGGGTAAATGGGAAAGTGAAAAATATTCTGATTCTGGCTGTACAATTTATTGTTGATTGATTATTTTAAATACAAAAGAAAGACCCATTTCTTTGGTGTATGTATTCAAAAAGTTAAAATTTTGTTAGAAAAATTAGTAAGTTAAAAATATAACTTAAAAGTCTGTTATCTTACATGAAGTTCCACAATATCTTTATCTTTCAGTTCGTAATTCATCCCAACTTTTTGTCCAGGGAATTTCGAAGACCCCCAGATGCGCGCATACTTGAAATTTTTTGCGAATTCCTTGTGTATTCTCTTGGCGACATCTGTAATTTTAGAACCTTTTTTCATTATTAATGGTTCGCTCAGGTCAGGGTCTTCTCTAATCTTCTTCATATAAATTCTAATGAGATTCAGCTTCTTCCATAACACTTTTTTAAGCGTCTCAAGATTCTCTCCGTTTTTGGCTGATATAAAAATACAGTCTATTCGCCTTCCTACTTCTTCCATTCTTTTTTTATCCAGCATATCTATCTTGTTGAACACTACGATGGATGGGACGTAAACCCTGTTTGTGCACAGCGAATCTATGAACCTGTCGAGAGAAATATCCTCCCTTATAACAACATCGGCGTTGTGAATTCTGTATTCATTTAACACAGTTTTTATCATTTTTTCATCTATTTTTGTGAGTTTAACAGTTGATTCAATTCTTATCCCACCTGAATGTTTTTTTGATACAAAAACCTTTGGTTTTTCTTGGTTAAGCCTGAATCCTGCGTTATACAATTCTTTTTCAACTACGGGAAGCTGTTTCTCTTCATCTATCAATATGATTATAAGGTCAGCATTCCTGACAACAGATAGTATTTCTTTGCCCCTCCCTTTCCCTGCAGACGCGCCGTGAATTATGCCAGGTATATCGAGAATCTGTATTTTGGCTGAATTGTACTTCATCACACCTGGAATGATATCAAGCGTTGTGAAATCATAGTCACCAATTTTGGATTCTGCATTGGTTAGTTTCGTCAAAAGCGTGGATTTTCCGACAGAGGGGAATCCAACAAGAAGGATAGTGGCGTCACCACTCTTTTTAACGGAAAAACCCTTACCTTTCTTGCCTGTTTTGAGTTTTTCAGTTTGTTCTGTCAGCCTTGCCAATTTCGCTTTTAACATTCCTATGTGATATTGCGTCGCCTTGTTATACTTTGTCCTTTTCAATTCATCTTCTATCTTTTTTATCTCATCTTCAAGTCCCATAACCTTATTTTATAGAAGAGATAAATAATTATTATGGCGCTGGCGCTGCTCTTCGACATAGGGATATTGATTATAGTTTCTGCTGCCCTCGCTTATATCGCAAGAGCACTCAAGCAGCCAATAATAATAGCATATGTTGTGGCAGGATTGATCATAGGACCGATGGGTTTGGGTATTATCACCAACCCCGAAGAAATATCTCTCATGTCGGAGCTTGGGATAATTTTCCTTCTTTTTTCTGTTGGTCTTGAAATAGATTTCAGAAAATTTAAGAGTGTCGGTTTTATATCGTTTGTCGGGGGTGCATTACAAGTTACTCTGATGTTTATTCTTGGTTTTCTGACCGCATTGTTTTTCGGTTTGGGCATGCTTATGGGAATATATCTCGGTCTTTTACTTGCCCTATCGAGCACGATGATAGCGACAAAATTGCTTGTAGACAAAGATGAAATAAATACTTTACATGGTAGAATAATGCTTGGTATTCTGCTTTTTCAAGATATAATAGCGGTTGTGGCTATACCTGTGCTCAAAAACATGTATTCTGTTTTTTCGTTTGAGTTTTTCGGGTCGATAATATTCAGAGGACTTGGGCTGTTTGCTATAGCAATACTGCTCAACAAATTTTTCTTTCCCAAAATACTTGATTACGCAGCTGAAAGGCATGAGATGTTGTTTATAACAGCAATAGCGAACTGTTTCTTTTTCATAGGTGCTTCGTATGTTCTTGGGTTTTCCGTTACTATTGGAGGTTTTATAGCAGGTCTCTCTATGGCAAACTTTCCATACAATGTGGAGATTGCAGGCGAAATTCATTCTCTGAGGGATTTTTTCTTGATTATATTTTTCTCAACTCTTGGTATGCAACTTAATTTCTTTGTAATAGAAGCCATGTTCCCCATGTTTGTGACACTTTTACTTTTGACAGTTTTCTTAAAACCGATAATTTTGGGTGTTATGTATCTTTTGTCTGGTTATGGTGGCAGAACATCGACATACATAGGGCTGGGACTTGGTCAGGCGAGTGAGTTTATGTTTATAATCGCAGCTGAAGAGTTTATGCTTGGTCATATCTCACATGATTTTTATTCACTCCTTATAAGCATAGTTGTTGTTTCCATGATAACCACACCGTATCTAGCGACGATCAGAAACAGCGTGTATAATTTATTTGCAAAAATAAAGTTGCCTAAAAGGCATATATTCCACCCAAGAAGTATCCATGAAATAGAGAATCCCCCTGTTGAAGAGGTAAGCGAGCATATAGTAATTTTTGGCGCACACAGGATGGGGGAGAAAATAGTCCAGCACCTCAAAGATATGGACGAGAGCTTTATTGTGGTTGAGAGAGACCCAGAGATTGTCAAAGAGCTTGGCAAAAGGGGTATTTACTGCGTATATGGCGATGCTGAAAACGAAGATATACTCAAAAAGGTTTCTGTTTCAAAGGCAAAACTCATAATCATTACAATTCCATATGCCGACATATCATCTTTTGTAATAAGAAAAGCGAAAAGAACAAATCCAAAAATCAAAATACTTGCAAGAGCACACTCGGAGATAGACGCTGAACGGCTTTACAGAGCAGGGGCGGATATAGTCATAATCCCTGAATTTGTTTCAGCTGAAAGAATGATAAAGAAGTTGAACTATTTTCTTAAGGGGAACAAATTATGCGCCTGACAGCGATTGTAAAGAAATACGGAATAATCCTCGACAAAGAAAAAGACCAGCATTTTATGATTTCAGATGAAATGATGGAAAAGATGATCAAACTTGCTGATTTAGCAGGAAGTGACGTGGTTCTTGAAATAGGTTCAGGCATCGGAACGCTAACGAGAAAACTTCTCGCAACAAATGCAAAGATTATCGCAGTTGAGAAAGACGACGTCTTCGTAAAGATACTACGCAAAGAGTTCCAAAATTATAAAAATTTGAAAATAATAAATGGGAATATCCTTAAGCTGATAGGAGATATAAAGTTTAATAAAAGCATTTCCAACATACCATACTCTATTGCGGAGGCTTTGATAACAAGACTTACACGATTAAACTTCGATGTTTGTGTTTTCAGCGTTCCGCTGAATTTCTTTCAGATAATAACATCCAAGTTTGGGAGCAAGAAGTTCTCAACGCTTTCTCTCAGGGTTAAGAGTTTTTTCTCCGTGGAATTTGGTTTTTACGTATCTAAGGAGATGTTTTATCCGCAACCTGCAACAGATTCTGTTGTGATTTCACTAAGGCCGTTGAAAATAGACGAATATAAGGAAAATCCTGAAAAATACATATTGCGCGAGGTGTTTCTTCAGCCCAAGAAAAAATTAAAAAACGCATTGCGCGAGGCTGTTATAAACCTTAACAAGAAAATTTACAATAAAGATTTCACAAAGAGGATGGCAAAGTCGTTCATAAAAGATTTGGGCATAGACAAAGAAATTCTGGAAAAGCGAAATCCGGGAATTTCTGACTGGGAAACGGTTTTAGAGCGTATTAGACTTCATAAAAGCCTCTTCGTGCGGTAGAACAACAATCCCTTTGTTCGTTATTTTATACGGGTGCAGCTTTTGAGAATGGTCAGAACCGCTGACCTTCCATATTTGTATCGCTCTTACGAACGACACCTCGTTTCTCTCATAGTAAAGGACTATTACGCTATCTGTCACGAATTCTTCGACACCATATCTTGATATACCTGTTGTCCCCGGGACAATTTCAGAGACAAGTATTGCCGTGCATCCGAGTCTTCTTAATATATTTGAAAGATTGAATATCATTCTTCTCAATTCGGCCTTGTCTCTCACATACAGACCAAGTGCTGAGATAGAATCTATTGCAATTCTCTGTGCGTTTATTTCTCTTACAGTTGATTCAAGAATATCAAAAACTTCCTCAACATGATACGGGTCATATTTTATAAACTTAAACCTACCTTCTTTTTCAAATCTTTCAAAATCCCAGCCGAATTGCTTTACATTGTTCTTTATACTTTCAGGTGATTCCTCGAATGACAGGTATATTCCGTTCTCATTGAATTTGCTGAGTCCGTTATATATATATTGGGCACATAGTGTGGTTTTACCTGTTCCGCATGTGCCCGAAAGAAGGACAAGCTGACCTTTGGGTATCCCACCATTCATTATTTCATCAAGCCCAATAATGCCTGTTTTTATTCTCTCCATGCGAAACCACGTAATTTATTAATAAATATTACTTAATAAATTTCTGCCCCCTGATATATTCACCTTATCATGCTGAAAGCCAATACCAGACCTAAAACAACGGATGCGATAACAAATATTATCACCTCTTTCCCTGCTTTTAGGATGTATTTCATCAAAAAATAAACAACACATGAAATCAGAATAACAGATATTGCTGCCGCAGGGAGTCCTCCTATAGATACAACGCGCAAAATTGAGACAATTAATTCACCGAAAAGACTAAGCACGGATTTTAGCGTATTCATGGTGTTCCCTAATAAAAGCAGAATCATTTTCATTATTATAGCCATAGGTGAATCCATAGCATCAACCAAACCATTTATGCAGGCCTGTCTGCCTAGTCTTCCTGCTTTTTTCAAGTCTATCTATACTGTTATTCACCCTTTCTTCAGAGAAGTCAAAATCCAGCATAAGTTGCTTTAATTTTTCAAAATCTGGACACGCTTTTGGTATCTCGCATTCATCTACGGGCGGATTTTTGAAAAAATCAAAAATTTCTTTAGGCGAAATGTCAAATTCCCATTCTATGCTTGCAAATACATTGTCGAAATCTGCCCTTTCTTTTACTATCTTGAGCGCATTTTTGGGACCTATTCCCTTCACACCACCGGGATTATAATCTGTCCCAACAAGTATTCCTATAATTATGAGCTGGTCATGGTTAATGCCGAGTTGTTCAAGGACGGATTTCAACTCTATAATCTCTGGGTTTATCTCCACGTAACTCTCTTTTTTTGGGACTTTTCTTTTGCCTGTAATTGTGAGGTTTTTTATCATTCTCGGTGCGCCGAACAGGAGTGAATCCCAGTCTTGGGATGCGGATGCCCATGCAAGACCTTTTTTTGTTAAATATGCTGCCTGGGCTTCACCCTCAGAGGGCGCCTGTATGAAGGGAATGCCCATGTATTCGAGAAGTTTTTTTGATTGATTTATCATATCGTCTGTCAGTCTGGCTGTGGCCTGCGCGTACAACCTAATTTTTTCAACATCACCTTCTGCTTTTGCCTTCTCGAGCTTCTTCTCGGCTTCCCTCTTTGTTTCAGTCCTTTTTTCGAGAGTTTTTGCCTTGAATTCGGGTGATTTGCCATCGAAAACATAGACAGGATTTATTCCATTCTCCACAAGCTTGATGGTTCTGTAAAACAAACCTGACAGATGAGATGTTACCCGACCTTTAGAGTCTTTTAAAGGTTCGCCTGTGAAACGGTCTCTTATTATGGACAAGAACTGATAGAGAATGTTGTAGGCATCTATTGCTATGGTTTTACCTGCAAGGTTGTTCAATTCAATTTCATTCCCTGCGATGATATCTGACAGGTTCACGCCCATGTATATTTTTTGGTTTTTTGATTTAAATCCATCTTGTTATGTCGTATGTATTATAGCAACTGCCCTTTTCCCATCAGAAATAAACGCATTGAACATATCAACCGCCTTGTGCGAAACCTCTTTGAATATTTTAACTCCTCTGTCTTCTGCTGATATAGTTGTTTCTTCGGGGACGCCTAACGCGCCATCTATTCCCGTGCCGACCACAATAATTTCTGGCTTTCTCTCAAATATTTTCAAAAATTCGTTTATGTCAAACTTGTGAGATTTTTTCCTGTATTCTACTCTGCCATCCCAGTACACTATCACGTCGGAATAATAAATTTTTCCGTCAACAGAGATTTCACCAAACTTTACATAATCAATTCTAACCATATCTATAATTGTTTCGTTGGATAAAAAAAGAATAGCCCGGCGCGGATTCGAACCGCGGTCTCCAGGTCCAGAGCCTGGCATCCTTGGCCGCTAGACTACCGGGCTGTGATACAAATTTATATGTGATAAAATCTTTTAAATATCTCTACAAAAGATAAACGTATTGGTGTGGAGAATGCTGTTGAATTCTTTGTGTCGTGCAAACTTTAAAAAACTCTGACATTTTTAATAATCGGTGAATAATCGGTGATTTTATGACGTCAAAGAAAGAGCTTGCGAAAAGAAGGCTGAAGGATTTAGTTGAAGAACTCGAAAATATCAAGGGAAGGCATACAGAATTGGTTTCGGTCTACATTCCTGCTGGTTACAACATCAACAAGGTTGCTGAGCAAATCAACATGGAGAAATCGACTGCTCAGAACATAAAGTCGAAGACTGTGAGAAAGAATGTTCTGGCTGCATTGGAGAAAATAACGCAACACTTGAAATTATACAAACAAACACCAGAAAATGGTCTTGTTATATTTTGTGGAAACGTCTCCGAACGCGAAGGCGTCGCAGACATCGAGCTTTTCGCCCTCGAGCCTCCTGAACCTCTGAACCAGAAGCTCTATTGGTGTGACCAAAAGTTTGTTCTGGACCCGCTTAAAGACATGATAAGGGAAAAAGAGGTTTATGGTATAATAGTTCTTGATAAATCGGAGGCCGATATAGGTATATTGAAAGGGAAGAAAATAATACCAGTAAAACACATGGAATCGCTCGTCCCTGGAAAAACGGATAAGGGGGGCTGGTGTGTCCATGAAAATACATTATTATTATTGTCTGATGGTCGAATAGAGAAAATAAAAAATATAGGTGAAAGGAAATTCGTTTGTTACGATTTCAGAAGTATTAGCATTAAACATGCACGACATAACCATTTCTTTGAGAGAAAAGCAGAAAAAGCGTATCTCATAGAAACAAAATCACCGACATTTTCAATAGTTGTGACACCTGAACATAAATTTTTTGTACCAGATGCAAACGGATTTGGTGAAAAATCAGCGGAAGAACTTCAAATTGGAGATAATATACTTCTGCTTAAAAGAGTTGATGTGGAAGGTAAAACAATCCACCTGAATGTGGATATACCCTATGATATAGCAATAAAGAAAAAAGGAAGGATGTTTTTGGTTAAAAGAAGAAAAGAAATGGGTTTATCACAAAAAGATGTTGCCAGAAGATTATCTCTATCCCAGACTTTAATATCTAAATTTGAAAATGGAGAACGCAATTTATCACAAGAGAATTTGAAAAAGATATTGGGTCTTTACAACATAAGATTCGATGAATTCGAAAAGAAATACATAATGAAGAAAAAAATAATATCATTCCCGAAAAAACTGAATTATGATTTCTTAATGTTTTTAGGTTATGTGATTGGTGACGGTAACAGAGATAAAAACAGAATAGTTATTTCTGAAAAAAATGTGAGGATAGCAAAATATTATAAGAAAATAATCGAAAAACTGTTCTCTGTGAATGCGGGATTGAGGAAAAGGGAAGACAAAAATTACTGGGAGATAAAAATTTACAGTAAACACGTTCTTGATATAATCAGCAAATTGTATCCGGAGATATTGATACCAAACAAAAAAGATATACCTGATGATATCCTTATGGTAAAAAACAAAGAACTTTCAGGGTTCATACGTGGATTTTACGATGCAGAAGGTTGGGTAGACGAAAAATCAGGTTTTATAGGTGTCACGGTCAACAGGAAATGTATACTTGAAAAACTTCAATTGACATTTCTTAGATTTGGTATTGTTTCGTCTCTTTCAGAAGTCAAAAATAGAAACACATATGCGAAACGATATTCGCTGAAGATAACGGATATAAATTCCATTAAAAATTTCTATAAATACATAGGATTCACATCAAACGAAAAGATGAGAAAAATTGATAAAATAATAAAAAGAAAGAGTTTATCCTATATCGATCAGGTTCCTGTTTCAGGTGTTTATATTAGATTGCTTGCAAATAAACTTGGTTTGACAGCAGGGGATTTCCCGAAAGTTCAGGATTTCTTCTACGATAAAAAGAATATGGGTTATGATGTATTCAAAAAGAATATATTGCCCGTTTTTGAAAAAACAGTTAGACGAAAACCCACAAAAGAAGCGAAAAGGATATTGCAATTCTTGAAATCAATTTTACATTCGAATGCCATATCAGCTAGGATATCATCTAAAAAAATCGTTAGATCGAAAGATTGCTTTTACGATATGGAAGTTTTGAAATACAATAGTTTTGTTGCCAACGGCATAATCCTGCATAATTCCCAAGCACGCTATGCCAGAATACGAGAGGGCTTGCTCAACGATTTTCTCAAGCAGGTGGGTGAAACTGCTTCCAAGCAATTTTCAGAGCTTCGTGACCTTAAAGGCATAATAATAGGTGGACCCGGCCCTGTGAAAGATCAATTTGCTGAAGGCGAATATTTACGGTATGACTTCAAACAGAAAGTTTTGGGTATCGTTAACACATCGTACACAGGTGAATACGGTCTTCATGAAACCATAGAAA
Source organism: Candidatus Aenigmatarchaeota archaeon (assembly GCA_021162425.1). Taxonomy (GTDB): domain Archaea; phylum Aenigmatarchaeota; class Aenigmatarchaeia; order QMZP01; family QMZT01; genus JAGGYQ01. The sequence continues at coordinate 31,887 of JAGGYQ010000074.1, forward strand.
GGGCAGAAGATGTCCTTAAAGAAGCGTCATACATGCATGAGAAAAAACTTCTGGATAGATTTTTTGCAGAGCTCGGAAAAGACAACGGACTTGTTGTTTACGGCCTGAAAGAGGTTGTGCAAATGCTTAAGTCAGGGAATATTGAAACACTTTTAATATCAGAAGGGTTTGATTGGGTCAAGGCAAGGGTTCGCTGCCCCAAATGCGGGGAAGAAAAAGAACTTTTGATGGAAAGAAAACACTTGGAAGGCAAGAAATGCCCAAAATGCGATGAATTGTATGAAATAATTGAAGAAAAGAGCCTGACAGATGAAATAATAAAAATTGCAGAGGAAATGGGAACAAACGTTGAAATAATATCATCGGATACAAAAGAAGGTTCGCAGTTTAAGGAACTGGGGGGCATAGGCGGGATACTCAGATACAAGATTCAATAACCAAACTTTTTTTCATAGACTCCAAACACGACAAGGGACACCGCTATCCCAAGAATACCACCTGCAAATATATCCACAAGATAGTGAAGACCCAGAAAATATCTTGAAAGCGCAATCAACGAAGGAATCAGAAAAATCAACAGAGACATCTTTTTATCCCTAAAACCTAAATATAACGACGTGAAAACAGCAAATGCTATGGATGCATGACCTGACGGGAATGAGGAGTTACCCTGACATAGAGGATTGCAAACAGGCGAAATAGAACATGGTGTGCATGGTCTTTTTGTGTACCATGCGGTCTTTATAAATAATACCATACCAGATGCTATCCAAACGCTAAACACAAGGACTGTTATGGTCTTTTTGATTTGTCTGCGTTTCTCCTTTGGGATTTTTTTTCTTATTAAAGAAATATAGCATAGTGGCAGCAGACCTGTTATAAGCAACCACAACATCGGTTCTCCTGCCAATGTGAGCAAATACCAAATGTTCATACAAAAAATAAGTTCTTATTCTTATTTATGTTTTTATTGCTGGGATGTGAGCATGATATCTTTTATCTCGGCATACTCTTTTTCATCAGTCTTTCTGAAAGATTTTCTGAACATGATGAGCCTTTTCTTCGGTCCTGGTAGCGAACCTTCTAATAATACGTAGTTCTTTGGGACCACACCGTAATTTACGAACCCACCTTTTGGCTGTATACCATCATTGCCTATTTTGACTATTTTTTTGTTATACTCTGTTCTTGTCTGGAAGCCGAGTTGACCCGCCATTGGTATCTTACCAGGTAAAACTCTTCCGGGTGTAACAGGTCCGAGAGTGCCAATATGCCTTCTTTTAAGTTTGTTTTTTCTGCTTCTTATCTTGACCCCAAATCTTTTTACGACACCCTGTGTGCCTTTACCTTTCGTTACCGCCTTTGCATCGATGTATTCACCTTCGGAAAAGACTTCGGATACATCCAATTCTTTGCCAAGTTTGTCTTTTGCGTAGTTCCATTTTTCTTCAACAGAGCCTGTGAGGTCTATCTCAAAAATTTCAGGTTTTTTCTTTTTTAGACCAGAATCTTTTGGTTGTGTGTGGACAAGTAAACGTATGTCCTCTATCTCTTTTATTTTATCATCAAAATCGCTTGGTTTTTTGTCTATTTTCTTGGGTATGTCCATCTTTCTTGACAGTTCTTTCTTCAGGTTGTTTATGTATATCACGGCATGTTCTTTTAATCCATGCTCAGTTTTTTTGTACAGTTTAACTCCAAAAACGAACAACGGTGGACAATCGATGACGGTTACAGGTTTTGCGATTTCCTGTCCCTGTGTCGGTGAACCTTTCCTCGTATCAACTATGAACACCTGTGTCATGCCTGCTTTGTATCCGGCGAATTCGAGTGGTTTGACCTCTTTCGCATTTCTCGCAATTCTTTCCAATTCTTTGGAGTGTTTAAATCTAGGGTAAATTCTCTTCGCCCGCTTCCTTGGCCAGAATGCACGCGAACCTGCAATAGGTTTGTGATCTTTAACCATAATTACACCCTATACTCTTCTTCCAGAACGACCGCCTGGTTTTCTTGTTGTGTCGTGGGGAATTGGTGTCACATCTTCTATCCTGCCTATTTTCAGACCTGTTCTGACAAGCGCACGAATAGCAGGTTGTGCACCAGGACCGGGTATTTTTCTTTTGTGACCGCCCTGTGCGCGTATTTTCAAGTGAACGCCAACTACACCTTTGCTCAACGCTTCTTCCGCTGCTTTCTTTGCAGCTTTCATGGCAGGGAACGGTGAACCTTTGTCTTTGTCCCTGTTTGTTATCATACCGCCTGAATAACGGGCGATTGTCTCAGCTCCCGTGAGGTCTGTAATGTGGACAATTGTGTTGTTAACCGACGAATAGATATGCGCTATGCCCCATTTATCTTCTTTTGTCATGTCATCACTCCTTTACCTCTACCTTATTTTCTTTATCGATGGGAACAAGATAAGAAGGGAATATATTTTTCCTTCCATTGACGTAAATATGACCATGAACTATTTTTTGTCTTGCCTCTTTTACTGTCTTTGCAAGTCCTTTTTTATGCACTATCGTTTGAAGTCTTCTGTTTAGTATGTCGCTGACAGTTAAAGATAAAATATCTTCCAGACCGCACCCTTTTTGTAGCAGCCCGAGCTGAATTAATTTGTCGGTGAGTATTTTTATTTCGTTTTCGTCTTTTTTGGCGATGAGGCTTCTTGCCCTTCTTCTGAAGTTACGGAGTATTTCTTCAGCTCTCCATATTTCCTTTTTTCTTCTTAAACCGAATTTACTCATAAGTTGTTTCTCTTCTTCTATTCTTTTTGTGTCCCACGGCCTCTTCGGTCTTTTGTATTTTCTCTTTAATCTTCTCATCACCTACCACCTTTCTTTCTGCTGACACCAACTGTCCTACCTTTTCTGAATGAACCTCTTGTTCGCTGTCCCCTCACCGGTAGCCCAAGTGAGTGTCTTACGCCTCTGTATGATCTCAATTTCTTTTCTCTGTCTATATCAAGTTTCTTGGTTATTTCTAACTGAGAGCCGGTGAGATGTTTATTTTCGCCTGTTTCGAAATCCTTTCGCCTGTTATACAACCATGAAGGTATACCGTGCTTCGAAGGATTATTTATTATGTCCTCGATTTTTGCTATTTCTTCGTCTGAAAGTTCGCCAAGTCTTTTGTTACCAAGACCAGAAACATACGCTACTGCGTTTGCAAATGAGAATGATACGCCCTTTATTCCACGCAAAGCTACCGAAACCCGTTTGTTGCCATCGAGATTACTCTCGCCAAGTCTGATAATGCTTTTCTTCTCCTTGCCATGCTTGATGTCTGGCGAGGGTTTTTCTTTGTCTGTTTTTGGCATATTGGCACCTTTCAGTAGTATTGTAATGACAAATTATATAAATGAATATTTAAATATTACTTTGGGCTACCAAATTTTGAAGCGAATACGGTTTTGATTCCAATCTATTTAACCCCTCTTTTATGGGGCGTGTCTAAAAAATAACCCCGTTCTCCATCGCTCCCCTATTAGCAGAATCGTTAGGCTGAGAAGATGGATTTGTGTTTGAAACCGTTCCTTTACGAAAAATATTTTTTCGGACT
>JAGGYQ010000038.1 GCA_021162425.1 Candidatus Aenigmatarchaeota archaeon
CTCAAGATAAGGACAAAAATTTTTTGAATAGATATATATAGCCTCTGCCCCCCCCCCATCTGGTATGAATGTAACCTCTAAATCATTGGGATCAATTCTCATATACTCGAGAAAGACAAGCCTGAATGCCTTCTCAACGGGTGTTTTTACATTTTTTAATTCTTTGCTCACGCGTTCATAATTCTCTTCGAGCCAACCAAGTCTTTTGTTGCGTATCTTATCTCGAATTCTACGGTCACAACTTATTAAATCCTTAAACAATTATACTTCTCCTCAATTGCTTTTTGCTGCTCAGGTGTGTAGGTTTTGAGCATATAAAATTTTTGTTGATTAAAAATAAAAAAATAGCATGAACATAAAAAAATGTAGAATTAAAAAAGGCGTGGCTCTGGTAGACAAACCAAAAGGGCTCACAAGTTTTGACGTTGTTGAACGCGTTTGCGAAAAACTTGGTGTCCCGAAAGGTGGACATGCTGGAACGCTCGACCCAAATGTTACAGGTCTCATGTTAATCGCCCTCGAAGAGTCGCGAAAAGCCATGCCTGTTCTGATGGGACTTGACAAGGAATATACGGGGAAGTTATGGCTTCACAAAGACGTTGGCATAGAAGAAACACGAGCCGCCTTCAAAAAATTCACAGGCGTTATAAAACAAATCCCTCCCGTCAGGTCAAGGGTCGCGAGGGTGGAAAGGGAAAGGAAAGTTTACGAATTCGAACTTCTCGAAAAAAACGGGAGGGAGGTTGAATTCCGCGTTCTCTGTGAAGCAGGGACGTATATACGAAAACTCGTTCACGACGTAGGCGAATATCTGGGCGTGGGTGCGCACATGAGCGAACTGCGAAGAACAAAGATCGGACCTTTTCATGTGAAAGAGGCGGTGGAACTTTCGGAATTATCGGGGAAAAACGTTATGAGGCTGGAGAAAGTTCTTGAAAGGATAGGGTTGAAAAAGGTTGTGGTTGAAGACCACGCGATTCCCAGAATAAAGAACGGCTCGCCCGTTTTTCCGGAATGGGTGGTGAAGAAGAATTGCAAAGGGAACGAGGAGTGTATCGGGATTTACAGCACGAAAGGTGAAATCATCGCTCTCGGCAAACCGATGGGGAAGAAGGTGAAAACCGACAGGGTCTTCAATGTTTGATAAATTTAAATTATAATCCCGTATATACTATCATGCCTCGGTAGCTCAGTCGGTTCGCCTGCGACAAAGAGCGTTCGCTTGGTATAACTTTCGCTGAAAAGGCTTAAGCGAAAGCATACGTAACTTCCAGAAAGCGGAAGGTCCCGGGTTCAAATGACGGGCAGCATGAGAAAAGCGTTTGACGCACACAAAGTGTACGTCGTTCGAAATGTGCTGTCTGCTCCCGAAAGGGAGCTTCTCGTCTGCATATCCCGGCCGAGGCTTTTTCAATCTTATTAAAATTTGCGTCCGAATATTAATTCATGGCAATCTATCCGACCTTCGAGAGAAGGGCGCGCGAAATAAAGGAAGCGGAAAAAAGACACGCGCACGAGGGCTTATATTCATTAAAAATTGTAGAGAAACTTCTCAACAAACTCTTGACCAACCCAGATAACCATTTTAACATATCCGCTGCGCATATAAGAAAAATCACCACAATAGTAAAAAATCGCGAAACCATTCTGAAGAATTACCTTGATTTTGAGGGCATCAAAGCTGTTTGTGAATACTACCAAGAAAAAGGAAGGATATACTATCACAACGAGAGTGATATAAAAAAGACACTCGAGGAAATAATCAGCAAACTTTAGCAAATCTTTATTAAGGACATCGAACAAATTTAAAATGGTGAAACGATGGCTGAAGATTTGAAACCGACCCTGATTTTGCTGGCGATTGTTGCGATAGTTGCGATAGTGGGTATAGTTGTAATGGTGACGAGCAGCGTATCGCAAGGGCAGGGATACTCGACGACGCCTGTTCTCGTGGAAACATTGGATGAAAACGGGACAGTGGTTGGGCAAGCATACACATGGTATTTTTGGCAGGACGATGGTCAAAGTAGACGCGGTCCTTCTAGTTCTAGAGTTAGTCCAGCTTGCACTTGTCATGTTCTATATACAGGATATCCAAGCGGTCGAACAGTGTGGCTTGATACAGGTGTCAGATGTAAATGCAATTCTCAGTGCAGAGCCACAGTAATGGGACAAGGACGTGCAATAGGATTGGGGCAGTGCTACTGAGTACAAACTCTAACTCAACAAGAGACTTGCACACCTATAGACAGTCATAATTAGCTTATGCGTAAAGGTTAGCCATGGTAGTGCATATAAATTCTTCTTTTTTTCAAAAAAAAACACGAAATCAATTTAAATGAGCTCGCATAATTTTATTCATGCCGTGCGGAAGGAAAAGAAAGAGAAAGAAGATAAAGAAGCACAAACTGAAAAAAAGAAGGAAGAAGATGAGGCACAGGAAGAAGAGGTAAATAATCGCTACTTTTAAGAGGTAAAAGTATTTAAATACTGGAGAGAAGATTTGAATATGGGATACAAACCAGACCTCATACTATTGGTTAATTTCGGGAACTATAACGAAGAGAGAACAAACCCGCCCTCTGTGGACCAGATACCTTTGATAGATTTTCATGGATTTCCTTATTTGAGATATTTGCAAAAGAAAGTTAATATCTCCGAATACGACAAAGAGCAAATAGGTCTTGTTTCAAAAGCATACAATGAGTTCCCGGTTAAGATTAAGTGTGCAGGCAAACATAGAAGATGCGAAAATGTTGCCACGCATATTATTCTCCCTTGGGAGAAAAGACACAAAGTCGACGCCCAAAGCGGACCTGACCAGAGGATGCAGACCGATGTTTTGAACATGCCTTTTTATTGTCCTGAATGCGCAGAGGAATTTCTTAACGACTATAACGGAATTATAAAACTGCCGATAAGTTTCAGGGCACTGGAAATGAGAGAAAAGGATTTATTTCCTGGATGGGATCCTAAACGAGACATGCATCTGGATATTAACAGAACCGAGCTCCACTATCAGCTGAAAAGGGTAGCGTATGAAATACTCCATCAAGGATTGGAAATAGACACAAGGGGAATGAGACAGATTAGGAGGATGATTATCAACTACAAACAGGCCAAGGAAATTGTCAACAAACTTTTGGGAATCCCCGAACAACCGCTTTTACCAGGTATGGAAAATGCGGAAATATACGAAATAAGGCCTCTGTACAGAAAAAAGAGAGGTCCGAAAGGACGAACAGGGGAAGGTGCGTTAAACCTTTAAAAACTATGCACAACAACTTTATTTAATGAAAGAGGAAAACGCTTCTAGGATTTCGTTCGTTACGCACACAATCACAGGTGTACTTGCAGGCTACCTTTCGACTATAAACCAATTCATTACATCCATAAGTTACATGATTGTCCTGCTTCTGGTTACAGGATATGCAACAGAGTTCATAGTCAAACAGAAAAAAGGTGTTAAATGGTGGCTTGTGAACGGCGCCTTGTATTACGTAATACTGTGGTTGGTTTCGTGGGTATTCTTCTATAATATGTTATAAGGTGATTATGTGTTCAAACGTGAAAAGAAGACTAAATTTTACCTTTTTGGTGGAAAGGGTGGTGTAGGGAAGACAAGCATGGCAGCAGCCACCGCTTTATACTTCGCAAAAAAGGGAAAGAAAACATTGATAATTTCAACCGACCCTGCCCATTCACTTTCTGACTCCTTCGAAACGAAGATTGGAGGTGAAATCAAACAGCTTGATAAAAATTTATTCGCGGTAGAGATAGACCCAAAAAAAGCGATGCAGGAATACAAAGAAAAGTTTACTCCTGAACTTGAAAAATTCGAGATGCTGAAGGGGTTCGGCCTCGACGAAACATTCGATTTCGCGGGAAGCACGCCAGGTATAGATGAGATAGCTGCATTCGATAAGTTTCTTCAATACATGCAATCAAAAGATTACGATATCATAGTTTTTGACACAGCCCCCACAGGTCACACACTTCGCTTCCTCTCACTTCCTGATATCCTCGATTCATGGATAGGTAAGATGATAAAGATACGCATGAAGCTGTCGGGAATAATCGATACATTCAAGAAATTCCTTCCGTTTGGTGATTCAGGCGAAGACAAAAAAATAGGAACCGAACAGCTGGATGCAATGAAGAAGAGGATAGAAGAGGCGAGAAGAATATTAAGCGACCCGGAGAAAACAAGCTTCAATATCGTCATGATACCGGAGGCGATGAGCATATACGAATCCGAGAGAGCGCTGCAAATCCTGAAGGAATACGGCATTCCTGTCAAGCATATCATCGTGAATCAAACAATTCCTGAAAATCCCTCATGCCATTTCTGCACAGCGAGACGAAACAACCAGATGAAAAGACTGAAAGAGATAAAAGAGAAGTTCAAAGACTTTCAAATAAAAATAGTCGAACTTTTCCCAGAGGAGATGAAAGGATTCAAAATGCTAGAAAAACTGGGTAAAAAGTTATATGATTGAATCATCAAAATCATGTTCCTTCTTTCCATGAAGAAAGGTATTTTGTCTGGTCTTTTGTCAAAGTATCTATTTTCACACCTAACGCTTTCAATTTCAATCTTGCTATTTCCAAATCTATCTTGCTCGGGACCTTGTAAACCTTGGGTTCGAGCCTGCCCTTGTTTTTCAAAATGTATCTCGCTGACAAAGCCTGATTTGCGAATGACATATCCATGACCTCGCTCGGATGACCTTCGGCTGCCGCTAAATTAACAAGTCTGCCTTCTGCAAGCAAATATATTTTCTTCCCGTTCTTCAGCAAATACTCTTCAACATTTGGTCTTATCATCCTTTTGGATTTTGTTATTTTTTTCAATCCTTCTACATCTATTTCGACGTTGAAATGACCTGAATTGGCGATAACAGCTCCGCTCTTCATATTCTTGACATGTCGTGTTGTGATCACGTGTTTGTCGCCCGTAGCTGTCACGAAAATATCACCTATTTTAACCGCTTCGCTCATAGGCATGACACGAAAACCATCCATAACAGCTTCCAATGCTCTTAACGGATCCACTTCCGTGATTATAACATTGGCTCCCATGCCCTTTGCACGCATAGCTATACCTCTTCCACACCATCCGTAACCAGAAACAACGAAATTCTTTCCTGCTATGAGAACAGACGTTGCACGAAGTATTCCATCTATTGTTGATTGACCCGTGCCGTATCTGTTATCAAATAAATACTTTGTATATGCATCATTTACAGCTATTATCGGATATTTCAAGGCTCCATCTTTTTCCATCGCTCTGAAACGAATAACACCTGTTGTTGTTTCTTCTGTTCCACCTATAACTTTTTTCAATAATTCTTTTCTTTTCATGTGTATTCTCGTAACCAGATCACCGCCATCATCCATCGTTATATCAGGTTTGAAGTCCAGAACCCTGTCCAGACACCAATAATATTCTTTTTTGTTCACGCCTCTCCAAGCAAAAACTTCTATACCTTCCTTCGCAAGAGCAGCAGCAATATCGTCCTGTGTGCTTAAAGGATTAGAACCAGCTAAAGCGACTTTAGCGCCGCCCGCCTTCAACGTTTTCATCAAAACAGCTGTTTCTTTCGTTATGTGGAGACATGCCGCTATTGTTAAACCTTTTAACGATTTTTCCTTTTCGAAGCGCTTCCTTATCTTCATGAGAACTGGCATATGGTCTTCCGCCCATTGAATTTTTTTCCTTCCAGCTTCAGCAAGAGATAAATCCTTTACCTTACTCATGAACATCACCCCTTATC
>JAGGYQ010000030.1 GCA_021162425.1 Candidatus Aenigmatarchaeota archaeon
GTATAAATATATAAAGTTTACGATTGTGTTAAGAAAAAGGTCGAAGGTGCAACTCGATCTCATAATTTTTAGCAAGGGTGAATTAAATATAACAATTTATTAATTCCCAACTACTACTATATGAGCATAATGTTTTCAAATAAAAAAATCGAAACAAAGGACGTATTTTACATTGCGTTAACAATACTTGTCATATTACTTTTCCTATCTATACTATATGATCTCTCGCTCACAAAGGTGAAGGATAAAACAGCCGAAAAAATAAAAGGTGTTTACGAAATGCTGACAGAGAGAGATGTTGAGATTCTGAATATCGAAGATAAAGGGAACCTTTATAAAATTTTGTTGAGATTAAAACTTGATACAGGCGATGTGTTAAAAGAGGTTTATCTGACCAAAGACGGTTTGTTTTTTTCTGAAAACATGTTAAACATTTCAGAATTTACACGAAATCTTGAAAGACAAAAAAATTTTACCGAGTGCCTACGCTCAAAGGGCGTCATCGTGTTCGGTCAGAAGAACGAACCAAATACAGCACGACAGCTCCTCATAATAGGAAATTATGCAAATAAGATATTCGTTGACTGTTCTGGGACAAACATTGACATGTGTAAGAAACTGGGTATAAAGAGGATTCCAACAGTCATCTATAAAAACATGAATTATACAGGTGTCAAGCCTATAAGGTGGTTTGAGGCTCTGACAGGCTGCAAATACTGATTCAGTTTTTATTTTTTACAAGCAAACTATAAAACATAAGAATTGTTTGGTGTTTTGATGAAGAGTTCTTCCTATGCAAATGTGAAACCGCTTATTATTTCGCTATTCCTGATTATAATGTCTTCGTATTTTGTATCGGCTGCCGGTAACCTTGATTGCTTTTTCAACCAGACATGCTCCTATACACCTGTCATATACGTCAAGAATGACACAGGGGGTTACTGGAACGCGCATGCACAGAACGTTTCTGTTGGGACATATCCATATGTTTTGTGCTGTGACTCGAATTCCACACTTTCGAATGTCTGCGGTGAGGGTGTGTTCCTTCGGTTGAACGCGACCACTAATTCCCACGTCCAGAGAGGGGATTATTCAGGACCAGGGATAATTTACGGGATAGATGTGTGTATTTCGGCGGACCCGGGATATTTCAATTGCACATACGTAGATGATTCATGCCCCTCAGACAGGGAATGCCTTGCTTCTATGGCTTCTGCTTATCCCTCAGAAAACAATGACACAAACGCGCATATTGGACCGTGCATAGAATACAAGAGGAAGATATGCTGCAGAGTTATTAGCGAACCTACAGTCTCCTACGAAGACCCGACGCCCGGGAACAATACAAGACAAACAGGCAACAGCGCAACCATAAATGTAAGCGTGTCAGGATACGTGGACATAGATACGTGCATCCTTGAATGGAAAGAAGGGACAAATCCCAAGCAGAATGAAACCATGGAAAAAATAGGAAGCGGGGTGAATGTGACATGTAACATAACAAAAACCACGCTTGATGGAACAAATTATACGTTTAATGTTTATGTGAATGATACAGCAGGAAATCTTGCTCAGGCAGGTGAAAGGCAATTCAGGGAAAATGCAAAGCCTGACAAGGTTATTTTATCATCTCCCCCTGACGGAAATCACACGACTGATCGAACACCGACATTCGAATGGAATATCCCAAACGATGCGGACAGCGATACCTTGAACTATACATTGAAAATTGACTGCATATACGAGTATGGAGACTGCACAGATGACGACAGAACCATAACAGATATAACAACAAACTCATACACGCTGACACAAGAGTTAAAATACTTCGGTGATGACGGATACTATTACAACTGGTCTGTGCGGGCGGGAGATGGATATGAGTTTGGGGAATGGAGCGATGAACGGAATTTGACAATAGATGCGAGCGCCTCGATAAAACTTGTAAACGCGACTGTTGATTTTGGCGAGAATCGCATACCGGGGTACGAAGATGACACAACAGACAATGACCCCAACCCGTTTGTATTGGAGAATGATGGCAACTGTGTTGTTAACGTAAATCTCTCTGCAAGTGACCTCCTCTGGGATGCTGTTTCTGGTGCATCAGATTATTTCAAATACAAGGTCGATTGGTATTCTCAGGAGATGGACTCATTCAACTACTCTGGTTCGCAAACTGCATGGGACCAAATATCAACGCAAACCAAAAAGATAATCGACCGTCTAAACTACACGGATACAAACGACACAGCAGAAACCGACATCTACATACTTGTTCCACCGGGCGAACCTCCAGGCTCAAAATCTGCAAATATAGTTTTCACAGGGTGGTATGTTGGTGGGTAAAGCAAAGTTACTCGGGGCAGGCATGTTGGTCATATTCGTGTTAATATTCATAAATTTGATGACGATATTTCCGCTTTACCCAAAAAACAATTCACAGATAACTGACAAAAAACCTAGATTCCTGTGGACAGGTCTTCAGGGCTGTTACGTTCTTTACATAGATGACAATCCAGAATTCAGGACACCTAAAAGAATAGAGCTACACTCGAATTCTTTCAAACCTGAAAAGGAAATGGATTTCGGGACGTATTACTGGAAAGTTCGATCAGGGCCACTCGTTTCAAAGGTTTCAAAATTTGAAATTGTTTCGAGCGTCATTCTCTCGAGAAACAAGACATCGGTCAAAAACGAAGGCAACGTGAACGTGACCTTGCATAGATTGACAGGAGCAATTGTGCTTGGTATTGGAAAATCAGCAGATGTTGGTGAATATGAAAATGTTACCGCGGAGCAGTCATAGGGTGTTTGCATTAACACTAGGGCTTGTGATTTTCTTATTGTTGAGTATATATAA
>JAGGYQ010000012.1 GCA_021162425.1 Candidatus Aenigmatarchaeota archaeon
CATTTATGCTGATAATTCTTAATTTTATCGGTCCTCTGATAAAGTTTTGAACCAAATCATATATTTAAATAAAAAACTTATATTTTCCTTATGAAGGAAAAACAACATGTTAACATACAGATAGACCACAGCGAAGGCGGGTTTTATTGCGATTCCATAAGTGTTGTTTACAACCCATCGAAATTTGTGCTGGATTTTAGGCAAACAACACCGAGAATAGACCAAATCCATGGGAAAAATCAGCAGACTCTGGCTGTTAAGCATAAGGTCATACTTCTTGATGTTAAATTCGCAAAGGTGTTTCTGAACACACTCAAAAGCGCGGTTCAGGGTTACGAGAAAAAGTATGGTGAGATTAAACTTCCAAAAGCCAAAAAAACAAAGAAAAAAGCCGAGATTGTCGATGCGAAAGACGAGGAATATATAGGATAAACCCTAAAATTCTTTTTTGACACCCCGTGTATAAATCTGTTTTTTTTCATTCTGCTGTAACTTCGCACGGGAACTCAACGAAATTCAGGCGTTGAACACGAATTATGAGGTTCAGCACTTGCAGGACTTCACCAAATTTTGTTCGCTAATACTCACAAACTTCTCGTAATCCGATATGTTATCGAGTGTAACAGATTTGCTCCACAAAGACGAAAAACCATCATATGACCTCAAAAATAAATATGAAAAGAAAAAAGACTTTTTGGGTTTTCAGTTTTTTCAGTTCTTGTTAATTAAAACTCCAAGATTTTCTTCGATACAAACTCTTTTACTTCGGGATCGTCTGGAATAGCGATTGATCTCTTGAATTTCTTTGCACCATCTGGCATGAAGAACCCTCGAGATATTGAGATGAACTCATTCTCGCCCTGTTCTGAAATTGCCTTTTTTCTCGCTATCTCCAAGAACTTATTGTTCCCGAATTTAATTTCCTCTGCTCTGATAGTTTCAAATTCTACCATTTTTTCCCTCCATTTTATAGGATTTATGCTTACTTAATTGGCAATTTGGTATTTAAAGTTAACGGTGCAGCCAAAGCTGACATCTGTCTCAAAAAACAGTGCAAAATCATAGTTTGACTCATTATTTATATTACTAAACTACTAATATTATATCTCACTTTCGGTTTATCGAGTGATTCTATGCGCGATAAAATATCGGGTTATACCGCGAAGGAAATCAAGGTGATGGCAGGACTGGAGGCAGTCAGAAAACGTCCTGGCATGTATATAGGTTCGACGGGCTTGCGCGGTCTCCATCACCTTGTCGAAGAAGTTGTGGACAATTCAATAGATGAAGCAATGGCGGGCTTCTGCGACGAGATTGTCGTTATAATTCACAGAGACAACAGCGTGACGGTCATCGACAACGGCAGGGGCATCCCTGTCGATATACATCCGAAATATGGAAAATCTGCGCTTGAAATTGTGATGACAAAACTGCACGCAGGTGGTAAGTTCGACCAGAAGACATACAAAATTGCGGGAGGTCTTCATGGTGTTGGTATTTCTGTTGTGAACGCCCTTTCCGAGAAACTTGTTGTTGAGGTGAGACGTGGCGAAAAAATATACTATCAGGAATATTCAAAAGGCAAACCTGTGACAGAACTAAAAATACTCGAAAACTACGGGTTCCCGTATGACACGGGAACAAAAATAAGATTCTGGCCCGACAGAGAAATCTTTGAGACCACAGAATTCCACTACGAAATACTATCGAGCAGACTAAGAGAACTTGCTTTCCTGAATGCTGGAACCGCTATAATACTCAAAGACGAAAGGACAGGAAAAAAAGAAACATTCAAGTTTGACGGCGGTATAGTCTCGTTTGTGGAGTTTTTGAACAATGGGAAAGAGGCTATTCTGGACAAACTCATACACTTCAAGAGAAATGTTGGCAACATTTTTGTGGAAGTGGCAATGCAATACAATACAGGATACTCTGAAAATATAATCTCGTTTGTAAACAACATAAACACCATCGAGGGCGGAACACATGTAATAGGATTTAAAAACGCGTTAACACGGGCGTTCAACAAATACGCGAAGGAGCATGGACTCTTGAAAAACGGCGAAAAACTTTCTGGTTCTGATGTGAGAGAAGGTTTGACTGCTGTTATAAGTGTCAAGATGCCTGAACCGCAGTTCGAAGGGCAGACAAAAACAAAACTCGGGAACACCAGAGTGAAAAACATAGTTGATTCTGTTGTGTATGAGAATGTCATAACATTTTTTGAGGAAAACCCAAACAAAGCAAGACTGGTAATCAAAAAATCCATGGATGCAGCAAGGGCAAGAGAAGCAGCTGCAAAGGCAAGAGAACTTGTGAGACGTAAGACCGCTTTAGATGTCGGGTCGCTTCCGGGGAAGTTGGCGGACTGCTCGGAGAAAGACCCTGCAAGAAGCGAGCTCTACATAGTTGAAGGCGATTCAGCAGGTGGCTCTGCCAAACAGGCGAGAGACAGAAAAACGCAGGCCATACTTCCGTTAAGAGGAAAAATACTCAATGTTGAAAAAGCAAGACTGATAAACATACTGAAAAACAATGAAATCCAGTCGATGATAACCGCAATAGGAACAGGCATAGGCGAATCGTTCGATATAAACAAGTTGAGATATCATAAAATCATAATCATGACAGATGCTGATGTTGACGGCGCGCATATAAGAACACTTCTGCTCACATTCTTTTACAGATACATGAAACCATTGATAGAGAAAGGTCATATTTTCATTGCCCAGCCACCACTTTACAGAATAAAGAAAGGCAATCATGTTCATTATGTCTATTCAGAAGAGGAAAAAGATAAAAAAGTAGAGGAGATAGGAGGAGGGTCTGTTGTTCAGAGATTCAAAGGTCTCGGTGAAATGAACCCTGACCAGCTGTGGGCTACTACAATGGACCCAAAAAGAAGGATACTCGTTAGAGTGACGATCGAAGACGCACTTGAGGCGGACAGAATTTTCTCGATACTCATGGGAAGTAGCGTTGAGCCAAGAAGGAAATTCATAGAGGAAAATGCGAAGTTTGTTGAAAACCTCGATGTGTAGGTGTTTGAATGGCAGAAGAAACTAAACACGAAAATATGAAAGAAAGGTTGATAGAAGAAGAGATGAAGACAAGTTATCTTGATTACTCGATGTCCGTTATCGTAGGGCGCGCATTGCCTGATATAAAAGATGGTCTGAAGCCTGTTCAGAGAAGAATTTTATATGCGATGTATGAAATGGGCCTGCTCCATAACAAGCCGTATAAAAAATGCGCAAGGATAGTTGGTGAAGTTCTTGGTAAATACCATCCACACGGCGATCAAGCAGTTTACGACGCGCTTGTTCGACTGGCTCAGGACTTCTCCTTGAGACACCCGCTTATAGACGGGCAGGGTAATTTCGGTTCAATAGACGGCGATGCCCCGGCAGCTATGAGATACACAGAGGCAAGGCTTCGTAACGAGGCAGAAGAGCTTCTGACCGACATAGACAAAAACACCGTAAACTTTGTTCAGAATTTTGACGCTTCACTTAAGGAGCCTCTTGTCCTACCGGGGAAGTTTCCAAATCTCTTGGTAAATGGGGCGTCAGGTATAGCGGTTGGTATGGCAACAAACATACCACCGCACAATTTAAGCGAGGCAATAGATGCTATAATCGCAACCATAGACAACCCAGACATTACTGTTGAGGAACTGATGGGATACATTCTTGGCCCTGATTTTCCTACAGGCGGGATAATTCTTGGTAAAGCAGGTTTGATACAGGCATACAAAACAGGGAAAGGATTGATAACAGTCAGAGGGCGTGCAGAGATTGAGCCAAGAGGAAGCGACAGAGAAAGAATCGTTATAAAGGAAGTGCCATATCAAGTCAACAAGGCAAGACTCATAGAGGAGATAGCGAGAAATGTAAGGGAAAAAAGAATAAAGGGTATAACCAACATACGCGACGAGTCAGACAAAGAAGGCATAAGAATCGTAATAGATGTTTCCTCAAATACACCCGCGAACGTTGTTCTGAACAACTTATACAAGCACACCCAACTACAAACGACCTTTGGCATAAATCTACTCGCCCTCGTCGACAATCAGCCTCGACTTCTCAATCTCAAGGAGATGATAGTCGAATTCATAAAACACAGGAAAAATGTCGTCACAAAAAGGACGAAATTTGAACTCAGAGAAGCAATGGAAAGAGAACACATACTTGAAGGTCTTATAATAGCGCTTGACGACATAGACAGGGTGATAAAAACCATAAAATCATCGAAAAACGCCGAAGAAGCAAGGAAAAGATTGATATCGGGATTTGATTTAAGCGAAAAGCAGGCACAGGCAATACTTGACATGAAGCTTCAGAAACTGACGAATCTCGAGCAGGAAAAGATAAGAAAAGAACAGGAATCGCTCGTCAATAAAATAATGGAATTGAAAGATATACTCGAACATGAAGAAAAGATTTACGGTATAATAAAGAAGGAACTTGAGGAAATAAAAGAGAAATATGGCGATGAAAGGAGAACCGAAGTGGTGAAAGGACGTGACAGGATAGAGGACCTCGAGGATGACAGGCTCATCAAACAAGAGGATGTTGTAATACTGATATCCGAAAATGACTACATAAAACGTGTCCCGCTCGACGAATACAGACAGCAGAGAAGAGGCGGGAAGGGGATGATAGGAACGCGAACAAAAGAGGGAGACATAGTAAAGAATGTCTACGTTGTCAATACGCACGATTACCTCATGTTCTTCACAAACAAGGGAAGGGTTTTCTGGTTAAAGGCATATAAAATACCAGAAACTAGCAGGTATTCAAGAGGGAAGCATATGGCGAATATACTCATGCTTCAAAAAGACGAAAAAGTAAAGGACATAATACCAGTTAAGAAGTTTGAAAAAGGCTTTTACATATTCTTTGCAACAAAGAAAGGATTGGTGAAAAAAACCGAACTCATGGAATACAGCAGACCCAGAAATTCTGGAATAATAGCAATAAGGTTAAAGGAGGGCGATGACTTAATAGAAGCTAGGCTAACCGATGGGAATAAGGAAATAATCTTGGCTACAAAGAAAGGTTATGCCATAAGATTCAGCGAAGCAGACGTCAGACCAATGGGGAGAATATCCTCTGGTGTTCGTGGGATAAGATTGAGAAAGGGTGACGAAGTTGTTGGAACAGCCGAGGTTGTTTACGGTGAGTCGTTGCTCACGGTAACAGAAAAAGGTTTTGGTAAAAGAACGAAATTCTCGTTGTATAGACGACAGAAAAGAGGCGGAAAAGGAATAAAAAACATGAGAATAACTGAGAAAAACGGAGACATTATAGGTTGTGAATCAGTAAATGATGAGAATGAAGTGGTGTTGGTTTCCAGAAACGGTCTTGTAATACGGACATTTGCAAAAGACATATCAGAGGTTGGACGTGTTACTCAAGGCGTGCGTGTTATGAGATTGGATATTGATGATAAATTGGTTTCTCTTGCAAAGGCAGGTTGAATTTTGGATGCGCCGGCCGGGATTTCCAACATAAGGGAGCCTTCCCCTCCCTTATCAACCCTTCCGAGCCATAAGGGAATAAGGGCGCCACGCCCGCCCTTATCAACCCATCCTACCGTTAAGGCGCCACGCCCTCCTTTATCAACCTTTCCGAGCCGATGGGGTTTCAGCTTTTGAACCCGGGTTACAGGCTTGGGAAGCTTACACCAGAGATTTCGAAAGATGTATGCCAAGCATACATCGATTTACATCCTGTCCGTGTCCTACCAGGCTAGACTACCGGCGCATGAAACCTTTTTGGATTCTATTATATTTGCTGTTTGCAATAAAAATTTAAAGGGTAAAAAATAAGAAAAATTTTTTCATCCTCCCGGTTTCATCCCCTATTTCTTCTTTGCTTCAGGGCTCACGAAGAGGATGATGGAACCTATGAGCACGATTATGTCTATGGGTGGGAGAAATGCTGCAATCAAAGCATATATTGCTGCTCCGTGGAAATCCTTGGATGCCATTTTTTCGAATGTCTTCCATATGAGGAAGAGTCCTATCAAAGACAGCACCACGAGTCCTGCTACAATTCCTGTCCAGAACGCCCCGAGACCTATCGGAGCGAACATCATTGCATACGGGCCCAAAGAGAACGCTGTTATCGAAAAGAGTATCCCTATTATTTTCAGGACGAATGCCACCAGAACCACTATCTTCCCTATCTTCGCCTCAGTACTCAGACCCTCAAAGTCAACCAAATTATTTAAATCCATACTATAGTTTTCGTGGCTCAGCTTAAAAAGATTTATAGAGGAGCGCTGGGTGCAGGATTCCCGTGAGCCTTTTCCTGAAAAAGGCTCAAGCGAAAAGGAGCCTCACTCCACTTCGTTTCGCTCGGCTTCCATCGGAAGCGAACACAGAGATATTCCCAATGCTTTTGCCTTGAGGAAAAGCTTCTCGGAAGCGAGTGAGCCTGCGAGCGAAGCTCCTTTTGCTCCACCGCTTTTCTTGAAAAAGCGGTGTTTCGAACCTGCGCGGGCGTACGAGCGAACGACGCACACTCCATGCGCGTCAATCTGGAGCAGCGAAAGACACACACTCCATGCGCGTCAATCTGGAGCAGCGAAAGACGCACACTCCATGCGCGTCAATCTGCTTTTCGCCCACAGGGTTAGCAACCCTGCGCCTTAACCGCTCGGCCAACCCAGCTTGCTCCACAATACAAAATCTTACGCATAATCTTTATAAATATAAACTAGTTAATATCAATAAATGATTTTATGAGGTGAATATATGGCGATAAAGGTTGCTAGCATCTCTGACACATACGGAAAGGATGTTTTTACACACAAAGGGATGTTTTGCGGAAAAGTAGAAGATGTCGAGTGTGACCTTAAGAGATTCAAGATTCGTTCGCTCGTAGTCAGGGCTGCAAAGGAGTCATACATTTCAAAAATGCTCGGAAACAAGAAGGGGGTTATCATTCCGTTTCCCATGGTAGAATCAATAGGGGATATAATAATAATCAAACACATATCCCTGCCCGTTTCTGAAGAAACGCCAAGTGAAGAACCACATGCGCAGGCAACGAGTATGTAAGTTTATGAAAGCATTTCCGCTTTATTTTTTTTAATCAAAATCATATTCTCTATTCTGAATCCGCCAATGCCTTTTATATAAATTCCAGGCTCTATTGTCATGACCATGTTTTCCTTCAGCGTGTCAGGCATTGGGTCATGGACATCGAGACCGACACTATGACCAAAAGAATGACAGACTTTGTAGCCCTTTTTCCTGAACAACTTTCCCTGCAACCTTTCAATAGCCTCTATGCTTACACCAGAGGCAAGGTTATCAAATATGACGTCATGAATTTCCTTCACATCTTCAAACACAGCCTTCTTTTTCCCGGTTAATCTTCCGAACACACGCGTGAGGTCGGAGCAATACCCATTAGACTTGCAACCAATATCTACAAGGACATGCTCGCAGCTTTTTACAATCTTTTCGTTGGGTTTGTGATGAACGAAGGATGATTGCTCACCCGATGAGACTATACTCTCGAACGCGTTTTCTACGTGATGCTTCTTGAAAAACATGTCTATCATCTCTGCAATTTCAATTTCAGATTTCCCTGTGAATCTGCCTTCCACATATTTAAATGCTTTTTTCGTTACTCTTATCGCTTTTTTTATTTGATTCATTTCGTATTCATCTTTAACAACTCGCTGCATTTTTATGAACTTCTCAAACGGCTTCAGGGAGAGCTTCAACTTCTTCAACTTTTTGTATAACAAGACATTCATCTTCCTTTCGTCAAACCCTATGATTCTGTATGGTCTGACTATCTTGAAGAGGTCTTCGAATTTTTTTATAAACATGACATGAGGATATACTGTCTTTATCTCGCTTTCAAGCAGGGTAGCGATAATCTTTGGTTTGCGGTCGGCGGGGAATAGCATGAAAATCGCATCATCTTTGAATCCGAGGTAACCGGTGTAATAATATATGTCATTCTTGTCCGATGTGAGAACAGCCTCCACGTTTTTCTTTTTCATCAATTCGGCAAGTCTTTTCTGCCTCTTTTGGAAATCAGGCTTCATTCTATATATTTGCCTGAAATGAATAAAAGATTTAAATCTGACTGTAATGAGTTTTATTTATTGGGGCGGGAAGAACATGCAAGACAATCTGAAAGCAGTAGCAAATAACATAAGAAAGGACATAATAAAGATGACAGCAGAGGCTGGTTCTGGTCATCCCGGCGGGTCGCTGTCATGTGTCGAAATTTTGGTTTCACTCTATTTTAGTGTTATGAATCATAAACCTGAAGACCCTGAATGGGAAGGACGGGATAGGTTCGTCTTATCAAAAGGACACGCTGCCCCTGCTCTTTACGCTGTTCTGGCAAGGAGCGGATATTTCCCTCTCGAGGAACTTGCAACTTTGAGAAAGTTGAATAGCCGCTTACAGGGACATCCGCACAGAAAATCACTTCCTGGAATTGAAGCATCAACTGGTTCGCTCGGTCAGGGCTTTTCAATTGCGGTTGGTATGGCTTTGGGATTGAAAAGCGATAGCAGACCAAACAAAGTATACGTTCTGCTGGGTGATGGCGAAATCCAAGAAGGTCAGGTTTGGGAGGCAGCAAACACGGCTTCACACTACAAACTCGATAATCTTATAGCGATACTTGACCACAACGGTCTGCAAATAGACGGTCATGTCAAAGATGTCATGAACATATATCCTATTGAAAAGAAATGGGAGGCGTTCGGGTGGGACGTTATCACTGTTGATGACGGTCATGATTTTGAAAAACTTCTTGCAGCTTTTGAAAAAGCCAAACAGCAGAAAGGCAGACCAACAATTATAATAGCAAACACGGTGAAAGGTAAAGGCGTTTCCTTTATGGAGAACAGGGCGGAGTGGCATGGAAAAGCACCGACAAAAGAGCAGGCTGAAATCGCTTTGAGGGAGTTGGAAACATGGTGAACCAGAAGCTTAACCCGGATATGAAACTTGCCGAAAATGTATTCAACAATCCTGAAATGATTCCAACCAGAAATGGATTTGGCGAAGCCTTGCTTGAACTCGGGGAGGAGAACAAAAATGTCGTTGTTCTTACAGGCGACCTTACAGAATCGGTCAGGGCACATAAATTCGGCGAGAAATACCCAAACCGACTTTTCCGTATGGGTATCGCTGAACAAAATATGATGAGTGTTGCCGCAGGATTGAGCGCAGTTGGAAAAATACCGTTCGTTGCAACGTTCAGTATCTTTGCAACCGGTCGCGCATGGGAGCAGTTGAGAACAAGCGTCTGCTACAACGAATTCAATGTTAAAATAGCGGCCTCGCACGGTGGCATAACCGTCGGTGAAGACGGTGCCTCACACCATGCGACTGAAGATATAGGCATAGCAAGAGTTATACCGAACATCAAAGTTATAATTCCTGTTGATAGTATCGAAGCAAAGAAAGCGACCATAGAAGCGGCAAGAATTTACGGTCCGATGCTCTTGCGATTGTCAAGAGATAAATTCCCTGTTATAACGACGAACGAAACACCGTTCGAGATAGGAAAGGCGAACGTCATACGATTTGGCGATGATGTGACAGTATTTGCTTCAGGTGTAATGGTTTACGAATCACTACTTGCTGCAAAAACCCTTGAAAAAGAAGGAATAGATGTCCGCGTGGTGAATGTTCACACAGTAAAACCTATAGACGAGAAAGCAATAATCACCGCTGCAAAAGAGACAGGCGTCGTGGTCACGGCGGAAGAGCATCAACACATTGGCGGTCTTGGCTCGGCAGTTGCTGAAGTCCTAATCGAAAATTACCCTGTCCCCATGAAGCGCGTCGGGATAAGGGATGTGTTCGGCGAATCTGGAAAGCCAAGAGAGCTTATGGAAAAATACAGAATTACAAGCAAAGACATAGCAAAGGCTGTGAAAGAGGTTTTGAAAAAGAAATTTGCCTATAATTGAAAACTTGGGAAGCATGGGTTGGGAAAGTAAAACTTCTAGGAGCAAACCTCAAGGAAGCAAACTTGAGGGAGTATATTTCATGTTGGCAGACCTTAGATATGTAAAAGGTTTAGATAAAGCAAAGGGTTTGGACGAGGCATTTTTGTGTAAAACAAAAGTTTCACCTGCAAGAGCAGAAATTTTTAAGAAAAAAGCACCAAAACTGTATGAAGCGGTAATTGGTGTGAAGCCTCTGTGATGGCTCTCAAATTGAAATTAACAATCATTTGATACGAAAATAAATGGGGCCGCCGAGATTCACAGACGAAAAGCCCCTTTTGGAACAACAGCGTTTCTACGCTGCCCGCCATTTGAACTCGGGTCGGCAGCACCCCAAGCTGCAATGCTCATAGCGCCAAGCTCAAAAGCTCGAGGTTGGCTAGGCCATTGCAGAGCCTTCCCTTAGAAGGCTTGACTACACCACGGCCCCATTTTTCAATATAATATGTATTTAATTTATTATATTATGATTTACAATCTCAAAAAGCTTCGAGGTGAACAGATACAATTATCCAAAAAGGTTTCGCTTGAAAATGATATTCCTGAGAATGTAAAGACGGTGGGAGGTTTTGACCTTGCATATTCAGGAAAGACAGCGTATTCCGCTGGCGTGGTTTTCGACTTTGAAACCCTTGAATTAATGGAAAAACATGTGACAAAAATGAAAATAAATTTCCCATACATCCCTACATTTCTCGCATTCAGGGAATACAAACCCATAGTTGAGGTCTATAAAAAATTGAAAAACAAGCCAGATGTTTTGCTCATAAACGGTCAAGGCATTGCACACCCTTTGCGCATAGGATTGGCTTCACATGTTGGCGTTATGCTCGATAAACCAACCATAGGCGTTGCACAGAAAAAACTTGTGGGAAATTACGATGAACCAAAGATTGGCGAATATTCTAAACTTTTCCATAATGGTGAACAAATAGGATGGGTTTACAGGTCGAAAAAGCAATTTAAACCGATATTCATATCGCCCGGTCACAAAGTATCACTCTTCACATCCATCGGAATAGTTTTAAATTGTATGAGAGACCACAAACTGCCAGAGCCTCTATGGAAGGCACATACATTATCTGTTCTGTCGAAAACGAACCTTTAAATATTTAAACATCTCACCTCTATATAAGTTATAGGTGATGAAATGATTATACCCATTCGCTGCATGACGTGCGGAAAACCTGTAGGTCATTTATGGGAGAAATATAAAGAGCGTGTTGCCCGAGGCGAAGACCCAAAAACAGTCTTGGATTCACTAGGGCTTGAAAGATACTGCTGCAGGTCACTTTTTCTAACGCACGTCGACCTAATAGACAGAATAGGGCAATTTAAAAAATAAGACAGTCGCTTTAACCTATATTTCATAAAATCTATTTTTATACATCGAAATTCTTAAAAAACCTTGTTCTAATCATGTATCAGAATTCCAATGCCTGATCAAAAGGTAAGGCTGTTAAGCCCCAAGACCAGGTAAAGTTTTGCTGAACCCTGGTCAAATGGCTTTGGAATTTGAGCACGGGCACAGAGTTCTTATTTCAAGACCTTTTTTGTTTCCATATACCAGAGATAAAGGTCGAGCTCTGCGAGATTCATACCAAGTTTTTCTGCTATCTTCCTCAAAACAGTTTCTATCTCAAAATATTTCCTCTTGGTGAGATGCCTCGGTTTTGTTACCAATCCGTATTTTGCGAGGACATCGAGAATGTGAAAATCGATAATCGCGAGATTTTTGAACCCTATGTTCCGCAGGAAGTGACTCGCCTCTTTGTAGCCAATCCCTTTTATATTTTTAACCAACCATTCCCTTGCTTCCTGCTCGTCTTTAAACGAATTCAGGATACCTCTCAATGAGTTTATATATCTTCTCGCCTCAACAATGTATCTTGCGCGTGTGTTCGGATAGCGGTGACCCAGCTTTTTCAGCTTCCGGGCGAGCTCTTCCTCTGACAGCGTCAGAAAATCTTTGCCTATCGCTTCCTGTATTTTTATCCCTCTTTCAGCAGAAAAATTTGCGGTGAGTATGCAAAAACAAAGCTCCTGAAATATCATAACATCTGATGATTTTCCGATTATCTCGAATTCCCTTATTCTTTTTTTAACAACACTTCCGATATCATTCTTCATCCCATGCCCCAGATACTCCAAAAGCCTTTCCATTACACAAATTTAGTCTTTATTTATTAAAAATCAACCAAAATATAATCATGAGACTCTTCCTCGCATCAGTCTTCACGATTCTTCTGCTTTCTGGTTTCCTCGCTACAGCACTTTTTGTTCTGCTCTTTTTCGCTGGTTTCATCGATGCGGCAGTTCTCATATCCCTCGTGATCCTTTTCAACTTCGTTCTCTGGCTGGTCTCACCCAAACTCTCCGATTTCATCTACCGTTATTTCTTCAAAATGAGATGGATGAGCCTTGAAGAGCTTGGGAAGAGGAGTAGAAAAACGGTGGAGTTTCTGGAAAACACATGCAGAAAATACAATTTTCCCCTTCCTAAGCTTGGAATAATAGATGATAAAAACCCGAACGCATTCACGTATGGATCAGGGAGATGGAATGCGAGGATAATCGTTACAGAAGGGATTTTCCATTACCTGGAGGAAGATCACATAGTCGCCGTTTACGCGCATGAGCTGGGACACATCAAGAACAGGGACTTCATAATCATGACGCTTGCCTCCACGATCCTGCAGCTTCTTTACGTTGTTTCGCAAATACTCATCCGCTCGAGATTATACGAAAGCAGCGGAAGGGGTGGTTCGAAAAGGGAAGGCGGTGGAATAATTTTGATTGTCGGTATAATCTCGTATATCTTCTACCTCATCGGCCAGTATATCGTTCTCTACTTGAGCAGGGTGAGGGAATATTACGCGGATGAATTCTCCGCAAGAGAGACGGGAAATCCGAACGCCCTCTCTCTCGCGCTGATAAGGATAGCGTACGGAATACTTGCAAATCCTGACAACGTTGAATTAATTAACACAACGAAACATATGGGGATAGTAAACTTTCATGCCGCAAAGTCGACGGGTCTAACCTATCACATTTCCCAGAAATTAAGAGATGCTTCCATCCTCGAAAGGGCGTTTCTTTTCGATATTTGCAACCCTTGGGCATTTATTTCAGAACTCAATTCCACACATCCTCTAACAGGGAAAAGAATAAGAAGGTTGTGCATGCTTTGCAAGGATATTGGTGTGAAATCCCTGTTCGATTTCGATAAGATTAGAGAGGAATATCAGGTAGACAGGAGGAAATTGAGATGGAATTTTGTGAAGGATATGTTTGTTCTCTTTCTTCCTGTTTTACTTGCGACAGGGTTTCCGGTAATTTACATTCTCCTTCACATAGGTATGAATTCAGATATTCTTTCTTCTTTATTCGTTCCTGGTTTTGTGGTGAGGTTAGCATTTGAATTGATACCCTTCTGGCTCATCATCATAGGTTTGACGATTGTCGTCAGGACACTTTATCGTTATCCTCGCGGGCGTGGAAAAGAGATGAGGATAGTCGATTTGTTATGTGATGTTTACGCTTCTCCGGTCAGGGGAAGAAAGGTTGTGGTAAATGGCAAGTTCATAGGAAAGGGTGTTCCGGGATTCATATTTTCCGAGGATATGATGATGAAGGATTCCACAGGGCTCATATACCTGAACTACGAAAGCTGGCTGCCATTCTTGGGAAATCTCATATTCTCCGTTTCGAAGGTTAACGAGCTCATCGGGAAAGAAGCAAGGGTCGAAGGGTGGTTCTTGAGGGGGCTATCATCCCGGATAGATCTGGATTACCTGAAAAGCGGAGGAGAGATTGTGAAAAGCTACGTGAAACTTCTTGGAATACTTTCTGGGCTGATCATAGCGGGAATAGGTCTCATGCTAATTTTTGGTTTATGAACCAGACTTCCATAACCCGTGAACGTTGTAGTATTTTGCAATTTTCATTCAATACTCCTCGCACTTCAGCTCGAAATAATTCTTGGGATGACTACATAATGGGCATTCTTCAGGCGGTTCTTCACCCTCGTGAACATACCCGCACTTCCTGCATACCCAGTAGACCTTCTTTTCCTTTTTGAACACTGTTTTCCCTTCCACTTGTTTCAGGAGATTGCGGAATCTTTCCTCGTGATGCTTCTCCGCGATGGCTATTGCCCGCAGCCTTCTTGCTATTTCAGGCAATCCTTCTTTTTCTGCAATATCGGCGAACTCTGGATACATTTTTGTGTGTTCATAATTCTCTCCGGCTATCGCAGCCTTCAGGTTTTTAACTGTATCGGCGAGCGTGGTCGGGACATTCGTTTCGATTGATATCTCGAAATCTTCATCTAATTTCTTCTTCAGCTTGTTTATCAGCCTGAACAGCCATTTTGCGTGTTCTCTCTCGTTTTCGGCTGTAAGCAAGAATATCTCTGCAATCTGCTCGAAGCCCTCTTTTTTCGCTATTTTTGCATAAAATGTATATCTGTTCCTCGCTTGGCTCTCGCCGACAAACGCCTTCGCAAGATTTTCGACTGTTTTTCTCATTTAATCAGCCCCTAAACATAAGTTCGATAAATATACAAATACATTCAGGTATAAATGATTCGAATTTCAAAGTTACAGCTAAATCCTCTGAAGGAAATTACAAACAGGAACAAGACATTTCTTAAGATTTAATAGATATTCAGAAGTATTTTTTCAATGTCTTTTGGTTCGATTGGCTTGGGGTTCAGCTCGAGTCTGCGTGTGATGGATTCCTCCGCCAATAACGGAATATCGTTTTTATCCACGCCCAGCTCGCTTAATCTCATCGGCAGACCGAGGTTATTTATCATATTTCTAAAATTCTCGATTCCCTCATGTATATCGGACGTTCCTGTTATGTTGGCGATGGCTTTCATCTTTTCCGGAATCGCGTCTGCGTTGAAAGTCATGGTTTCGATTATAGTTAATCCGCACGCATGACCGTGAGGAATTCCATATCTGATTGTGAGCGGATAGGATATTGAATGCATGACATTTGTTCCAATTGCGAGAGATATGCCGGCAAGCGTGGACGCAAGGGACATATTCTCTCTGTATATAATTTTTGGCTGCTTACAGGCATTTGGAAGGTTGTGGTAAATTAGCTCGATTGCTTTCAGCGATATTGCTTCTATTAAAGAATTCGCCTTTTTCGACCAGTATGTCTCCAATGCATGGGATAGAGCATCCAAACCTGTTACAGCTGTCAATTTCCTCGGCATGCTCATTGTCAGTTCAGGGTCAACTATAGCGAAGCACGGATACATGTAATCATGGCGGACAACAAGCTTCTTTTTTATTTCACTATCTGTTATCACAGCTGCGTTGTCTGCTTCGCTTCCTGTCCCTGCGGTGGTTGGTACTGCGATATACGGAATACCTTTATGTTCTATTGTTTTTTCCTTTCTCAGATATTCTTTCGTTAAGCCGTTATTTTCGGCAAGTATTGCTATGGTTTTCCCAGCATCCATCGCACTGCCACCGCCTAAACCTATGACGAGGTCACAATTATTTTCTCTGCATAACATAATGCCTTTATCAACCGTTGTGTCGGACGGGTTTGGTTCAACCTGATTGAAAACAACTATCTCGTAATCAAGCATAGATTTTATTTTGCTGGTTATACCGAGCTTTTCCATCGAACTTCTCCCCGTTACGAGGAATATTTTTTTCGGCTTAATCTCATCTACACAATCCTTAAGTCTCTTAAGTGTATCTGCGCCAAAAATTATTTTTGTTGGAAGGGTGAATGACCACAAGCAGACCACCGTTAGTTAATTATTATAGGCTTAAAAATTTAAGTTATTCAACTTTCCTGAAATTTCTGCCTATATACTTCGCCTTTTTGCCGAGTGATTCCTCTATCCTCAAAAGCTGATTGTATTTCGCGTTGCGTTCAGACCTTGCTGGCGCCCCGAACTTTGATTGACCCGCACATAAACCAACAGCCAAGTCAGCTATGAATGAGTCTTCTGTTTCACCCGACCTATGAGAAACAACGACTGTCCAGCCGGCGGAAAAAGCTAAATTCGCTGCTTTTATTGTTTCTGTGACCGTTCCAATCTGGTTTATTTTAACCAAAAGTGAGTTGACGGCTTTGAGCTCTATGGCTTTCTTAATTCTTTTCGGATTTGTTACAAGCAAATCATCCCCGACTATCTGTATGCGTTTGCCTAATCGTTTGGTCAGTTCTGTCCACCCTTCCCAATCATCTTCCGCCATCCCATCCTCTATTGAAATTATGGGATAAGTCGAGACCAGCTCTTGGTAGAAATCAACAAGTTCAGGTGAAGTGTATTCCCTTTGCCCTATTTTGTATCGGTTGATATGAAAAAATTCAGAAGATGCAGCATCAAGCGCGAGCATTATCTTATTTTCATACCCTGTCTCTTTTATTGCTTCGAGTATGGTATCGAGCCTGTCCTGGATGTTCCGTAATTTCGGGACAAATCCACCCTCATCCCCGAGAAGTATACCCTGCGCTCCAAATCGCTTTTTCAGTATGTTTTTCAATGTGTGATATGTTTCGACCGACATGCGAATGGCTTCAGAAAAAGTTTTTGCCCCTATCGGCATTATCATATGCTCCTGTATGTCATTTTTTATGTCCGCATGCTTGCCTCCGTTGATGACATTTAGTTGGGGGACAGGAAGCACACATCCTGAACGTCTGGACAGTTCGGCTATGTATTCATACAATGGTTTCTTCAAGGCATGTGCACCTGCCTTGCAAACAGACATGGAAACCGAAAGGATGGCATTTGCTCCAATATTCGATTTATTTTCTGTTCCGTCGATCTCTATCATAACGTTATCTATACTCTCCTGCTCTCTGCAATCCATGCCTACTATTTTATTCGCTATTACCTCGTTCACATTTCTAACAGCTTTAAGCACACCTTTTCCCATATAGCGTTTTTCATTATCCCTTAGCTCTACTGCCTCATAACTTCCTGTGGAAGCGCCCGACGGAACAATTGAACGAAACAAACCATCTTCTGTTACGACATCGCATTCGACTGTCGGATTTCCGCGCGAGTCCAGCACTTCCCTCGCTGTAACTTTTTTAATAATGCTCATTATACCTCACCTTAAGTTTGGTTGTTCTGCCCTGCGATTTTCTTCTCATCTTCAGGAATTTTTGAGACGTCAACAAATGGCTCATCTGTCGTTTCATGCTTGACTGCGTTTTCTTCTGCTGACCTTTCCTTTTTATGCGAGAATTTGGATATGAGAGCCGCGGACATGGTTGAGAAAAGAACAGAAAAAAGCATTATCAGGAATATCACGTTAACTATGAGATTTGCCACTCCGTTCCCAGCCGCTTGTGATATGGTCCTTGCAACTATTGGTGCCATGGCTGCAGCTGCCAGTCCACGTGGAGCCACAAAGCTCATGAGCAATATATCAGACCTTGTGAATTTGTTTTTCATTTTCCCCAGTGTTGGTATGAGGAAAATTGGTCTGGAGAAGAAAATTATAAGGAAGAATACAAAACTCTTTATGAAAAGGTTGAGGTCGAACACCATCATGACTTGCGCGCCAAGTAACGTGAAGACAGATATCCTCAACATTTCTGACAGCTGGTCATCGAACCTTTTCACCTCCTCTTTTTCCGGGAATATCATATTGCCTGTTATGAGACCACAAACCGCGACCGCAAGCATGCCAGAGCCTCCTATATTTTCGGCCAATGCGTACGTTATCAAGGCTATGGAAAAGAGAAGCAATGGCGTGTACTCTTTGAGTGTTGCTCTCATAAGTTTTGACACCGCCAAGCCGACAACAATACCAGTCCCTATACCCGCTACTATCATAAGCCAGAATTGGCTCATGTATTTCAACGGTTCGATAAGAGCTCCTGGATCGGTGTTTATGAGGTCAAGAAACAAAATAGGAAGCAGAACAGTAAGCGGTGAATTGAAAATAGATTCTACCTTTATGATAGTCAGGGCTTTCTTTGATTTCGATAGCGTATGCTCGAATGCATACAGCACACCTGTTCCTGTCCCTCCGAGTATGGCACCTAAAAGCAAAGTGTAAATTATGTTTATCCCGAAAATTAAATGCGCTGCAACACCAAAAATAATAGTGTTGAACACCATGCCTACAAATGCAAGGTTTATGGAAACATCGGAAAGTCTTCTGAAGACCTTCCAATTCAGGTTAAATGTCCCGGTGAAAACTATCATTATTAACGCCCACACGCGTAGGAAATCGGGTATTGCGCCCATTGCCGACACATCCACCAACGTTATGCTCACATACTTTGTAAGCGCGGGATTCATGAAAACAGTCGGTCCTAAAAGCAGGCCAAGAATTAAAAGAAAAAATGTGTCTGGAATTTTTCTTTTTTTGAGAATATTTGCAACTATTACACCAAAACCGAGCAGGAACGCAAAATAAGTCATCGTCAAGGTTATGTTAAACGCCATAATTATAATTAAGGTTTCTAAATAAAAACCTTTTTATTTTTTTCCCAGCCAACGTACACCAAGATAACAGAATGGCGTGTCAAAAAGAGCTACAATAACCTTTAAGATGTAATAAGGTATTATCAGCGTGATAATGAAATCGACGGTGTATTTTGGTATTGCCATGTAGAAGGCGATGAACATAAAAATTGTTGTGTCTATAAGCTGTGATATGACCGTGCTTGCGTTATTTCTCAGCCAGAGGAAACGCCCTGAAGTTTTTTCTTTCCAGAAATTGAACGCCCATATATCGTGAAACTGCGACAGTATGAACGCAGTCATGCTTGCCAGCATAATGCGTATGGATGGGTTGAAAACTTTTAAGAACGCTTCGTTGTGAGGGTAGCGAGGTGCAGGGGGAAGATTAACCGAAACTATAACATAGAGCATAGCCAAAATCACAGAGACAAATCCCGCACATACGAATCCCTTTACTTTTTCCTTGCCGAAGACCTCTTCCACTATGTCTGTGATGAGAAAGGTTACAGGATACATAAATATTCCTACAGATGCTGTAACAAACCATAATTGAATGATTTTCGTTCCTAATATGTTAGCAGAGATTATTGCGGTGATGAAAATCCCAAAAAGTATGTGCAGTTTATGTTCCTGTGAAAGTCTTATAACCATTCTTCCAAGACCTCCTCCAGCTCATCTGCGATTTCCCTGCAATCAGAAACCTGTTTTTTCATTTTTTCGATCAGTAGCTGATAATGACGAATTGTGCCCATTAACAAAATATCGGTCTCCGGGACAGAACAACTCACACAACCCCTGTTTACGGCAGCTTCTCCCCCTATCGACAGCATTTCCTGTTTTATTATATTTGCCGCAGGACTTCTGACATGACGGATTTTCACAACTTTAAATACTGCCTTCGGGACCATTATATCGACCCCTGAAGCACCTATTTTCATTATTTCTTCTTTCGCATGGTTTTTGTCTCTTATTTCAATTATTTCGGGTTCGTGCGACGGCATAAAGTTAAAATATAAACAAGGTTTTAAATTGTTCACATATTTTTAAATCCGATACGTCTCTATTTGTATTATGAAGGCATACGTTGCGACAAATTTTTTGGGAGTATTTGCATTCAATGGTAACGGAAAGCTTGTGGATTTCGAGAGATTTGAGAAAGTTCCCGAAACAGTCGCCCAAAAAATTATGGATTTGTCAGAAGGAAAAATTGTTCATGAGGAGAAAAAGCTTCTTGACCGTCTGATTAAATCAGGTGTAAAAAAAATAATATGGGATAAAAAGTTGGAATATCCGGGTATTGAGTGTTTTTATGAGAGAATGCACACGGGAAAGGAAGCGTTAAGAAAATACAGGGAAATTTCTGTCCGAGAAGGCATTGTAAAAAGCGATGCTGAACTCAACAAACTCCTTTCAAATGTGTGTATGTATCTTACAGCAAATAAGTTGAAAAAGATGGTCAGAAAGGATAAAATAATAATGCTGATTGTGGGTATGATAGATGAGCTTAATAATTCGCTAAACAACCTCGTAGAAAGACTTCGCGAACTTTACGGTTTGCATTTTCCTGAATTGAGCAAAGCGGTGAAGGACCACAAAAAATTCGCGGAACTTGTTGCGAGGTACGGAGAGAGATGTAATGTAAAGGGTTTTGACAGTCTTGCAAAAAAATCGGTCGGTATGAATTTTGGAAAGGAAGATATCAAAAATACCCAAAGAATAGCGAGACAGGTGATTGAGCTTTACACAATGAAAGATGCGATGTCTTCATATCTTGAAGACGTATGCAAAAAGACTATACCAAACATGACGGCTGTGGCAGGTCATATGCTTGCGGCAAGGCTTCTGAACATTGCAGGCGGTCTTGAAAAGTTAGCGAAGCTCCCATCATCGACGATTCAGCTTCTCGGCGCGGAGAAAGCGTTGTTCAGGCATTTGAAAGGTGAAGGGAAAGCCCCAAAATATGGCGTGATATTTGGGCACCCGTTCGTTCAGCAGGCGCCAAAGCCGTTGAAAGGAAAAATAGCGCGCTTGGTTGCATCGAAGCTCTCGCTGGCAGCAAAGATGGATTTTTATTCAAAGAAAGACCAAGGAGAAGATATGAGGAAAGATTTGGAGAAAAAGATCGAGGAGGTTTTGAAAGAATTTAAAAAATGATAGATATATCAACGGTTGAAAAATAGAGAAATGCATGGGTTTGGGTTGCTTCAAATTTTCTTCATAACGAGAAAAAGATGGTCTTTCTCATATGGGTCAAGCTTGACTTTGTCCAGAATTTCAAAATGCTTTTTCAGTTTTTCGATTTCCTTCCTGTAAATCTCGTCAGGCGATTTAACAACATCAATCGACCTCGCCTTTATTGCCATCATTGCGAAGCCGTTCTTTCGAAGAAATCGTTCGCTGTTCCGAATCATTATCGGGGTTTGATCATCAGAGGCGACATCCTCAAATATCAAATCAACGTCTTCAATCCATTCGTATTCCTCTGGTTTTCTTGCATCTGCAAGAATAGGAGCTATGTTGCCTCGTTTTTCGGCTAAAGGAAGTGTGTCGCGAATAGACCTGTCAGATATTTCAATTCCGTATATGATGCCTGATTTTCCGACTATGTCAGAGAAAAATGTGGCGGTCTGTCCGGAAGCGATACCTAAATACAGGACTTTCATACCTTTTTGCAACGGAAATTGTTTTAACCCTTTTAGTATTGCTGCAGCAGGTTTTGAGCGATGAGGGTTCCATTCGCGAAGCTCAAAGCCTTTGAATTTGAAAATATTCTTTGAATACGTCCGGTCACCTGGGACAAGATTTTTCGTGAATAAATGTTTGCCATCCTGCCAAACGCATGGAAATATTTCCCGCATTTGAAAATATTGAACACCACTATTTAAATGCTCTTCCCGCATAATTTCAAAAGACTGTCTGCTTTATATAAAATGTGAGTGCATGAAAAGATACTATGATGTCTGTGACGGCAGGCTCCCTGCAAGATTTCTGATAGCAAAAACAATAAAAGTTGATTTTTCCGCATCTGAAAACGAAAAAAAGTTATGGAAAATTCACACATCCAAAATGAAAGAGTTCAGGGAAAAATTGAAGACAATCGACACAAAAAGGCAGGTTCCGAATGAGTCAGCATACGGAAACAGAACATTAGTCGACCTTAAACTCGAAATTGCAAAAAGAATGCTTGAGTCATGCGAATTTTGCGAACGGAAATGCTCTGTTAACAGGAAAAGCGGTGAAAAAGGATTTTGCAGTGTTGGTGAAACAAGTTATCTTTCGAGCCAGTTTCTGCATATGGGGGAGGAGAGATGTTTGATACCGAGTCACACATTTTTCTTTATCGGATGCAACTTTTACTGTGTATATTGCCAAAACTACACCATCTCAAGGCAGATAGAGCGCGGACATGCAGTTGATGGAGAGAAACTCGCGGAATTCGTCAGGGAAAAAGCGCACATAAGCAAAAACGTAAATTTAGTTGGTGGTGACCCGATACCACACCTGCATACCATAATCGAGATGTTGAAATATCTCGAAATTAACAAGCCCATAATCTGGAATTCAAACATGTATATGACTGTGAAAAGCATGAAATTACTCGAGGGCTTGGTAGATGTTTATTTGGCAGATTTCAAATACGGGAATAACAATTGCGCAGAAAGACTTTCAAAAGTTAAAGACTATTGGGATATTACAACAAGAAATCTTCTCGCGGCGAAAATGCACGCAGATGTAATTGTCCGTCATCTAGTTTTACCGGGTCATGTGGAATGTTGCTCCAGACGTGTTCTTGAATGGCTGGGTAAAAACCTGAAACACGCCGTGGTCAATGTAATGGACCAATATCACCCAGAATTTGAGGCTTCAAAGTACGACAAAATAAACAGATACGTGACAGAAAAGGAGATGTCAAGAGCTTTTAAAATTGCGAGAAAAAGCGGTATAAAAATGGAATTTTAGATAAAGTTGTTATCCTTTAAAATTTCTGTTATTTTTTCAAGTGCTGTGATTATTGCCTCGAATCTTCGATTAATGTCGTTCTCCAATTGTTCAGCCCTGTATTTTTTCTGGTCAAAGACCTTTAACTCCCTCAGCACATTTTCAAGCGTTTCGCAGAATATCAATGCCTGCGGTCCCCCGAATTCTATACGTTTTCTGAGCAATTGGAGTTCCTCGTCAACCTTTTCCAGTCTTTTGCTTATCATTCCTATCACCTCAATCCAAATCTATTTCAGTCAGCACAGGCGGCTCGGGCATGCCTTTGTGCTCCATATCCTTTATTCTCTTCACGCGCCTTGCAGTCGGCGGGTGTGTGTTGAACCATGCATTTATTCCTGTTCTTGTATACGGATTTACTATCCACAAGCAGCTCATGCACGCAAAACCATCCAGCGGGAATTCGATTGCTATCTCATTCATTTTTTTGACGGTTTCTGCAAGTTTTTTGCTATCCTTTGCATACCGAACCCCATAATAGTCAGCTCTGTATTCTCTGACAGGCGAAAGCGAAAGGTGCGTGAAAAGAACGGCAAAAGGCATCAGGATTATAGTTGATGCAAGAATCTTGGAGACAACCGCAGCTACTGACTGTATGAGTATATCCTTATTGCGTATATGCCATATTTCATGTGAGAATACGCTTCTTATCTCTTCCCTGTCCATTGTCAGTAGGCCGGCTGTGACGCATATGATTGCCTTATCCCTTCCCCAGCCCGTTGAAAATGCATTCGGATTATCCATGGGAACTATGTAAATTTCAGGCAGTTTGTTTATTCCCGCGTTTAAGCATAGTGGCTTTAGTATTTCGTTCAGCTCTTTAACCTTATCGTCTTTAAGGGGCTTTGCATGGTATGTCTTCAGTATAATGAGAGGGGAATATCTGTAAAGCAACAAAATTGTGAGAAGTGAGAGAAGAAAAGACAAAACGAAGCCGTAAAATATTCCAGACAGCCCGCGAAGCATAAAACCCAAAATCGAGCCCGTCGCAGATATCAAAGATAACAAAAGTATTGAAAACGCTACCAGCCTGTATCCCATGAGAGCACCTAATAATAATTAATGCGAGAAATTAAATATCTATTTTTTCTTCATCGAACCTTTTTTGTATTTGTATGCGAATTGCGTTAATTTTGTATAATCGCCGCTGTATACTTTCCTTCTTAATTTTTCAACACTTTCGCTTACCTCGAAATCCGTTATTCTCTTTTGTTTTATTTTGTGGTGAATCCTTTTCATGTGCGAAACTATGTTGAGAATATCTTTTAACTTGGCTAAGGCAAAGTTAATCTTTAATTTAACCGACCTCTTTTTTGGTGGTGTGTAGCCAAATGCGGGATGGTATCCTTTCTTGGGCGGGAGCAGGAGATAAACAAGCAATGCTCCTATCACTACAACAGCTATCCCTATCCCTATAAATATCCACATATTTGAACTTTCTTTAGTCATTTTTTCTTCAATGAGTTTGTTTACTTCCTCTTGGAATGACTTAAGTGATTCGTTCGCTTCTTTCAGAAGCATGTATGCATCCACATATTTTTCAGCGCGCAGATAATTTTCTGCTTCTTTTAACATGGTTATTAGCCTTGTGTATGTTCTGTTGGCTCTTGTGTAGTTTATGTCCGATACCATTGTGGGAATGATACCTTCGAATTGAAGGGAGATGTCGTTGAACATTTTTTTGATATCGTTGTATGTTTTATTTACGTAAATTTTTGTTTCTTCGGTTGGTTCCACGACCAATGTGAAATCCTTTGTGTCGTAAACGCTTGAATTTTCTGTTGCGTATGCTTTGAATTGAAGATTATAACGACCTATTTCTGTTTTATTGCTTACGCTGACCTTGACGGTGAAAATACCTGAAATACCAGATAATAGCGTATAAGAGTCAGGGGATACAGAGAATGTGGTTCCGTTCAAAGATGGTATTATCTCAAGTTTTGTAGTGGCTGACAGGTCTCCTATATTTTTAACAGTAACCTTTAAGCTTGTTGTACTACCCTGCATAACGCTTGCTTCCCTCGGATACTCTGTTATGCTCAGCTTTCTCTGATAAGGGATACATACGTGATTTGAAACATGCCCATTTGGGCATGAAACAGCTGTGCATACCCCGTTTAAGCAATATTCTGAATCAGCGCAGTCGCTGTTGCTTGAGCATGTGCTGCTCTGTTGCTGTTGCGTTGCCTGCTGGCTCGACGTTGACGAATTATCTTTAACAGTCAGCCTTATACCTGTTATATTTCCAAAGTTTGCATGCCCGGATATTATCTTTACCTGCGCATTAGAGCATGACGAATCTTCACTCACAGAATTCCCTGTCAGCGTCCATGAGAGCTTGCACCATGACGCACAATACTCAGGGAAATTAGATATTTTCCAATCCGTCGTTGAAGCATTTTCTGCGCTGCAATTGTTGGTGGAAGTTGATACAGATACAGGGCAGGAGCCTTTGTCAAATCTTATCTGAAGATTTTTTGCCTCTAAAGGTCCATAGTTTCTCACGAGAACTGTGTAGACAATAGTTTCACCTTCATAAACATCAGGAGGGTGGTCTGTTTCTGAAAGGAAAATACCTGTATTATTTATCACAATCTGTTGGCTAGATGTGCCTGTTCCTGTGAGGTTTACACCATCTCCACCTAAAACACTCGTGTTGAACCTCAAAGACACGATATAATAATATCTCCCACCAACGCTACCGCCGGGTAAGGTTGATTTTATCATGCAGATATGGGATGAATTATTTGAGGGACATGCTACACCACTTGGATTGTTGCCTGTGATGTTCTGCAATGTATAAGTCGTAGTGGTCACATTCCCCTCTTTTAGTTTAGTTGAGGTGAAATCGTATATTTTCATCGTTTCATTTTCAGATATGTATGAACCGTTGGCAAGTTTAACAGTTATGTTTGCTGTTATATTCGTTGAATTTTCCGTTTGTGAAACAAAAGTTGGTGAAACACTTGTAACATTAACTTCAAGATATTTTGTAAGATTGACCTCAATTATAACGACAAATTTCTTGAATGGGTATGAAGATGAATTTGCACTTTGTGCACTTGTATCAAATGTTATGTTGCCTCTATAAACACCTTCGGTATCATTTGTTTTTGATGTATTTATGTAAATTGTTATGTTGAGTTCATCTGTAGAGTTTGCTTTTATTGGATTATCGGGCCATGTGACATTGAAATCTATGTATTTATCTGTATGAGCTGTATTGTTCAATTTATAATCACTTGTTGTATTTGTATATGTTATGTTGTATTCACCGATATTCTTGACAGGTAAACTTACCTTTAATGCATTTGAACCCAATCTGTTGAAACCTATGTTATCCTTTACACGAACAGTTACGGTTTCAAGTGTATTGTTTATGAGAAATGTTCCAGCCTTGACATGGAATTCCAAAGGTATTCTCATAGACCATTTATTCGTCTGGTAATACTCAATAAAGCCTTCGTAATCACCGCCTATTATATCCTCTTCGGGTATTTTAAGATAAACAGAAACATTTTTTGTTGAGTTAGCATTTCCGGTGGAATTGAATGTGAAGATGGTTGGATAATTCGAAACAACAATTGAGTTTGGAATCCATAAATAAACGGTTAGATTGTAATCATCTTTTATCTCGCTCTGGTTTTCAACTTTTATTCTCCAGAAACCATCGTTTGTCGTGTTAAATGGGCCATTGAATATTATTATTTCTTTTTGTAGACCATCAGTTACATTTGCATTGTAATATTTGCCATATGAACTTCCTATAAGATTATTGTTAGAATCGTTCAAAGATATTTTCCATTTGGTTGATCCTTTCCAGGACAAAACAACCTTGAGTTTTTGTGTGAAATCAGGAACAAGAAAATTGTAGGTCGTTGATTTGTTTGAACTCCATGCGTTTATGTGATAAACTTCTTTTCTCTCCTTGACATCTGAAAGGACAAGGTTACCTTCATTCACCAATGTATAATTTATAGTTTCAGATGTTTCATTCGGATCCAAAATATCAAAATCAAGGAGATCAATCTTTTGACTATCATCACTTGTATTTGTCACATTCAATGTTGTGAAATATATCCATCCTGTGTAATTTACAGGTGAAGAAACATTGCCGTATATTTTCAACTTCCACATATCGGATGTTGATGGTATCTCATAAATCAGATACTCATTTCCATTCTTTTCGTTTGATTGTGTAAGTAAATTATCAGATGAATCGAAAAGGAAAAGATCAAGGTCTTGGTTGTAATTATCCCATGTGAGATTTACAGAAACGTATGTTGCATTTTCGGCTAGGCTTGTATTGAAATAGTAAATATGTGAATTTTTGTTTGCAGCATCGCTTGTTGAAAATGTTCCTTTGAAACCTGCTTTATTTGTTGTTGAATTGAATGTGTTATCTCCACTTATCGGTATATTTACAGACATGTTTAAGGTAGCATAATCATTTGTCCCATTTTGAGTTACATTGAATTGACCAAAATAGTAACCAGGCGGGCAGAAAAGATATGGCGTAAGTGTGAATAATGAACTGTTCGTGTTGTTTAATTCATTTGTAATACTTACATATGCATCTGTTGAATTCTGCACCACGAACTTCATACCATTTTTTGTTAAAGATGTAAAACAGAGATCAAATTCAATACCATTAAAATTAGGATATAATGTATTTCCTACTTTATAATCATCATTTGTGAAATATCTCGGCTCAACACTTGTTGATTCGTTGTTAATCAGCAGAACCACACTATCGTTATTTGATGTTAAATTTATCTTTGCGCTTGTTGACCAGTTGAGATAAACATTGTCGGGCGTTACTGTGAAATTTCCCGAATTACTGTTGACGGCAGAACTCGGGAGAACAAAGACTATGGTCAAGAGCAATGAAACTATCACCCCAACATATAGTTTACGTTCGCTAGACATTCGAGCCCCTTTTAAAAACCTTGCATATTCGTAAAATATCTTCTATATGCTATTTTTTAATTAATGATTTATATATTATTTCTTATGCAAAATAAGATAATTTTTGTAATTTTATGTTTGGTGTTGTTTTTTGTTGCTCTTGGTTATTTGGTATATAACGACGCGTTTTTATACCGGTCAGCTGCAGTTGTTGACATCAGCGAAAATCAGACGCTTATGCTAACAGACAGGGAATATTTTCCTTTTGTTCACAAACTTTTGAACTCAGCCAACCAGAGCATACACATAGTTATGTTTAGTATGAATTACTACCCAGATTATCCTGACAGCAGCGTGAACATGCTGCTCAAAGATCTCGAAAACGCTGCTGGGCGTGGGCTTGATGTGAAGGTGGTTGTTGATGAACATGCAACAGACAGCCCACTCCTCAAAATGCTCCAGAAAAAAGGAATAAATATAAAGTTCGATAGAAAAGATATTACAACGCACGACAAATTGATAATTATTGACGGAAAAATCGTCATCATCGGCTCCACTAACTGGAGTTATTATTCATTCGAAAAAAACCATGAGGCAAACGTTGTGATATACTCCAAAGAATTGGCTGATGACTTCGAATATTACTTCGAAAAGATATGCGCGGAGAGTGGTTGAATGGAGGGTGTGACATCGGAAATCGAGGAAAGAAAAAAGAAAGTAACGGAACTGAAAAGATCAGGTTTTGACCCGTATGGAAAAAAATACGAAAAAACGCATTACATTAAAGAGCTTGCTGATAAGTTTCATGACCTCAAAAACGGCGAGAAAAAAGAGAAATTCAAGGTATCTTTGGCAGGGCGCATAAGGTCTATAAGGAAGCACGGGAAGATAGCATTCTGCGATTTGCAGGACACATCAGGGAGAATTCAAATTTTCATAGAGACGAAGACCATAGGCGAGAGAAAATTCAAATTTTTCGATGAAATGGTAAACACAGGCGATATAATAGGTGTGAGAGGTTTTATCTTTCGGACTCAGCGCGGTGAATTAACAGTTTGGGTTCAGGACTTTGAACTGCTAACGAAAGCTATACGTCCGCTTCCGAAGGAGTGGTTCGGACTCAAAGACAAGGAGCTTCGCTACAGGCAGAGATATGTAGACCTTATACTTAATCCAGAAGTGCGCGAAGTTTTCGAAAAAAGAAGAAAGATAAACGAGGCTATCCGTGAGTTTATGCGCATGAAAGGGTTTGTCGAGGTCGAAACCCCCATCCTTCAGCCTATATACGGAGGGGCATCCGCGAGACCTTTTGAATCCAAACTCCACGCACTCGACATGAAGGTTTATATGAGGATTTCAAACGAGCTTTATCTTAAGCGATTAATAGTGGGTGGGTACGAAAAGATATTTGAGTTTTCGCGTGACTTCAGAAATGAGGGGGTTGACAAACTTCATAACCCAGAGTTCACACAGGTTGAAACAATGTGGGCTTACGCTGATTACAAGGATAACATGAGCTTCGCCGAAGAGCTCTTCAGCTTTATTGCCAAAAAAGTTCTCGGCACAACAAAAATAGAATATCAGGGAAGAAAAATCGACCTCAAGCCGCCATGGAAGAGAATAAGATTCGTTGACGCTATAAAAAAGCACACAGGCATCGATTTTGAAAAAAATGCGACAACATTTGAAAAAGCAAGAAAAGACGCTGAGAAACTTGGTCTTGACGTTTCCGATTGCGGAACATGGGAT
Organism: Candidatus Aenigmatarchaeota archaeon; assembly: GCA_021162425.1. GTDB lineage: Archaea > Aenigmatarchaeota > Aenigmatarchaeia > QMZP01 > QMZT01 > JAGGYQ01. The sequence goes on from JAGGYQ010000012.1 coordinate 29,117, forward strand.
GAAGTAGCGATAAAAGTTTTTGAGGATTTGGTTCAGCCGAAGTTGATACAACCAACGCTTGTTTACGATTATCCAGCCGAGGCTGCTGGTCTGGCAAGGTTGAAAAAAGAAGACCCGAGGTTTGTCATGGCATTCGAAATCATAATAAATGGGTGGGAAATGGGTTTATCATACTGCGAGGAGAATGACCCGGAGAGATTGAAGGAATTCTGGAAGAAATCCGAACAGCGGTTGAAAAAAGGTGATTTTGAAGCGCAGAAAATGGATAAAGATTTCCTTCGCGCGCTTGAATATGGTCTTCCACCAACATCAGGTTTGGGCTTTGGCATAGACAGATTAACTATGCTGCTTACGAATTCTCTGTCTATACGTGATGTCATATTCTTTCCATTTATGAGACCAAAAGATGACGAGTGAGGAAATTAATATAAGCTTTTGACATACTTTTATTAATCATGGCCGCGGTAGTGTAGCCTGGCCTAGCACGGGGGCCTGTGGAGCCCCAGACCCGAGTTCAAATAAGCCTCTCCATTACATATCATAAGGAGTGATGCCTTGACAGTAGGAAGGGTTGATAAGGGAGGGGAAGGCTCCCTTATGTTGGAAATCTCGGCCGCGGCCTATCTTCTAAAACAAGTTTTGGTGTGTTTTATTCTGCTATGCTTTCTATTGCCTGTCTTATCAGGTCACCGAACATTGCTGATGCACCGACAGCGACAAGAAAATACATTGACACCGCTATTATAAGCATTTTTCCAGCAGTATACCATTGGTAAACCTTGTTTTCACCCTTTGTTATTTTTGTTATAAACATCGCCAAGATAATGATAACTTCTATAAGATAAATGCCTATTATTATCTGGAACATTTCAGGAGAGACCGCGGTAGAAACATTGCCCACGCCTATTCCAAATAATCCCTGCGTCATATTTATAGACATGCCCTCTGTCCCCATGGTCATTGCCTGAAGTCTCAAAGACAAAACAGTTAAAACTTTTATGATTATTTGTGCCATTGAGACAATGAGACCTGTGACCATAGGTGTGAGCATATACGCCTGAAACGTCATGGAAGAGACAGAGTCCTGAAGCAACTCCCTTATATATTCCTGCGTGTCCTTTATGCTTCTGAGATACTTTGCTATGGTTAGCATACCTTCCGCCGCGTACTTCACACCTTTTTTGCCTATGTCTATGACCATATACATGATGTTCTCTATAAGTCTGCTTGGATAGTAGTTCACGGCTCCCCACTTCGGATGAAAAAGCGCATCCTTGAAGGTCATGCCTAAATTTTTGATGTTTCTTAATGCTGTTATAAAGAGACCTGAGATGGTAAGGTCCTTGACGTCATCTATTGATTTTTCAAGTGCCACTTCTGCGGGAACGCCCGCGGATATTCTGTTGCCGAGCTGGAACAACGCCAGTTCGAATTCGCTTTCAGTTTTTTCGATGTCACCCTGTATTTGCACTCGCTGGTAGTTCGAAAGCATGAAATATGTTGATAATGAAAATGCAATCCCCATTGTTATCATACAGGACATTATAAGCGATAAAACATCATGTGTTCCCTTGGCTGAAAAAAGAATTTCAGGGTTGGCTGAAAAGAAATACATAGGCGGTGTCAGGAAAATCAACGCAACCATGACTGCGAAGGGCAGAACAGGCAAAACTACTTTTTTATCGCCGAACCTCATAATAAACTTCCCATTGGGTGGCAGGTCTGGATGCTTTGATGTATCAACCTGCGAAAACGTGGACGGTCTTTTTTTCAGTATGGTATTTATGAACCAGATGAGAAAGATGGGAAGTATAATATCATAGCCAATGGCAAAATATTCAGGTCTTGCAATGTCTGAAAGAAAAACTGCTGCCATTGGTGCCATTATCGAACCCATCACAGGTAAAACAATACCCATCATATGAATTATGCTGACGGGCAGACTCAATTCCTGTGCGTAGTGCTTCATTCTGACTTTTGTACCTTCTAATATCGTGTCCAACGCCTCGTCAAGGACAGCACCCTGCCTGCTCATTGGTTGCGTCTGCGAATCTCTTATTAATCGCAACGCCTCGGCAAATTCCTCATTTTCGGGTTTCCATTTCGCTATATAATCAACGAGGGCGTGAGAAGCGGAATAATATTTCCCCATCTCTATATCCCATAAAAGTCTTCGCATATCCCATGCAAGAGGTCCAGAGATGTTCGATGCAGCAAATCTCAAAGCCTGTTCAAGGTTTGGTGATACACGCATGGAGACAACCATGTAAAGTATAGCCAGAACAACCTGCGAAGACGCTTGGATTCTATACGCCTTTAAAAGGTTTGATGGGTATTTCAGAAAGTAGTATGAAAGACCGACACCCGCGGCTGTTATAAAGAGGAAGCCTAGAACAGGAATGACACCCGCAGCTATCAAAAATATTGAAAGTATCACGGACGACATAGCTGTGAGAACAACGAGAGCCATGACATCCTCAGGCGTTATGCGCAGACCCGTGAACGATATGGAGTTTTTGAGTTCTTTTCTTGTATTTTCGTCAGGTGGACTTACCTTTATTATGCTTCCTGCAAACCTTGCAAGATTTTCAAACCAAGAGTATGGAATTCTTTCTTTTTTTTTGAAAATTCTATACTCCCTCGATTCTATGTGCGGCTCTGATTCGCTGGGGAAGTATAACATTCTGTGTTCTTGCGAATCTTTGTTCTTTTTTTTGAAAAAACCAGTCATACTTAATATTTATCAGCGTCCCTTATATTTCATTTTGGTGTGATTTCAATCAATACTTTACCTTGTGTGACGCCGCCGTGTTTTATTGATATTTTATGTTCACCTTTATGCAGTATTGCTCTGCCTGATACGTTGCCCAGGGGGATGACAAAATCCACTTCGTATGTTCCGAGGCCAAAGGCAAATGTTGGTTTAGGGTATTTGAGGAATTCACCTCTGTTTATCAGGCTGATTCGTCTGTTCACAGTAACCCAGTTTCCTTCTGAAAAAATGACGAATATCATGGAATTCGGCATTTGCGTGTCGATGGCGATGGCGTAGTTTGTGTCTTGCGTATCTGTAAATAATGAAACAGGATTATTGGATTTAAGGAGAAGTCCTGTGAGTATATTCTGCATGTAAGAAACTATGTAATAATATTTAGGATTCGTATAGGTTTGATTGTTTTTTGAGACCTCGCCATAACCTGGCACGTATATACTTGCCTCTGAGTTGTTGAGAACTAATTTCACCTGAAGTGTTAAAGACAGGGAAGCGAAAGTAGTTTTATTGCTTCCTTTGTTTCCATTTTTGTCTTCGCCTGTTACGTTTATAGTCCATACACCAGATGCGTTATTTGGAAGTGTGTATATGTATTCGTATGTATAACCATTTGTAATTGATGTTGTCTTGTTCATGGAGCCTTCGCTAACTCTCACTTCGCCTAACGAGTCTGTTATGGTCACGGTTGCGCTCTTGATATCATCTCTTCCATCGAAGTCTGTGATATTCACACGGATTATCACAGGTCTTCCTGATTTGAAAACAGTTTTTTCGATGTTTGCATACGTGTATGTTTTTGGTTCATACACTTTCGGCGGCTTTGTCAGCGTTATTACAATGGTTTGGGTTTCATTTATATTGACCGACATCCTTGTTATGCCGTAGTCCGAGTTATCTTTGGTCGCGGTGAAGGTGTAGTTTGTGTAATAGTATGTCTGGCTTGCAGTTTTCCAGAATTCTGTCAATGCCTTTCTTCTAATGCTTCCGTTTTCGTCGCTTAATTCCGAGAATTTCCCTTTGCCGTATCGGTCTTCACATGTTATGTTTGCACCTTGAACAGGGGACCCTAGTGAATTTTCAACACGGACATCCACATACCATTTTACGGTTATGTTGGCGGTTGAACCTGTCGCAAATGTTATATCTGATGTGTTGAATGTTACATTCGTCATTGTAATGTTTCCGAAGCCGTCGAGATAGACATCGCTGTTCCAGAAAGAATATATGATTGAATCGTTGAATTTGTTGACCTTCGAATCCTTTGAATATAAGCCGTATGTGTTATCCCAGCCAACAGCAAGGACAGCGACATTTGAAAAGGCGTTCGCATCGGCGTTCGAAAGATAAATACAGTGCCCTTTGTTGCCCTTCGTGTAAATGGTGAGGTTGGTGATGTTGTTAAAAGATGAGTAATATAGATAAAGACCTCTGCTATACGAGGAGGTTGTGTTAATTTCGATGTTTGCCAAGGTATTGTACGATGAGTGTTCAATGTGTATAGCATCTGATGAGCCGTCGTCGTTCACAATTGTGTTGTTTTCGATTGTGGTTCTGTTTGAATATTTTACAAAAATGCTGTGTGCATAGTTGTTGCCTGAACAGAAGAGTGTGTGAAGGGTTGAATTCACTATCACGCTTTCGCTTGAGTTGTAGATATAGACTGCGTTTTCGCGGCCTCTTACTGTGAGGTTAGATGAGTTAAGTGTGAAGTTGGGCGAGAAGATAACCTTTACACCATGATTATGCGTAGTACAGTTTTGGACAGTGAAATTACTTGAGTTTACGACGATGAGCTGTGAAAACTCGCAGTTGTTCAGCGTAGAATTCGGTGAGTTCAGAAAGTAAAGGATGGGTTTGCCCCATGCATAATTTGATGTTATGTTGTGGATAAAATATGTAAGGGAGTCCCCGGAAAATTCTATGGCTGGTCCCTTCTCCACATTTATAGTGTTATTTGAGATGTTCGCAGCGTTTGAGCATCGATAAAAAAAGATACCATAGCTCCTTGGACCATGGGCAATGATGGTGTTGTTTGTTGCGGTGACAGAATCACTCAGCCGCATTCCATACGAGGAATCAGCATAAAGCTCTATTGTGTTGTTGGTTACAACGTTGTTTATGCTTGTTGGTCTAACAAATATACCTTTGGATTCCTGACCAGACATATTTATCAGGTTGTTTTTTATCAGTATGTTTTTGCTGCCTTCGTAAGGCCAGAGGCCAAGGGAGATTCCGCGGTTGTAAGTATTTCCGATTGATGTTGTCATGTAGATTTTGTTGTTTGTTATGTTGCAGTTTTCGGAGTTTATAATGACTACAGCTTTTCTGTATCTGTAATTTACTGTTGAGTTTATCGTGTTATTGTCGATAGTGGCGTTGCTTGTATCTTTCAAGATGAGCCCGTAAACATTATCTGATTTCGCATCCATCATGAATACGTTATTCTTTATCAGTATGTTGTTTGCTTGCACGACAATTCCCCTTGTAGTGATATCGTCTGAATAATACCCGAAATATCTGAAATGCGAGTCTGACACGGTGAGGTTGCTTCCGGGGTTATTTATGAATCCATAGTTAGCAAAGCCAGATGTGTTTCCCGATGTTATGGTTGAGGAATTGATTAAAAGTGTCCCGTTGTTTACGATTTTAAATTCGCCATTGAACGAGCAGTTGAGAATTAGTGTGACGTTTTTTAATGTCAGGTTGCCTGTTGGGTTAATTGTTAAATTTCCGTTGAGTGTTATGGTCTGGTTTTCGCAGTGTTCTTCTCCGTTCACGACCCAGCTGCCAGAAGGTGGGTTGTTGCAAACTGCAAACGCTTTTCCCGGCAGGATGAAAAGGAAAAACAACAAGGTCGCCAGCAAAATAATTTTTTTCATAATATTAATATTGGATTTTGATATTAGTATTTGGATGTTTTGAGT
>JAGGYQ010000071.1 GCA_021162425.1 Candidatus Aenigmatarchaeota archaeon
CTTAAATAGTGACCTCTAAAACGGTTTTTTCTCAGTAAAATTTACTCACGAATCATATTTAAACCTTACCTTAATTCCCCTCTCATTTCATTTTTTATTTACTTTTCCTTAGCGAATCCAACTATAAACAAATATTAAAAATACCTTTTCAAAATTATGTAACTATGATTCTGTCATCTGGTTGATGTGAGAAACTTCGATAGGTCTTTGATCGAGACGGGTGATAGAATCTTCATTACTGCGGGATACGATTACCGGACCACTGAAAAGACTGTTGAACTGGTTTCAAAACTGTCTAATGTGTTTGCTGTTGTAGGCATCGCCCCGCAGACAGTGTTGCGTACATCGCAGGAATATGTGGATGAATCCGTAAGATATGTTGATTCTTTGGTCCGTGATCTGGCCCGTGATGTTAGACACAGGAAGATTGTCGGGATCGGCGAGATAGGGTTGGATTATCATTACGGGAAAACTCCGGAAGAAAAGGAGCGGGAAATGAAAGTGTTCGTCTCCATGTTAGACATCGCCGAAAGAAACGGTTTGCCGGTGGTGGTTCATTCGCGTAAAGCGGAACATGATGTTATAGAAACTCTTGAGAACTATTCGGTGAAATCTGTACTCCATTGTTTCAGCGGTACACCCAGACAGGCTGTTAGGGCTGTGGATCACGGAGCATTGATATCCGTTCCGCCGATAAAATCCAGGACAAGAAAAAAGGTGATCAAGGAGGTAGGCATAGAACATCTTGTTATCGAAACCGATGCACCTTACCTCGGCAGTTTCGATGATATAACAAAGAGTGCTGAGCAGATCTCGGATGTCCTCAATACGGATATCGATACAGTATTCGAGGTCACCGGAAAGAACGCTCTGGAGACCTTCGGGTTGGAACATCTTCTACAGAAAACCAAAATATAACATTTAAAAAATGTTAAATAATGGTAAAACGGTTAAAAGTGGGATAGTGTTTTTAAACATTGGGTGAGTATGTGAATACTTCCAGATCATTTTAAGGTGAGAACGATGGGTTTATTGGACCGAATTAGAAAGGTTTTCCGAGGGTCACGACGTAACATTGCATTCTTTATCGACGGTCCTAACGTTATACGTAAGGATGTGCACATAAACCTTAACAAAGTGAAAAAGGAACTGGAGAAATACGGTAAGATCAAGATTGCCAAAGTGTTTCTTGATCAGTACGCATCCGATAAATTGATAGAGGCGATGATTAACCAGGGTTACGAACCGGTGATAACCTCCGGCGATGTTGACGTGTCCATGGCCGTTGACGCCACTCAGCAGGCATTCAACCCAGCAGTGGACATAATCGCTTTAATGACACGCGATGCCGATTTCAGACCTGTTCTGATCAAAGCTAAAGAACTCGGTAAGGAAACGATAGTGGTGGGCGCCGAACCAGGGTTCAGTGTAGCGTTGCGTAATACTGCCGACCATGTCATCCTGTTGGAAAGCGAAGAGCACAAGATTAAGAAACATAGGAGACAATCGGGTACAGAACCTAAAAAAGCGGTTAAAGATAAAGAGTAGGTTTAAAATGGTTTTGTTCGTATAATTCTTAAGATTTTTGAAAAGTGAAATAAAAGGTGGTGTTGGAATGGCCGAACAGAGGAAACCTTTTGATCTGTTGAACAGCGCACTTAACAATACGGTGATCGTGGGATTGAAAGGCGGTAAAGAGTTTCGCGGTGTGATGATCGCCTATGATATCCATATGAACATAGTGCTTGAGAAGGCCGAGCTTCTCGAGAACGGCGAAGTCAAGAAGGGTCTCGGTACCGTGTTGGTAAGAGGCGATTCGGTAGTGTACGTGTCTCCCTCCTAACTCCTCCTCTTTTTAAAATCCTCCTATTTGTCTGCAGAAAGTATTCTTCTAGAATTAAGCCCTATTTAAGTTTATGTTTTTTAGATTTATTTAGTAAATTTAAATTTAACATTATATTCTCTGATTCCAAAATCTAACCTCTCGAGAAAAACTTTTTAACTCTTGCAGTATTATTTTCTTTATGGCACTTACAGAAAGATTGAAGGAGTGGCTTGGGGCTCCAACTCAGGAAACAACCTTAGAATTGATGAAAGAGTCCTTGGTGGATGTAAAGCTACAGATGAATATACTATAGAAAATGGAAGAATAAAGATCCTAAGAGTGTGCTGGACAAAAAGAGAGACTAGAGCATAGTTGATGGAAAATGGTAGAACCTCTACCTAAGTGGCTCATGCAACGCTACTCTTTGCTTTGGGTTGAGTTCAAGAATAAAGAGTTTAATCATGAACAGGCTACTAAAACTTTGCCAGATGACGAAAGAATGGTTAGCGCATTCTGTCTGAAATGAGGAAAGCTGGCTGGTTGGAAATGAGAACGACTCCAGAAGATGCAAGAAAAAAGCTTTATAAGTTGAAATCACCTGAAAATATTATCGAAGAGATAACTAGGGGTGTTGAAAAATGAAGACATATGATGAAATAGAAGGATTCATTGATTACACAAATAAAGATGAGTGGAAAAATTATATAGAGAACTTTGTAATTCCGCTTTGGAAATTTTCATGGTTACTTAAAGAATATTTTGAGGAGTTGAAAAGAGAATTTGACAATCTGCCCTTAAGCGAAGTAAAAGAGGAAGATAAACCATTGATTTTAGGAGGGATAAGACTAGTAAGTGAAGAGATTTATTCTCAAAATAGTTTGGCTAAGTTTTATCTTAGATTTTTTGGTTTAAGATTAAAAGACTTACAATCTTGGATATTACAGCAGCAATACGGTGAGAGTTTGACAAAGATTACCGTTGAGGTTACAGAAACACAGTTCATAAAATTAGTTAAAGAAATTTTCAATATTCTTGATTACGCTCTTCAACATCAGACTTTAATTTCCAATTTTGAAGAACCTCAGCTTAATTATGAAGAACTTAAAAGAAATCCAGAAAAGGTTAAGGAGTTGATAAAGGAATGGTATCAAGCTTTGTTGAATTTGTCAATAAATTATAATTATGGAACATTTTTTATTTGCTCCATAAACCAAGTGACTTATAGGTTCATGAAATCCGCTTACCCGAGAGTGGACCAAATCTTTGATTTTCTTCAAAACGAGTTTGGTTTAATAGAATTAGATTGGGACAATCCAATTAACCCAGAAACACAAACGTTTAAGGATTATACAATTTATTGTTTTCCTGAATATAACCCCAAGAAACAAGGTAAATCATTTGGAGGTGCTATCGTAAAACTTAATGAACTCTTATGGAATAAATTTTCTTACTCTTCTGAGATTAAAGAAACTTTAAGTATGCTTTTTGGTAAGGTTCAAAATTTAAAAGAGGAATTTAGAGAAAGAGTCAAGTCACAACTTCCAGAAAAATACTATTCTTGGATTTATTTTAAAGGTATTACAGCATCGGAGAGTAGTTCTAGAATTGAAGAAAGTGGAAAAATATTTATGGATATGTTAAATGAGAACATGCCCTGGCTTTTCACAAGTTTGATAAAAATAGATGATTATATATCTAAGAATACATCTGAGAAAGGCTTTAGGTTTGTTTCGTTCGGGTGAGAAAAATGGAGAGTTATGATGAAATTGTGGGGTTTGATTATACGGATGATAATGAATGGAAAAATTGGGTTAGAGAGAAATTTTTACCTTTCCACAAAGAACTTTCTATTATTCTAGAACTACGAGAAAGTTTAGAGAATATCCTTAAAACGAATTTAAAAGAAGCTTTCAGCCAACGGTATACCCAAGAAATACTATTAGGTGGTATAACAAAGGAGGGAGAATATACTCAAAATAGCCTTGCTAAACTCTACAAAGATGCATTAGGAATTTATACAAATCCAAAAGAATGGATTGCTTATTATAGGATCGGATTGAATCCTGTAGAAAATGGTATTGAATGTAAATTTGAGGATACACCGTTTCTTGTGTTTATAACCGAAATGAAAGAGTTGGTAGAGAAAGTTCTTTCTAGAATAGAAATAGAACCACAAGATATAGAAGACAAGGAAATTGAGGAAATAATGAGTTCTCCTGAAAAAATTCTGGAAATAATTAAAGAGATTTATAAATCTATGGTAAGCATTTCAGCAAATCACGATTACCACATGTTCTTTGTATTAAATACGCGTTGTATATCAAGATTTTTCATTGAAAAAGCATATCCAAAGTTGAAGGAAAATTTTGAGAAAGTTGCAGAAATCCTTGAATTAGAAGAAAAATTTGTTCCAGATATCAATGATGAAAAAGTAAGGAGAGAATATACGCTAATCGGGCATAAAGAAAATGGATTTGCAGATACCTTGTTTGATGTGCAGCATACAATTTGGAATTATTTCAATTTCTC
>JAGGYQ010000058.1 GCA_021162425.1 Candidatus Aenigmatarchaeota archaeon
GCGTGTCTAATTATTCACCAAATAAATAAACAAATCAACACAAGAACACGACATGTGCCTCGCCCTGATGTATGTGGTCTCTTTCAACCTTGTATGTCCTTATTCGGACTTACCAGCGGTGTGTACCCGTGCCTGTAGATTATTCTGTACACCCTGTTAACATCATACCATGCATCACCCATGAACAGCCCGCGGCCTGGAACTATCGTATCACGGGTGTTCGGGACAGGGTCGAATGAATCAGGGTGCATGCTTACGGGATATACTGCTCCCTTGCATATCCTGCTGAGCAAATGGAAACCTGATGTATTGTGACGCCAGTCAGAGAATGAAGTGGCATCTATGACAGAGAAGTCATATCCAAGCATTTCTTCCAGTTCAGAACCGATTATCCTTACAGTTTGTTCTATAACCTCTGTGCGGAGGTTCTTTTCCCAGTAGTGTATCACAGAATGGTCTATGCGTTCTTCGCATACGCATTCGCTCCAGTCTGTTTCCGTTGCTCTCAGCGAAGCCTTCTTCAGTTCCTTGATTACTATCAGAATCAGGTAATCCTTTATTGAACGTTTTGGTGGTCTCCCTCTCCTTCTTTCATGCCCTGTATCAGGTATCAGTTCTCTCAGAGAACTGATAATAACATTTATATTTCCCAAAGATGAATACCATCTTGGGAGCAGCCTGCTCCCCATTAATATCACCCTCTTTATAATATTGATGAGGGAAAATTAATTTTTAGACACGCTCAAGCGAAAAAATAACAAATAAAAAAGGATATGTATGAATATATAAGTGTATATGAGACCAAAAAATCTATTATTCAATAGCATAACGTTGAGTTTACCTAAGAATTTTGTTCAATTCTCTTTAGGCGTTCTTTTATATTGGATAACGTTCGGATTGCCAGATGTTTACACGACTTTACTCTCGCTTTTGGCATTCCTGCTTGCATATTCATCTGTTTATGTCTACAACGATATTGTCGATTTTGAAGAAGATAGGAAGGATCCAGAAAAAAGTAAATGGAAACTCATCGCTGGCGGAATGATAAGCATGAGAACGGGTAAAATTCTGGGTTTGTCATTGTTGGTGTCAGGCCTGACGTTGTCTTTGTATGTCAACAAATGGTTTTTCCTGATAATTCTTGCAATGCTTTTCCTGAACTTTCTTCACTCATCTCCATATACGCGATTTAAAGTCAAAATGAAAAGGACCGCTATTAACATGACAGTCATTGAATTTCTTAAGTACTCTTCCGGTTGGTTTGCGTTGACATCGGATATTACAAAGTTCCCATTCTGGCTGATATTGACATTCTCCGTAGTTTATTCAATCAGCTATCTCATATACAAATTCAAATTCAAAGGCGAGATTATAAAGAGTAATAAAAAATTATTTGCGTCTATGGGTTTGGTTGGTTTAATATCGTACATAATTTCATTCTTTTCATACGATTTCCAAATACCTATAATAATATTGCTTGTCTTCCCGGCTTTGGTGTTGTTTTTATTCAGGCAGGCCGATATTGATTTTCACAGAATTAACAACATGATTTTAATAGAATATATGCTTTTACCTGTAGTGATATTGTCTTTTGTTTTACTAACAGTCCCTGTTATTGGCCAAGCAAATGAGAAAATAGCTATGACAATAGATCAACAAACAGCGATGATAACGGAGAACATGCCTTCTTATGTTTTAAAACCTATTGAAAATATAACACAGAGTGTCGAAAAATATAAAACATTGGATGATCTTGAAAAAGAAATTAAAAATAATATCGAAGATGTTATGACTGCTTTCAAAAATTAAACCTCTTTCCAAATCTGGTGGTGAATGTTTTCAAATGCGGTAATAAACCGGTTTTTCTACCCTTTATTTTCGTAAAACCACGTTTAATCGAAGCAAATATATCATCGATGTTTCTAGCCTTTATTAGTGTGTATGCCGAACCTATTTCAAAGGAAAAATGGGAATCAGAACCTGCGACAGAAGGAAGATTATTATTATACGCAAATTCATACGCATCTCTATTGAATTTTGTAAATAATGTCCTTGCATTGAAAACCTCGACCGCATCAATATATTTCATGATTTCGTAGACATGATCACCTACACCTTTTCTCATTTTATCAAAAGGATGTGGTATTATCAAAAAACCATCCTGTTTTTTTATACGTTTACATGTTTCAATAAGGCTTAAGTTTTTTGGAATTTCCTTTTTGATGTTCAGACCTATGACTTCGCCATCTTTTGTTTTTATCTCAGAACCAACCACAACTTTTACATCCATACCTTCATTTTCTGCCAACTTCTTAGTTTCGATCCCACCCTTTATTGTGTTATGATCTGTTACAGCTATGATGTCAAATTTCAACCTTTTTACAGCTTTCAATATATCTTCAGGTGTCATATCGCTATCTGGAGAAAAATGCGAATGTATATGAAAATCTGCTTTAAACCATTTCTCTTTTGGCATACTTATTAAGAAGGCTGTAATAAATTTATATGTTAAAACGGAGATGAAATTATGGATAAGTTCAAATATACACAACAACTCGCCGACCAAAGGGGGTTGTTTTTCCCGACGGCTGAGATACATTCCTCGTTGTCTGGTTTCTGGGATTTTGGTCCTTTCGCGGCAAACGTTAGAAGAAAGTTGATAGATACGTGGCGGAAAGAGGTTGTGAGAAAGATAAACTCGATAGAGATAGAGGGCTCGGTCATACTTCCAAAACAAAATTTCAAAGCCTCTGGTCACCTCGACCATTTTGTTGACCCACTTGTGCAATGCAGGAAATGTCACAAAATATTTAGGGCAGACAAATTGCTAGAGAAAGCCCTGAAAAAAGAGGTGCCTGAAGCGCTTGATGAGAAGAAATTTGACGAACTTGTGAAATCGAACAATGTGAGATGCCCTGAGTGCAAGGGGGAACTGGGAAATGTGAAAAAATTCAATATGATGCTGGGTGTTTCGATAGGACCGCTGACGAACGAAACGAACGCGTACCTCCGGCCTGAAACATGCCAGAATATTTTCACCGCTTTTTACAAAATATATAAAACTGGCAGGGTATCCCTACCTCTGGCAATATCACAAGTTGGCAGGGCTTTCAGAAACGAAATCTCTCCAAGACAGGGACTGCTTCGTATGAGGGAGTTTACGCAGCTTGAGACTGAGGTGTTTTTCAATCCGAGAAAAATAGACGACGTGCCTGAATTTGACAAATACAAAAACTATAAACTAATGCTCAAGATTGGAAGAGGAGATGCACGAGCAATAAAACTTGCGGATATTGTGAAAAGGGGAATGGTTTCAGGGAAACTTGTGGCATATTATCTTGCTGTGGCCCAGCAATTTTTCCAGGCATTAGGCTTTCAGCCGAATGAATTCAGATTCAGAAAACTCGAAAAAGAGGCAAAAGCCTTTTACTCAAAAGAGACATGGGATTTTGAGGTCAAGACAGAAGTTGGGTGGCTTGAACTCGTCGCGAACAACTACAGAACAGATTATGACCTCACCTCGCATTCAAAAGTTTCCGGTATTGACCTTTCTGTGGTTGAGGATGGTGAAAAATTCATACCTCATGTATGGGAGATATCAATGGGTCTTGACCGCATATTCTACGCTTTGGTAGAGCATTCTGTTTCACAAAGGGATGGGAAGCCGATTTTAAAACTTCCAAAATTTACATCGCCTCTTGATGCGGTCGTACTTCCACTTGTGAGGAAAGATGGTATAGATGAAAAAGCGAAAATGATATATGACATGCTTAAAAAAGATTTTGACGTGAAATACGATGAGAAACAATCGATAGGCAAACGTTATTTGATATACGACCAATTGGGTGTGCCTTTGGCTATAACAGTTGATTACGAGTCTCTCAAGAACGATGATGTCACGGTAAGAGACAGGGACACGTCAAAGCAGGTAAGAGTCAAAATAGCCGACTTGAACAAAATTTTGAATAAAATGTGCAGGGGAGAAAAAATATTTTAGAATCTTTTGACTTTTTTCAGCACAACTCTTTCGATTTTTTCGAGGAATATTCTCAATGCCTTCACGGGATTCCAATCATAGCACGATGCATAAAAACTTCCCTTGTTAGTTACGAATCTCCCGTGAACAGAATATTTCATTCTTTTTCCTGTCTTTCTGTATATGTCTACATTGATTACTATATAATTTATGTTCACAAATTTCAGCAGCCTCTCAACGCTTCTATTTACCAGCTCATTTACTTTGGATTTGACAAATTCGTCTTCTTCATCAAGACCAGAAATCCTCATGTGGACAGTTTTCCCAGACTTACCGATGAGTTTAAGTATGTCTCTTATTGTGATTATACCTAAAAATCTTTCGTCATCTTCCACAACCACGGTGTATACACCCTTGCTATACATTAAATTGATCAAATCCTTCAGACTCATGTCGCTTTTCACTCTTGTAGTGTCTTCTTCGAACAAGGGGGAAACCTTCACATCACCTAACCTTATCTTCTCACCAGAACGTTCACCAAATTTTACTCTGGACTTTTCTTTCACGAGCTTGAGAATATCGAGAACATCTATCACACCAATACATCTCTCTTGCTCATCCACAACGGGAATCCTCGAGAGACCGAGGTTTTTCATGGCAGACTTTACACTCGCAAGCGTGTCATTGGTTCTTGCGCAGAATGGCATGTAAACAATATCTCCTGTTCTTCTTTTTTCAAATATTCTCATGTCAATGAATTTCAGAAGTTTGTGCTTCGGGAGCGCGTATAATTTCCCACTCTTTTTGAATGCCAAAGTTCTATATTCTGTTATAAGCATGTAATCTATTAGTTTTTCGGGCGGTTCATCCCCGGTGAAAATCTTTACAGGTTTTGCGAAACTGGATATCCTCATTTTTTGTGGGTCGCCAATGGACTTTTTGATTATGTCCATTGAGCTGACTATTTTGACTTTTTTGCCGGAAACAAAAATTTCAGTTCTCTTTTCACTTAGCATTTTTGATATGATATGAGTCAATGATTCATCTGGTTCGACTGTGGTTGCTGGCTCAAGCGCGTCTGCTAATTTCATAATTTACCACTCCCTTGCTCTTTCAGCCTCTTTGTGATATAGCCTGCCAACACATTTCTAATCTTCTTTGACTTCACAATTTTTATTTTTGAAAGGACAACTTTATTCTGTTCAAAGTCGGATGTGAATTTGTCCTTGTGTTTAATCAGAATCTCATTGCCCATTGTTTTTATCATCGATGTCTTTATCCTTCCCATACGCTTCACCATATAAGAGATATTTCTGTTTCAACTATTTAAAATATTGATATGTGAAGCTGCCCGAATATCGAGAAGAAGGTATATCCTATTACTATCAAGACAAGCGAGTGTTTGAATCCCGCTACCAGCGAGCCTTCTGCCATTTTCCCGGTCGCAAGACCGGCAAAGAAACCCTGAATTATTATAAAGTTCACGAATGTCTGGGTGAAAAGTTCTGATGGCATTTCGGGTTGGGTTGTCTCTGATTCAAGCGGTGAAACAGTTGTCTTTGTGAGCGCAGGGATTAGAAAAACTTGGAGTATTAGAAGAATGAATATGAACACAAAGTATATTAGATATGACGTAACGACCTGTGACTGGACAGAAGTCGATCGTTCCTGCTTAATCTTGTGTATCTCTATCAGCGACTGCCCAATGGCTTTTAATGTATCTGATATTTTACCACCAACTTTATACGTTTCTATTATAGTTCCAACTGAACGCTTAATGGGCTTTGATTTGACTTTGTCCGCGAATATCGCGAGGGCTTTTTCAAATGGGACGCCCCACTCAACTTTACTTTCTATTTCTTTTACATAAGGGGTTAACGACCGGTAATCCTTCTGTGCCGCGTGCTTCAGCGCTAAAGGTAGTGTCATACCCGAGTCTATAGATTCGGTGAGGTCGGTTATGAAAATTATAAATTCCTCTTCTATCTCCTTGCTTCTCATATATTTCTCATAGAAAATGAAGAATGGCGGGACTATTGCAACAAGCGCACCTATCATATTAATAACAGGGGATAGAAGTGGAGCAACAGCAGCCAAAAACAAAAAGTTGGATATTAGTATAACTAATCCTAAAAGAACAAAGAGCACTTCTAATGCGATTGTTTTGTCTATTTCCATTCAAACACCCGGGTATGTTACATGAATGAATGCTATAAAAGCTACATTCAGGATAGGAAGTATAACCCATGTCATGAAATCTATCAAATCCTGTATAGTCATGCCCATTACGCTTCCGCCTATGATACTCATGGTAGCGAGTAGAGACAGCATCATGAGAGGTGCAGCCACCAGCAAAGCAGTATATATGTCGGCGTATGTAGACAGCGTCTTCAGATATTTCTCTCTTTTTATTCTATATTCAAACAATGCCTTCTCTGACATTTCTTTTAAATACTCGGTTAAATCACCGCCTGATTCTATGGTTGAAACTATTCCCAAAAGAAGCTCTCTGAACGCTTTTGATGGTGTATGCTCTGCGACATTTTTCAAAGCAACAACTGAACTCATTCCAAATGTTTTTATATTTCTCATTATAAGTTTCGCCTCCTCTGAAATCTCCCCATATTCTTTAAATTCTGTCAGCAGCTCGAACATGAATTCGGGAGGAATACCTGAAGAGGCTATTGCTGACATATGGGTTATGGCAAACGGCAGATTATTCTCTATTGATTTTTGTCTCGCTTTCTCTCTCTGCACTGGGTATAGATAGAAAAATATGAACACGATAGATGAAACAAAGACAGGGAAAGATATAATGGTGAATATATACACATATGGCTCGACCTCGACCATGAAATTCATAACAAAGTAGGCGGCGGCTAACGACAGAACAAAAGAAACACACGTGCTCAGCATTATTATTGAGACCCAAGTTTTAAGCAAAATTTTCATGTTCGCATTTTTTATATGCGATTCCAATGGTCTGAAGGATTCTATGTATTTTTCGACTATATCCCCGAAGAGCGCCAAGGCTATTTTTTTGTATAATGACAGCATATTAAAATATTGGGCCTACGGAATATTAATTTAAATTCTTTTTGCAAATTAACAAACGGCAGGGACTAGGCCGGGGGGCTAGGCGTCCCCTGTGACCGCAAACCGTCTAGATGGCGGGGCTGAAGCACGAGGGCGGCATCGGTCTGTCTTGGAACCCATACCGTGGACGAAGAAATCCTGTCCTGGGGGGCGGTCGGTATAGCGAACCGGGTCAGGTCCGGGAGGAAGCAGCCCTAAGTTATACCGGCTGTGCTCCCAGGGTAGCGGGATGGAGAAAACGGTGTGGATAAATTCCTAGGCGGATCGGTGTCCACCGAGTCTTGCATTTACAAGCGGTAATGTGCGTCCCTGCCTCATTATTATAAAGATAAAAACCAATTTATTCAGATGAACAAGAAAAAAGGCAAAGTCAAAAAACTGCATGCTTTGTTATTGATCATTTTGTTCATAAATGTATTTGTTCTTGGCTTTGAAATGGGCACGAGAACGAACAGGGTCACGATAACTTATTACAACGAGACCAAAGCGGAAATAGTGCCGGTGGCTTTCATACCTTATAATGTCAGCGATGACTCATCGTTCTCTTCAATAATTATACCTGCAGTAGATGATGAAAAAAACGGAATTGCGACATTTTTAACAGTTCAGGTAACACCAGGACATGGGAGAATACTTGTCAACATAGATAAGTTGTTATTCTGGACAGACACGCAACATTCCATAAGAACTGCAACAAAGGTCGCATCTGATATCACGAGTGTGAACCTCTCCAAATATGATATAATTTATACCCTGACCACAAATGCTACTGCTGTTGAAGGTTCGTCTGCAGGCGCCGCGATAACCATAGCTACAATCGCTGCCTTGAGACACGAACGATTGAAACAGGATGTTATGATTACAGGTGCAATAAATCACGACGGAACGATAGGACCTGTTGGTGATATTCTCCCGAAGGCAAAACTTGCCAAAAGCGTGGGTGCAAAAATATTACTTGTCCCCCTTCTGCAATCGCATGAGACAACATACAAAACAAGAAAATATTGCGAACAACTCGGATACTCGGAGATATGCACCATTGAGAAAATACCAGAAAAGATAGACATAGGAAAAGAAGCTGGTATAAACGTGATAGAAGTGAAAGATATAGGAGAGGCACTTCAATATTTCGAATGATTTTTAAATCAAAAGAGAATCTAATTCTTATGATTGACATACATGCACACTTATGTTTCCCTGAATTTGACAATGACAGAGACAAAGTTATAGAGAAATGTAAAGAAGAATTGACAGCTGTCATAGTAGGGACAGCCAGATATGAAGAATGTGTTGATGCATTGCATCTCTGCGAAAAGCACAAAGGATTTCTTTTCCCAACGCTCGGCTTCCATCCAACAGAAAAAACAGGTCACAAGAAAGTAATCGAGCTCATAAAACAAAGAAAAGACGACATTGTCGGCATAGGGGAGGTTGGGCTCGATTATCATTGGGAGAAGGATGAGTACAGACAAAGGGATCAGATTGAAGTGTTCAAAAAATTCATATCGCTGGCAGAGAAGCTGAAAAAACCGCTTGTTATCCACTCATGGGACGCTGAACAGCAGGCGTTTGAAATGGTAAAGGATGTGGGTGTTCGCGTAGTTTTTCATTCGTTTTCTGGCAAGAAGGAGCTTGTTGCAGAAATGTTAAAATACGATAATATCTACATATCATTTTCAACTCAGATATTATTTTCAAAAAACCATAAAAAACTTGCAAAAATTGTCCCGCTCAATAGAATGCTTTTGGAAACAGATTCGCCATTTCTCTCACCCAATAAAGAGCATGACAGGAGAAATTATCCATGGAATATCAAGCTCTCTGCATTGAAAATAGCAAAATTAAAAGGCGTGCCTGTCGAGAACGTTCTGGAATCAGCCAAGGAAAACGCCATAAGCGTATTCAAACTTAAGGGTTTGAAACCATGATATATGAGAAAGCCCAAAAAATACTGGCAATTGGCAACATATGCGACAGGTGCCTTGGCAGACAGTTTGCCCGCATATTGCCCAGAATCCCGTGCGAGGAAAAGGGAAGAATTATAAAGAAATTCTTTGCCCTCGAGGCAGGCAAATCATATGGAAATGACAAATGTTGGCTCTGCAACGGGCTTTTTCTGAATGATTTGAAAAAAATTCGTTCTGCTATCAAGAAAAAACTAAAGCCATACGAGTTTAAAACGTTTCTTGTCGGCGTGAGACTAAGCGATGAAATCGTCATCAGAGAGGAAAGTTTATGGGAGAAGGTGGGCAACGAGTTTGCCGTTGACATAAAATACGACATCAGGCAGGAGTTGGAAAAGTTCATTACGGAGAATTTCAACGCAAAATTGAACAAAGAAAATCCAGATGTGAACGTGATTTACGATATAGGAAAGTATGATGTCACAGTTCACTCGAGACCTCTGTTCATAAAAGGTGAATACAAAAAATTTGCTCGTGGCCTTGCCCAGACTAGATCAGAGAAATACAGGCAAACTGTGCAAAGCATAATAGCAAAGCCTGTGGTAAAAGTTACGAGAGGAAGCGAAGATGTATTGCACACAGTCGGTCGGGAAGAAAAAAATGCTAGATGCCTGGTATGGCGGCCGTTTGTGCTTGAAATCAAAAATCCGAAAAAAAGGTATTTTGACCTGAAGAAAATAGCGCGGGAAATAAACAAAAGCGGAAAGGTCAGGGTTAGGAAACTTGCGCCCACGACAAAAGATTTCATTGTTGATTTGAAAGCCAAAAAATATTACAAGAAATTCAGAGTAGTCGTAGAGTTTGAGAATCCCGTGAGAGATGTTAGGCGCGTTGAAAAACTTGTCGGTCTCATCAGGCAGCAGACGCCTTTGCGCGTTTTGGGGGTAAGGCCTGAAAGAGTAAGGCATAAAAAGGTTAAAAGTATAAAATGGAAAAGAATTAATAATAAAAGATATCAATTTGAAATTACATGTGAATCAGGTCTTTATCTCCAAGAAATCATAACAGGTGATTCGGGGAGAACGAAACCGTCTGTTAGTGAATTACTCGGTAGCAAGGCAAAGATAGTGGAGATAGACCTCACAGACCTGATATTTGAAGGTGAGTCATATGGTAAAAGCGACGAAAGGATTCAGAAGAGAAACGAGGAGAAGACTGTCAAAAAAAGTAAGGGAAAAATTCAGCATTTCAAAATACATGAGAAAGTTTAAAGTGAATGATAAAGTAGTTATTGATATAGACCCATCATCGCATAGAGGCATGCCGTTCCCAAAATTTCAAGGCAGAGTAGGGACGATCAGAGAGAAGCGTGGAAGCTCATATATGGTTGAAATAAAGGATGGGAGAAAATCAAAATATGTAATTGCTGCACCTGAACATTTGAGAATAAAAAGAGGGTGATGAAAAATGGATATAAAAGGAGAAAAATTTGTGAGCTGGCTTGACGCCAAAAAAATAATTATGGAGAGAGAGAGGCAGGCAGAGCTTGGTTACGAACAGAAAAACGCACTTGAACATTTGAGGAAATTTTGCAAACTTACAGAAAAGAAATACAAGGTCATGCTAGAAGAATTGAGAAAAATTGAGAAATTGAAGGACAGGCATATAATAAACATTCTGAATTTTTTGCCTGAGACACTTGAGGAATTGCGTGTTCTCTTTCAGAATGAAAGAGTGGTTCTTTCCGATGAAGATAAAAAGAAAATTATAAGTGTGGTGAAAGAAAACAAATAGCTTATAAAAACGGATTCTATTTTATTTATTATAGATAGGTGGTTATTGTGCTGAGGAAAAATTTTAAAAAGGATGAATGGGCAATAGTCCTTGACTTTCTTACTCATGGCTATTACGGTATGAAAGTATCACAGCCTGTCGCTCAAGTATTAGGTGAGGAATATTTTTCCTTGCTCGAAGTTATAGTTAGAGAGGGTATTCATTTAAAGGTAGGTAGCAGGGTGTACATTGGCGATGGTAAAAGAGAAGAGGTCAAATTCATAAGAAGGCGTCTCGGATACGAAGACCTTACAGGAGCAGCAAAGGAAGAACTGCCAGACATAGTAGAAAACTTGGTGAAATCCAAACCAAAAAAATTCTTGGATTTTTTCAATAAGGCAAATCCCATAACTACACGCCTGCATCAACTTGAACTACTCCCAGGCATAGGCAAGAAGCATCTGTGGGCAATAATATCAGCCAGAAAGGAAAAGCCATTCGAGTCTTTCGATGACTTGAGAAAAAGAGTTCCTATGCTCCCAGACCCTGAAAAGATGATAATAAAGAGGATAATAGAAGAACTTGAAGATAAGGATAAATACAGGATTTTTGTCCCGAGATTTGAAAAAACAAAAAGGTTTTAAGATTTGCTTGCCATTGTTAAAACTTTTTCAGGGTCTTTATAATAGTCTGATATTATCTTTCCTACCTTGTTTATATCCTTTATTTTGTTTTTGACAAGCCAGAGCAGAATTTTTTTCTTTTCATCAAGGTTTTTTAACATTTCTTTATCATCCATACCCGAGAACAGTTTTATCTCATTCCACACTCTCTGTGGTTTTCCCCACTCAATGATTTTGTCTTTTGATGGAATCCATTTGAATATGTCATTCAGCTCTATTTTTATTTCCTCGAGTCCACCAGAGGGTATGAGTTCGGTGATCTGCAGAACCCTCCTTATACCTTTCCTACGGTCCCTGTGCATAACAGCAATCAGTTGGAGTGAAGATAGCAGAGAAACAGGTATGTTTATAGGCGGGTTCACGAGCCTTTTAAATGTTTCCTCTGACGTATTTGCGTGAAGTGTTGAATACACGGAATGACCTGTATTTATCGCTTCGAACAAAACCTCGGCCTCTTTTGACCGTCTTATTTCACCCACAAGTATCCTGTCTGGTCTCATTCGCAGAGCGTTTATCATGAGTTGAAGCATCGTTACTTCTCCCCTTCCCTCAATATTCGGTGGTCTTGTCGTCAGCGGAACCCAATGAAGGAATGGTGGAAGTTGAATTTCGCGTGTGTCCTCTATAGATATTATTCGTTGTGTGGGTGGAATGAACATACTCAAAACATTTAGAAATGTCGTCTTGCCTGATGCTGTTCCACCTGTGCACACAACGTTCATTTCGTATTGAACTGCAAGCCATAGAAATGCAGCAGCTTCTGGTGATATTGTGTTCATTTCTATAAAATCAGTTATGGTCCATGGCCTTCTTGCAAACTTCCTTATCGTGAGTGTATTTCCATTGGATGAAATTGGGAAAAGCGTTGCGTTTGCACGGTCACCTGTCGAGAGATACGCATCCATCAACGGGTTTAGATTGGTGATTTGCGTCCCTACCCTCCGACCTATTTGAGCAGCGTAATTGTATATTTTCGCTTCGTCATTTATCACTATATTGGTCTTCAGCCAGCCGTATCTTCTGTGATAAACCCATATTGGCTCTTTTGAAGAGTTTATGACGATTTCCTCCAGCCCTTGGTCTTTCAGCATGAACTCTATGGGACCAAGACCAAGAGCTTCCTGTGCAAGAATGCCTATGAGTATTTCAATCTTTTCTTTTGATATATGTGGTAACTCTTTTGTTATTAGCTCTTTTGCTTTTGCAGTGAAATTTTTTTGAATACCTTCTGTTTCCTCTGGATTGAGTATGTCTTCTGTCTTGAATGTTATCTCTGTTATAATTTTCTCTCTTATACAGTCAAGGACAGCTCGCGTGGCCTCCTCTATTTTTGGAAATGTTATCTCGTACCTTGGGACATATTCATTTGGGTCGTGATATATTCTTACTCGGGCCTCAAGGCTTTGATATTTTACATTGTAGTCTTCTGCGATACGTAGTTTTCGAGATACTTTACTTTTTGGTATGAATACCACCTTTCCTTTTTTTCATTTTCCTTCTAACGAATATAACAATGACAATGCAAACTATTATAATTATTGATGAAATGAGTAGATAAAACTGATTATAGGTCAGTTTAACTTTGATGTTCCTTGATTGAAAAACGCATATGAGCAATACTACTGATATAAGAATGGTAAAAAGCGACTTCTTTCCAGGTTTGTTTATTTTTTTTGCGGTCTTGGTTTTTCTGAGAATGAGCATGGGCTCTCCGACAGGTGGGTAGTGCATTCTGATTAGTTTGTGTTCTTCCAAAATCCTTCCCCATTCTTCCACCTGCTCGGGACTGACCCTAAGTTTTTTTGCAGCATCTGCAATGTTAATCATACCCTTTAGTTCAACGATGTCGTAAAGTTTATCTACATCTGTTTCTATTGTTTTATTCTCTTCCATTAACACCCCTCGCATAATTCAGTTAGGTTATATCTATCCGCAAAAGTCTTGTTCAATCTGAACCAACTTGGCAGACCCCTTACCGGATAGCCAATATAATCTTTATTTCCAAAATATATATAGTCTACACTTATTCTGTTTGTGTTCACAGGGATACCGTAACTTTCGAGTTCTGGTAGATTAACAAATGTTTCCAGTCCATTCACGCTAGTGTTTGTTTTTGATTCTAACCTCATAAAGAAATCTGGCCCGTTGCCAGCAAAATAATATCCGTTCTCAATCTCGTCCTTTATGGGCAAAATCCATGCGGACCTTGTGTCTTCATCGATATAAAGTTCATCGTATCCTGCTTCGTTTAGAGCATTGGATATGGCTTCGACTGCGTTGGCGTTCCCTGTGATATAGCATGGTGATAGGCTAGAAAGATTGGTCGACTCCTCTATTATCATTCCAGAGAAGCATGAGAATGTGATGCCTGACACGTTCTTGGCAACAAGAATTTTTTGACCGCAATCGGTTTTGTTGAACGTGACTGTTCCAGAACAGCTTCCAGACGAGTTCAAATCTCCTGTAACCAATTTTTTTGCCCTGTAGGGATGTGGCGATATCTTTATACCTCTTGTTACACTACCATTTGTTTTCAGGGTAAAAAGTGGGTCGTTTATACCAGCGATTGAAACGAGCGTCGTATATGGCATGTTGTTTTTTTCAATTTTCCCGAAGACCGAGGGATGTGTGACAGAGATGTTCAGATTGGCGTATGCCATGATATGAAACGGGTCATACGTCCGAAGAGAGAAATTCCAGAAAGATATGTTAACCTTGAAATTCGTGGGAACAGAGGAAATCTTTTTCACCCATACATTGAGGGTGTTGTTCAGCATGAGCATACTCTCCTCGCCATTCACAGTCCCATTAATTACAAGCTCTTTGACAGCGGATAACGCATCTTTCAACGATTCGCCTTCCATAACGACTTTGTCACTCGCCGCAATCAGGGCCCTTTTCACAGATGTCGAAAGCGCCTTGCCGAAATCACGCTCAACACTTCTCTCGACCTGATGCATCTGATCTGAAACTATCATAACTTCTATGCCGCTACGCTCCGCATTTGTGGCAAGATAATAGGACAAGAAAAACGTAACAGGTATTATGATTATCAAGGCTATAACAGAATAGAACTGACCTTTTACATTCATGATAAATATTTGTAGTACGTAAATATTAAGTAGAGATTTAACATTTTAAAAATCTTTTTAAACCACCCCTTCCAATCTTAAAATATAACACCGTTATTCACACCAACGAACCAAACACAATTCA
>JAGGYQ010000050.1 GCA_021162425.1 Candidatus Aenigmatarchaeota archaeon
CCCCATCGTTTCTTATACCGCGTCAGAAGAAGCCTCCTCAGACAGTCGAGGATAAGCTTATACACCCTGAAGGACATGCCATTTAGAAGCAGCACGGCCCTGCTCCCTCCCATTACTATCACCCCCTTCTTTAATCCATCACTTTATAACTTCGCCAAGGAAGGATTAACTTTTAGACACGCCCAAAGCACTGTTTTCATTTATAAATCTTCTTGCGAACAATCAAATGAGTCGTATGAGTCGAGTCGAAACCCCTTATGATTCGATTGAGCTGCCGGCTCCAAGCAGACAAATGAGCCAAAGAGAGTTTATGGAAGAGGCGAGGAAAAAAGGAAAAAGTCTTCTTACTTTGAGAGAGATTGAAGAACTTCTCATCTCTAACTACGACTTTTTGCAACACCGCATATGCATATATACAGGGACAACGGTTCGCCTGGATGAAGGAAAAAAAGGCGTTATAATAGTGGAGGAAAAGGAGAGGAGAAAACGAGCAGAACTTATATGTCCGGAACCAGGCTTTTTCAGCCTTGACAGTAATTTGAAGTTAGGTCTTCCCGAAGTCACCAAGCCCACTTTTAACGAACTTCTGAAGGAATTAGGTTTTAGCGAATTGGCACATGTGGAGGAATATGCCCAAGCCGCAAAGGAACACTGTATTATGTATTTCTCTGGATTCGGCATTCGCCACCCATATGGTGAGGAGAGGGCGGTGAGTCTGCGTTACAATTCAAAAGGATGGTTTGAAGTGAATATGGACAAAACTGTAGAAGACAGACTTCCCTGCTCGGCTGTTTTATGCAGATTTTAGCACAGCGTGAATATTTTAAAAAACACCGCAAATAAATACCATGAACATGGGGATGGTTTTGGGCAAACCTGCGTTATTGATAAATGAGGCACTTATCATAGCAGACCTGCACATAGGCATAGAGTTCGAATATTACAAATCAGGCATAAAGATACCGTCGACAACAGAAATGATAAAAAACGAAATAGAAAACCTCTTGAAAAAAACAAAACCAAAAAGACTCATAATTCTCGGAGATGTCAAGCACAAAGTCCCGGGAATCACAAAACAAGAACTTCGTGAAATACCAGACATGCTTTACCACCTCGGAACAAAACTTCAGGTTGAAATAATTCCCGGAAATCATGACGCAGGGCTCAAAAAACTAATTCCGTCTAACATCGTCCTTCACCCGAGCAAAGGTATTATGCTGGATAAAGCCTTTCTTCTTCACGGTCATTGTTGGCCTGCTGACGAGTTTCTTCAGAGCGAATATGTAATAGTCGGTCATGAGCATCCGCAAATAGAATTCTGCGATTCGCTTGGATACAGGTTTTCCGAACCTGTATGGCTGAGAGCAAAACTCAACAAAAACGCACTTAAAAGAAGATATGCGCATCTCCCTGAAAAATTACCAGAACTTATAGTCATGCCAAGATTCAACAAGTTATCCGGAGGCATAGCCTTTAACAGACCTATCAGCGAAATAAAAAGACACAAAGCATTTGGTATAGGAACACTTGTGAAGTCATCAAAACTCGATGAAGCCGAAGTTTACCTTCTGGATGGGACATTCTTGGGAAATCTTAAAGAGCTTTACTAAAGCTGAAGAAAAATGCAGAGTGGGGATACAACCTAAACACAGGGAAGCATCGTATGGGGTTGCGGCAAATATGAAAGCAAAGAAAATCCTATGAGTAAGGGTCTTCACTCGATTTATCTACTTTAACTATAGTTCCCATCTCTCCAATTTCAAGAGATCTGGATACAAAGAAGCACAAACATCACATCCAATGCATTTTCCTTATCAATTTTGATTGCCATCAACCAGAGAACCGATAATAACATTTATATTTCCCAAAGATGAATACCATCTTGGGAGTAGCCTGGTCCTACTCCCCATTAACATCACCCTCTTTATAATATTGCGGAGGGAGAATTAATTTTTAGACACGCTCCTCTTTCAATAAATATTTAAATAGTTTAAACATCAATATCTTTATATAACGAGGGTTGGTATTATGGGTGATTCGAAAAAGATTATATTTGTGCTTACGATTATTCTGGTGATACTCTCTCTGACCACTACTTTCATTGCTTTCACATACGTTAACACAACGCCCACTACTGCCCCATCAACAGGCTCTGGGACAGTAAGGCTGACTGTAATAAAAGAAAATCCAGAACCTACAAGCACAACCGGTCGAGTTTCTCTGAGGGTATTAAAACCAGAGGAGAAAGGGGAGTAATATTGATAAATAACAATAGGAGGAGGTCATGATGGGAGAAATATCAAACAATGTGCTGGCAGCGTTATTGATAGTTGCCATATTGGTAACATCAGTGGGTATATGGACGTTGAGCAGGATACCGACCGCAATATATACAGGCGCGGCAACAGGTGTAACAAATCTTACGGTCGAATCGCTTGCATCCATAAGACTTATCAGGAATGTTTCGGACTTTGGGCAAGGTCTACCAAACCCGTCGACAACACTTGACCTCTGGAGCAACGCCACGAACACCAATGGCTTCAATAACGGCAGCGAGGGAAACGGGACGAATTACGGAAGCGGAACGCATGTATATCCATTCGTTGTGGAAAACGACGGTAACGACGATACGACATGTGTGAAGGTTTCAGGAAGCGATGCATCTACGTTCATAGGTGGAAAAGACCCTGTTTTCCAAGTGGCAGCGCATGACAATGAAACAGGTTCCTGCCACACCAATCTGCATACAGAATGGCAGAATGTGAGTGGCTCAGAAGTAACAGTCTGCGAAGAGTTGCATACAGAGCAAGGTGGAGGCGGAGCCAACACAATAAGACTTCATTGGCACATAGGATTGCCATACGATGCAACACCTACGACACACAGCAACACCATAACAGTTTCCGCGTATGGTAGCTGTTAGGTAGAGCATATGATGCGGAAAACTTTCTTATTTTTTTTATTTGTATTTTTGCTTTTGAGTCCTTGTGCTCAAGCATTGGGCATAGGTCCAACCGAAATAGAGATTGGATTTAAACCAAACCTGAACTACACAGGGGTTGTTTATGTTGTGAACTCCGAGGGTTATAATTTTCCTGTCGAGATGTCGGTGGACGGGGACCTGAAAGACTACATAACTTTGAGTGAAAAGGAATTTGTTCTTATGCCAAAGGGGACGCCAGGCTCTATTAGATATGTGAATTTTACGCTTAATCTGCCTGAAAAATTTGAAAAACCGGGTGCCTACAAGTCAAGAATATTGGCGACTCAAAAGGTTTCGGGAGAGAAAGGCACCATAGTTTCAAGGGTCAGGGTTGGCGCTATATTGACCGTGTATGTCCCTTATCCAGGAAAATATGTTGAATTCGAAGTTAAAATTGAAAACGCGGAGGTCAACAAAACCGTAAAATTCACAGCATCCGCCGTAAACAGAGGAAATCAAACAATTGAAAATGCTTATTGCGTTTTTCGCATATATGACCTGCAAGGAAGCGTGATAGGTTCTGCTACAACAGATGGAAAAGTCATGGAGCCGGGCAGGCACGTGGAATTCATGGGCGAATGGCTGGCATCAAATGTAAAACCCGGGAAGTACAGGCTTGTTGCAGAAATAAGTTATGACGATATCAAAACAAAACAGGAGAAAGAATTTATGATAGGCTCGCCTACGATAGAAATCACAGAAATAAACGCGGAACCCATACCAGAAAAAACGATAGGCAAGATAAGAACAAAAGTGAAAAGCAACTGGAACGAAAAAATAGAAAACATATTTTTGACCATCGAGCTGAAGAAAAACGGATTCTCAACCTCGCTGAAAAGCCCATCAACAGATATCGAGCCATGGCAGGAAAAATACATAGATATTTACTGGGATACGTCCGATTCGCAGGGAGCGGGCGAATACGATGGGTTGGCTACTCTCTCGTATCTAAACAAAACAGCGCAAAAATCATTTAAGGTCAGGGTGGTGAAAGCAGGCATAACGCTTTTTACACCTGAGGCTGTTCTGTTGTTGCTGGTTGTCGTGATAATTATAATTCTCGCTGTTGTGTATTACAGAAGAAGAAAGTCATGAAAAGAATTTAACAATTTGTGACAAAACTTTAAACAAAAGCCGCGGTGTTGCTATGGTATCCAAAAAGTTTTTACTCGTGATTCTTATAACACCAATCCTGACAGCAATGTTGGCGCTGTTTTATATCGAAAATTTCATCATCTTCGATTCTTATGAAGTAAACATGGACGTTAAAGTAATCGAAGGGCAGATTATCGGGGTGAACGTGGATACGGACGGCGTACATTTTGGTAAAGTTCCAAGAGGCGGAGAAGGTTTGAGATACATAACTTTGACAAATAACGATTCGAAACCCCACTTTATAAACATTAAATCGTTTGGAAACATATCGAGGTTTGTTTACGTGTCAAAAAACAATTTCATAATGATGCCAAAAACACAGGAAAACATAACAGTCATGGCAAAGATTCCGCCTGAAGCAGAAACAGGATTTTATTCAGGCGTTCTCAAGGTAACGTTTCAGAATATAATTTTTGGGTAGTGATTATGAAAGGCGTGTCAAACAATGCGATTGCCATGCTCGTAGCAGTTCTCATATTATTGTTGTCGTTAGAAATTTCCATGGTCTGGAATATAAAGTATGAAAAGATAAGTCCCATGGCTGTCGGCATAGTCGGTTTCTGCGCTGACAATGACCCTAAAATAGAGACGATTCCTGATATGACGGCATATATCGGCGAAAGATTCACATATGATGTTGATGTGACGGGCGACAGGAATGGAACAGTAACATTTTACGATGATACCAACCTTTTTGATATAGACAACGAGACAGGCTTAATAGATTTCACGCCCACAGAGAACGACATAGGAGAATATTACATAAATATATCGGTCGAGAGCGTGTGTGGAAGAATAAGCGACTGGTATGTTTTCAAATTAACGGTTAGATTCTCAAACAGACCACCAGAGCTTGATTTTATCCCGGACCAAACCATTTACCAGAATGAACTTTTCGTATATGATGTGAATGCAACAGACCCTGACAACGACACGCTCTTCTTCGGCGATAACACCACAATGTTTCAGATAAACTCCGAAACAGGTTTGATATACTTTGTGCCAACACAAGAAGATGTCGGAAACCATTCTGTAATTATATGGGTCATGGATGAACATGAGGCGATAGACTGGCAAACCGTCAAATTTGAGATAATAGATGTTAACGACCCACCTGTTCTTGACCACATAGGTTCGCAGACAGCAATAATAAACGAAACATATCGCTATGATGTGAATGCAACCGACGTCGATACAACGTTACCGCATAACTTAACATTCTACGATAATGCAACATTTTTCGATATAGATAACGAAACGGGCATGATAGAGTTTTTTGTGAACGAGTCATATAATGGGACATACTGGGTGAACATATCGGTCACAGATGGTGAGCTCTGGGACTGGGAACTTGTGAGCTTCTCCGTGATAGCTGTGAACCATCCACCAAACGTAACATCATGGTATCCAAGGGAGCAGAACATCACAATAAAGGAGGGTGAATCCCAGTATTTCAACATAACGAAATTCGACCTTGACGGAACAATCCCGTCCACACAATGGTATCTGGATGGGAAACCTTTGGCAGGACAGACAGAAGATGAATATACATATTTTGCAAGCTATACATCGTCTGGTATTCACAACATCACCGTGATAATAACAGATGGTTTGCTGAATGATTCACATGAGTGGCGTTTGGAGGTCATAGATGTTCCGACGCCCGCATATGCTGCAGGTCCGTCTACGACACAGGCACCTCCATCTTGCATAGAAAACTGGAGATGCTCAGAATGGTCCGTCTGCCCTGTTTATGAAATCCAGACAAGAAAGTGCTGGGATCTCAACAACTGCGGCACAACGTTTCATAAACCCATAGAGTCCAGAAAATGTAAGTATGTCCCTCAACCGAGCTGTAGCGATGGCGTAAGAAACTGCCACCATGGGTCATGTGAGATATTGATTGATTGTGGCGGTCCATGCCCGCCGTGCCCTTCGTGTAGCGATGGCATAAAAAATTGTCACAAAATGTATGATGGGAGAATCCTGTGTGAAGAAGATATAGACTGCGGCGGTCCATGCCCGCCGTGCCCCATTGGTCCGCGGCCGCCAGTATGTGGCAATGACATATGCGAATCAGGTGAAATCTTTTCGTGCCCGCAGGATTGTGGACTTTACTTTGTTCAATTCCTGCTCATCATAGTGATAATATCAGGAAGCCTCGTGCTTGGATACAGAGGAATGCACATAGCGTATGTGATATATAAGAGAAGAAAGAAACCCATTTACACAGAAAAGCAAATTCTCGGTATACTTACCATGAGAAAACTTCATCTCCTACGACTCGAACTCGGCAAAAGGAAGCCCGAGGAAATATCAAAGGACTTGGCAAAGGCAATGAGAAGATTTTTCTCAAAAATGTTTGATGTTGAAAAAACATTCACATACATAGAATTGGCCGAAACGGCGAGGAAGAAGATTCCCGAAGACCTTGCGAACGAGATAATGGACCTTTCTGTCACCATGACCGAGCTTGAATACAAAATCCACAAACCAAGCGTAACAGAGCTGGCAATCACCATAAAGAAAGCGATAACCATAATCGAAAATCTTATTGGAATAAAAATATATCAGGCATTGGATAAAAAGGTAGACAAAGAGCTTAAGAAGCTGATACCAAAGGAAAAAAGAGTAGAAGCGAGAACAAAGGAGCACAAAATAACGAAAAAAGAGGCAGAGGAGATAAAGAAACTCGAACGCCTCATAATAGAAGCAGAAGATGCAATTGAGAAAGAAGACCTTCAAAAAGCAGAGAAATTGTATACAGAAATAAGGGAAATTTACGACTCTTTGGATGCGGAAGTCAAGAGAAAATTATACGATGAGACTATGAGAATCATAAAAATTTACAGAGAAATAATAAGAAATGTTTAATAAATCAGGGTAATGTTCTGTATTTTGTGTTCACAAGCACCCATTCTACAATGAGTAACACCATAGCCATCAAAAGACAGGGCATTGAAAGATATATCGGTAATTTTTGCTTGATTGCAGTCGCTATATCTTTGTATGCCTTTTCAAGCTCTGTCCTGTTTTCAGCTCGGTAAAACATGCCACCTGTTTTATTGGCAATTATCTCGAGAGTCTTTGTGTCAAGTTTTGAAACAAACGATAGATTCATTTCAGGGAATGCTCCACCTTCTTCTGTCCCTATGCCTATCGTATTGATTGTTACGTGGTTTTCAACAGCATAGTTGACAGCATCTTCGACTGCTGGACCCACATTATTCTGCCCGTCTGTGAGAAGGATAACCACTTTATTCCTTTCAGGATTGGCGAGCAAATTTACAGATGTTATTATGGCAGAACCTATCGCTGTCCCGCCAACCAGCTCAATCGAGATGTTAGTTACAGCTTTTTTGACTTTGGAAAAGTCGCTTGTGAGTCTCTGTTTGATAAAACTTACGCCTGCAAATGAGACAACACCTACGCTTGTGTTTTGGGGTAAATTGTCAACGAAGAGAAGTGCAGATTCCTTTGCGGCTTCGAGTCTGTTCGGCTGATAATCCTGCGCAAGCATACTCCCGGAAGCGTCTATTGCGAGAACAAAATCAAAATTTGTCCCTTTTCCTTCATACCATACAACCATGCCTGAGGCAGAGAGGATAACGAGCAGCAATGTTACAATTCTCATGACAAGCAAAAGATAATTTTTTGAGAGTATTCTTCTGCCTGTTACATACTCTATTGCAGGAAAATTTGCAAATTTTAAAGCTTTTTGCCTCACGAACTTCAGGCTTACAAAATGCGAAAAAACCAATACAGGTATGACTACAAGAAACCAAAGGAAATCTGGATTCTGGAATATCACATCGATATTCTCTCCCTCCTTTTTATGAAAAATTCAAGTACAGGTTTTGTAAAGGGTTCAGCAGTGGAAAGCTTTAATAAATCACAGTTGCTGTTAAGGAATATGTGCTCTAATTTATCCTCTTCCACCCTAACGAAGTCTTCGTAGGATTTTTTTATTTTTTTCGTATCTATGAGAAGCATATCGTTTGCATATGGATGCTCTGTGACCACTTGCATATCCTCGTCTGGCATAAATTCATCTCTTGGGTCTCTTACCATCACGCCTATCACATCGAACTTAACAGCTGCTCTGCTTATGATTTTTTTGAAATCACTTCCTATACCTATAAAATCGGATATTATAATCAGCAAACCTCTGCCTCTGCTCGTTTTCATAACGAAATTTATTGCCTTCTCTATATCATACCCACCACCATAGAACTCGGGATTTGTCAGGGCTTTGAGAAGAAGAAGGAATTGTTTTCTACCTGAAGATAATGGGAGAGTCTTTGATATTTTGTCATTGAACATAACAAGACCGACTTTGTCACCTGCCTCCAGAATTATATAACCAAACGCAGCGGCTATCTCGGCGGCATATTCCATTTTAAGTTTTTCTGTTGAACCGAATATCATGGAGGATGACGTATCCAGAAGAATGTAAACGTTTAGCTCCCTCTCTTCTTTGTAAAGTCTTATGAGCAAATCGTTTGTCCGCATGCTTGCCTTCCAGTCTATTCTCTTTGCATCGTCGAGAGGGGTGTATATCCTGAAGTCTTCGAATTCCAGACCTTTTCCTCTGTAGACGCTCCTATATCTGCTGATTATCTGTGTGTTTACCATTATTTTTATGACAAGCTCCAAGTTCTTTAGTAGAGAAACAACATTTATTCTAAGTCTTTTAACCATGTTAAATATTTACTTATGGTTAATTAAATTGGTTGATATGTCATTTATGGTATCGGAACTTTGTCGAGTATTTCCTTTACTATGTCATCTGTTTTTACGCCTTCGGCAAGTCCCTCGTAATTTAGGATAATTCTATGTCTTAGTATGGGGTGTGCTATTTCCTTGACGAAATCGGGTATTACGAAGTTCTTTCCGTGAAGCAATGCGTTTGCTTTTGAAACAATGTAAAGACCGATAGAAGCCCTGGGTGAGGCTCCCCATTCTACGTATTTACCTAACTCTATGTTGTATTTCTTTGGGTTTCTTGTTGCGTCCACGAGACGGATGCAGTATTCCTCGATTTTTTTGCTCATGTAGATTTTCTTTACATCATTTTGCATCTTTATGATTTCACCCGGCTGCAACACTTTTCTTAAACCGAATTCCTCAAATTTGTAGAGGTTTATGTTCTGCTTGAGTATCTTAATTTCTTCATTCGCGGAAGGGTATTCCATGTAAAGTTTTAGGAGAAACCTGTCAATTTGGGCTTCAGGTAACGGGTATGTGCCTGCTGTTTCGATCGGGTTTTGTGTCGCCATGACAAAAAATGGGTTTGGCAGGGTAAAGGTTTGTTTTCCTATGGTTACCTGATGCTCTGCCATGGCCTCCAGAAGGGCAGACTGAACCTTTGGTGGTGCACGGTTTATCTCGTCGGCAAGAATAAAATTTGCAAATATAGGACCTTTTTCAACAGAGAATCCCTTTTCTTTTTGGTAGATGGTTATGCCTGTTATGTCGGTCGGAAGCAAATCGACGGTGAACTGTATCCTGCTGAACGTTCCGCCCGTAACACTTGCAAGCGCACGGATAAGAAGGGTTTTCGCTATACCCGGGACGCCTTCAACGAGGATATGCCCATTTGATAAAACAGCCAAGAACAACCCGTCGATTATTTTTTCTTGGCCCACGACAACCTTGCCTATCTCTCTTTTAACCTTTTCGAGTTTGTCTCTGTATATTTCGATGGTGGAGTTGTCTATCCCCTCGTATTCCATCATATTTAATTTTATTGACGGCGACAATATAAATTTGGATGATACGTGCAGAATACCAAATAATGCTCATTTTAAATTGTTTCATAAAACTGTGCTTGGTCGTTAAATTGTGTTCTATTTAATAATTTGAGAATAATAAATTATTAGAGGCAGTTGGGTAGATATTATGGAAATATCATGGAGGATTATGTTAGTTGTTGTCATATTTTTAGTTTTGCTGAGTATAAATCAAATCAGACTGACCGGATTTTTTACGAGCGCACAGGGGGTGAGCGCAGAGTTGAGTGCATGGGATTTGGCGGATACAGAGGGCGGCTCTTATAACGTTTATGCTCATGGAAGTCTCGAGGTTTACAAATACCCCAATTCCACAGACCTTCCAATATTTTACGCCAATTTCACAAATAAAACATCAGGTGAGCCCATAAACGGGTCTGGTGTTGGATGCAATATCTCATTTAACATTTCGAATTCATGGACTTCTCCTGAACACATGTGGTTCAATTCCTCGTCAGGTCTGTATGAATACAATCGGACATTCGATTCCAGAGGATTCTATGAATGGAATGTCACATGCAACGGGACTTCGCAGGGGTTTGATGTTCTTGTCGTAAAAGACAACATAACAGTCAAAAACTCACCGCCCTATGTAACAAAATCAGACCTTGGTGTTACCCAATGCTACGAGGATAGCATATGCACATATAATTTCAGTCAGGATACCACCGATGTAGATGCAAAAGATGTTAACAATCTCACATACGATTACACGGGCGAAATATTTGAGGGGTTTTCCGTGAACAAAACTACAGGTGT
The DNA here is from genome assembly GCA_021162425.1 of Candidatus Aenigmatarchaeota archaeon. Classification (GTDB taxonomy): domain Archaea; phylum Aenigmatarchaeota; class Aenigmatarchaeia; order QMZP01; family QMZT01; genus JAGGYQ01. The sequence continues at coordinate 10,690 of JAGGYQ010000050.1, forward strand.
TGTGACAGTCAACATAAACACAACCGACAACACAGCTGTGTATTCAATAAACCTTACGGTAAGAGATTACAGCGGCGATGGTGATGTAAAAGCAAAGGTGTTCAATATATTGTCTGTCAACGATAAACCACAGTTCACAACCACCTTCCCCAATTCGTCATATCAGAACCAGACTTTTTACCACGATATAAATGCGATAGACGAAGAAACACCGGACGGACCTTTTTATTTTAATATTACGTTTATAAGCTGCTACAAGCCATTTAGTTCGCCGCACACGGCAGGGTGTTCAGCACTTTTTTCAATAAACCATACAACAGGCGTAATAAACAGGGCAACGATGTTCCAGAACAGCGATGTCGGAAACTACACCATAAACGTGAGCGTGACGGACCCCGGTGTCAATCTGACCGGCACGAATCACCCACCGTATGTATGGCAGCCAAACGAAACAACATGGTTCGTTACGAATTTCACGGTCATTGACCTGAACGACAGACCATTCATATATCCCGTTCCAGATATCAATTTCACCCAGGGAGACAACATAACTATCATTCTGAACGCAACAGATATAGATAACGGGACACTCGTATTCAACACAACAACCCTTTACCGAAATCTTACGCTCTACACCAGAAACGTTTCTCTCTTCCCGATAGCGGGCAACTGGACAATACGCTATGACAACGGGACATCGTTCGGGAACGCGACGATAAACTTAACGCTTACGAATTCGCATGTGGGGAATTTCACAATCAATCTCACAGTGTATGACGGGAGGGAAAACGGAACCTCATGGATTCTGTTCAACATAAGTGTATGGAACGTGAATGATCCACCTTCGCTTTTCCCTGTTGAAAATTTCAGTATCGCACAGGACGTCCCTTTTTATTACGAGATCCGCGCCGAAGACATCGATCTTGAAACACCCTACGGAGACAACTTAACATTTTCCCTTGAACACGTATCAGGACCTCCCCTCTTCTTCGGAATAGAGAAGAAAAACGAAACGACTGCTGCCCTCAACTTCACGGCAAACTCCTCGCAGATAGGAGAGTATATATTCAAGGTGTGGGTTAACGATTCGGAGAATCTGACGGATTTCGCTTTTATGAACATAACGATAAACTACAACACGCGACCAAACATAACATCCAACATTTCAAATCAGACCCTCAGTCAGGGGGAGTGGTTGGAGATTATTGTGAACGCAACTGATGTTGATAACGACACACTAACATTTTACACCGTGACATACAACAGGACGATGGATTTGTTAGAGGAAACAACACTTTTCCCCATTGAAACGAATTCGAGCTTTTATTCCCCTCCATATCCAGACAGCCCGACAGCAGGCGTAATGAATTACTCCGTCAACAACTCGCAGGTCGGAAACTGGACAGTCCGCATTTATGTAAAGGATGTGTGGAATGCGACCGATTACATAGATGTGAATTTCACCGTCCTGAACGTCAACGACCCACCCATTCTTAATTTCTCCTGCCCGAACTACACGTATGAATACACTGTCAACGAGCCGTATTATTACAAATGCGACATTGGGGAGAATACGACGGACCCCGACCAGTTCACGCCGTATGGAGAAAACCTCACGTATAATCTAACGATTCTTAAAGGATTTCCTTACTTCGGTATAAATCAGACAACCGGACTGATAAACTTTACCGCATGGAACAATTCCTGGACGAACAATTCGCTTAACTACACATACGAGCTAAACATAAGTGTTTCGGATGATGAAGGTCTCATAAACTGGACA
>JAGGYQ010000063.1 GCA_021162425.1 Candidatus Aenigmatarchaeota archaeon
CCCCATCGTTTCTTATACCGCGTCAGAAGAAGCCTCCTCAGACAGTCGAGGATAAGCTTATACACCCTGAAGGACATGCCATTTAGAAGCAGCACGGCCCTGCTCCCTCCCATTACTATCACCCCCTCCTTTAATCCATCACTTTATAACTTCGCCAAGGAAGGATTAACTTTTAGACACGCCATACTTAAGGCAAAGTTTTATTACTTCAGGAAAATAATAATACATGAGAATTCCAAGCGGTATCCCTGGTTTGGATAAACTCATAGGCGGAGGATTCGAAGAGGGGACAATTAACCTTGTTACAGGGAAAACAGGGACAGGGAAATCCATATTCTCCATGCAGTTTCTCTACAACGGCGCCAAAAACTATAACGAAAAAGGTCTCTACATAACCACAGGCGAGGTGAGCAAAAATATAAAGAAGCAGGCAAAAACACTCGGCTGGGACATTGATTCACTTGAGAAAAACGGCATGTTAAAAATAATAGAGCTCGAACCGTACGACATAGACAAACTAATAGAAAAGATAACTCTGAACAAAGGATTTATGGAAGCCAAACGAGTAGTAATAGACTCAGTGAGCATGTTCGAACTCTACATACAAGACCCATATAAAATAAGGAAAACCTTGTATTCTGTTCTGCAAAAACTGAGAGATATGGGAAAAGTCGTGCTCGCAATAGCCGAGGTTCAAGAAGATAGCAAAAATCTCTCGAGGTTTGGTGTGATAGAGTTTATGGTTGATAGTGTTATAGTCCTGCAGTATCTGGAAATAGCAGAACACAAAAGGTCGCTCACAATACGGAAAATGAGAATGACAAACCATTCAACTGATATACATCCATTTGAAATAGGTCCAGATGGAATCAAAGTGCACAGCGTTGCCTGATTTTCTTCATTGTGAACTTCTCGCCATCCACCTCGAACGCCTTTAACCAGAAAAGATGGTCTCTTTGACCTCTGCATCTGTTCCTTCCTCCCTTACCAAAATTGTTGCCGTTCGACACATGACAAATATTCATCAACACACTGTCAAATATCGTCATTCCAATCGGATACCCATCAAGCAAACCAAATCCTATCTCCGAAATCCTGAATATGCACCTTGGATTCATCCCGCTTCTGGCATTTATAAATGAGAAGTTGTTGAGATCGTTATACATCCTCTCGACAATTTCATTGTTACCAGAAATCTCAACTATCTCTCCATTTTCTACCCTAAATGTTACAAAATCTTTCAACGGTATGGTTTCGGCTTCAACCTTGACACTAACATCTAAAACCACCTCACCGTTTATGCTATTTTCAACAGGAAACACATTGACGTTACCAGCAGGTATTTTCCCGCCAGTCCCTGGTCTATGATATTCTCCTGTATTCAGCCATGACCTTCTTCTCTCTATAGATGATGTTAAAACTGTTCCAGAGGCACCGAAAATCTTAAGCTCTTTTCCATTATCCATGATTGTCTTAAGCATCTTTCCTGTTTTCTCAACTTCCTCTAAATTTTTATTGCAGAGCCTATCGCTTAAGATTTTGCCTGTTTTCATATTTTCAAGCCCTGACATATTCACAAATCTCGTGCCCTTTGCCCGCAGGAACGCCCGAAAACTTCTGCCCAAAACACCATAGAAGTTCCCTATCTTCCCGTCAAGCGATATCAGGATGCAGTCGTTTTTCCTTAATCTCTTTGCCATAGCAACAACCTTTTTATCAGGCGTGCCGAACGATATTTTCCTCTGCACCACAATCTCTGATGCAATTCCCATACTCCTCGCCATATCATAACACACCCGAGCAACTCGCCCTGCCAACGTGTTTATAGAGTCTGTTATAATGAAAAATCTTTCATTTTTTCTTATATGGAGATGATGTGTTACGATTTGTTCTGCTACCCGTTCATACATGACTCCCACCTACCGCGACGACAAATATAAATATGGATTCGGACAAATAATAAAGCACACGAGGCATTGCCTAGTTTTTCTCATATCTATGATAAAAGTAAATCTCTTAAGACCAAACTATCTGGAAAAATATATTCGGCAAGTGGAAAAATATAGATTTTATTTCGTATGCAGACTGGGAGACAAGGTATGCGAACGGCTGGACAGGACTGACCTCCCGTATATAATAGATATGAAAAAAGAGTCCATTGTTGTTCCCTTGCCCAAAAACAAAAGGCTAGAAATGTTCGATGAACTGTCGCAATATCTCAAGCTTATGAAAAGAAACGGCAATTCACGCGCTCGCGAAGCAAGCAAAGACGAGGTAAGAGCAATAAAATATCTGCTCGAGCACGGCTATTTTGGAGCAGATAAAATATTACCATCATCAGATAATTTCCCGTTAGATGAATGATATTTTCAACTGTTTTCTCACGTGTTTTAGGGGACTTAAAAAGTAAAAATCAAAATCACATGTCAATTTGCTTCTTTTTCTGTAATCCTTTTTGAAGAATCTGACTTTAAACTGGACTGTCTTTCCTTCCTCAAGCTCGCCGACACTTATACTGTTCAACAGCTCCTTTGAAAAGAAAGACGTATAAATCGTGTAATCTTCACCGTCATATTTATTTTCGTGTCCGAATGCAGGATAGCCCGGAGCAACCTCGACCAAGGTTGCATCTATGCTGTCTATTTTATGACCTGTTGCCGAGTCCGTGCAGTTGTAAGTATAGCGTATGTTCTTTATTTTGAATTTGTCAGCGCTTATGTTCAAATAAAATTCTGGTCTTTTGTCTGTTTCATTACTTCCTGTGTGAATAAAGACAAATGTGTCGCCGTCCATGTAGTCAGGCCCAGTAAAGCTATGGATAAAATCTGTCATCTTGATAATTGTACAATCTTCTGGACACGTGTTTGAAAGTTCTTCGTTCTCCTCGCATAGATTGTTGCCGCAACACGGCTTTATTTCGTCATGTCTGCATTCATAGTTTGTGGCAGGAGAACAATAATCTTTTGTGCATGTATTGTTATCATCGCATGTTTCAGGGCATGTCCGTTCGTTTATGTCGCATATACTGTTGTTGTTCTCGTCAAAACAACACACCCCATCTATGAATTTCTCCGGCGGTATGCAATTATGGTTGGATTCATCCTCTATTGTTATACATCCTGATATCATAACAAGAATCATTAACATTACGACAAGTATGTATTTCATAATAGATTTTTGTAACTGTTAATTAAAATATTACATTCTTTCAGGTATGTATATACCAAGGATGTCCAGCGAGTTTTTCAAAACAATCATAAACGATTTGACAAGATTGAGCCTCGCCCATTTCTCAGCCTCGCCTGATTTAATAACATTAACGAATTGGTAAAACTCATTAAATCTGTCCGAAATTTCAAATGCAAAATTCGCTATATAATGCGGTCTCATGTCATTTGCTGCTCTCTCAACAATTTCCGGAAATCTTGCAATACTTCTAATCAACCTGTACTCATGCACATTGTCATACGCGTATCCCGATGTCTTTTCAGCTTTCCCTGCCTTTTCTAGGATGGACTTCGCACGCACATATGTGTATTGCAGATAAGGAGCGGCGTTCCCCTCCAACTCAAGCGCCTTTTTCAAATCGAATATTATACTTTTATTTGGCGACACCTTTACCATGTCATACATCAAAGCAGAGATTGCAATTTTCCTTGATATCTCATCCAGTTTCTCTTCTGGCATTTTAGGGTTCCTTTTTTTCGTCTCTTCGAGCGCATGTTTCTCAAGTTCTTTTTCAACATCCTCATAGAGTATGACATTCCCCTCCCTTGAGGACATCTTACCAGTTGGTAGATTAACGAGTTCGTATGCGAGATGATAACTTTTTTTCGCAAGCGGTGAACCCATTAGCTCGAATGTCTTGAAAAGCTGTTGAAAATAAAGCCTCTGCTCACTTCCAACAACATGTATTGAAATATCTATATTACCATATTCTTTCGATTTGAGCGTGGACAAACCAAGGTCTTTGGCTGAGTAAAGTGGTGTCCCATCAGATTTAACAAGAAGAAACACACCCAAACCATATTTTTCAAGGTCAACGAGTATTGTGCCTTCACTAAGCCTTGCTATTCCTTTTTTCAACAAGCTTTTTGCCACTTCCGTCCCTATTTTTTCAACCTCACTTTCGAAGTAAAGCCGGTCGAATTTTATTCCAAAGTCTTTGTATATTTTATCGAAATATTTCAGACACCATCCCCTCGTTGTCTCCCATACCTTGTAAATCTCCTTATCTTTTGCGTATATTTTCTGATTTATCTCACTTATTTCTTTCTGAATATCTGGGTTTTCTCTTGCTGCTTTGTTTGCCTTGGCATAGACATCGCCCAGCCACTTCCCTTTGTCAACATCTTCAGGTGGCTTTCCATTATAAAGCTTTAGGAAGCCCCATATACATTTCGCGACATGTGGTCCTATGTCGCCCTGATAGTTAACGCGTATAACATCGTAGCCTGCAAACTCGAATATCCTCGAAAGTGATTCGCCTATGCAGATATTTCGCACATGTCCCATGTGAAATGCCTTATGCGTATTTGCTTGGCAGAATTCTATCATGACTTTCTTGTTCTTTTTCTTGCCTCTGCCGTAATTTTTACCTGCTCTTGTTATCTCTTCTAAAATCTTTGATGACAGTTTTGGCCAATCGAGAATGAAATTCACATAACCCCCAGCAACATCTACTTTTTTAACATATTCGTAACTGCCAAATTTTTCAGCAATGCGCGCAGCAACTTCATTTGGTGGTTTTTTCAGTTTTTTGGAAATCATAAAGCAGGGGAACGATATGTCGCCGAATTCTTCTTTTGGTGGGATTTCGAATGATATTTCGCTTTCTTTTGCGTTCACAATTTCTGATATTTTTTCTTTCAGTGCTTTTTTGACTTCTTCGAGCACATACATAACATCACTAAATTATATTTAACGGATGTTTTAATAGAATTTGTGGATATGCCGAGTTGTTCACTATGCCGAAAGAATGCCGAGTATTTTATCATGAATTAAACCATTGCTTGCGATTATTTTTTCCGTATAGGGAGTCCATGGGCCGCCTTTGAAATCTGTTACCTTTCCACCCGCCTCCTCAACAATCAGGCATCCCGCAGCTATGTCATATGGTTTTATGTCTTGCGATACGTATGCGTCGAAGACACCAGATGCAACAAACGATAAAGAAACACACGCAGACCCAAGTATTCTCAGACGCTTTATCGCTTTCTTCACCATGTCCCTTATTATCCGAAGCTTTTGGCCTGTATCTTTGCTTAAACTTGCATCGTGCGAAATAATTGTTTGTTCGCTTCTTGTAGACACACTTATCCTTTTTCCGTTGACAAATGCACCATATCCTCTACAAGCGTAGTATGTCCTTTTTATAACAGGTATATGGACAACACCTACTATCATTTTGTCTCTGAAAGACAAGGCGATTGAAACAGCGAAAAGTGGCAAACCGTAAATGAAATTATGTGTCCCATCGAGTGGGTCGATAAACCATGTATATTCGGAGTTGTTGTTGACTTTTTCGGATTCCTCGGAGAATATGTTGTGTTCAGGGTAAGCGTTTAAAATACTTTTCTTTATGAGTTTGTCTAATTTTATGTCTGTTTCGGTAACGAGTGTCCCGTCGGGCTTAACCGTGAAACCCGAAGCATTTTCAAAATCTGACATTACAATGTTGCCCGCGGTCTCGGTTGTTTTAATGGCGAGAGCCAGAAAATCATTAAATTCATTTTGTTTCTTCATCAATCCACCTAGTATATTCTTTAGAACCGCCTATTATTGGCAAAGCTATGATTTCCGGTGTTTCATAGGAATGATTTTCTTTTATCTTCTTTATGAGCTCTCTGAGTAACTCTTCTTTTGTTTTTATAAACATCAAAACCTCTTCTGCGTCATGCGTTTTGCTCCCCCACCAGAAATAAGATTTCACGCCGTGTATCAGGTTCACGCACGCAGCCAATCTTTCATTCAACACGATATCGCTCAGTTTTTTCGCTTCCTTTTCATCAGAACATGTAACCAAAACAACCACATACATTCAATCACCTATAACTGTTCCTTTGAATTTTTTACCTTCGATTGCGTTTTTCATATTGTTTATCTTTCTACCGTTAAGTATGATTGTTTTTATTCTATTCTTAACGAGAAGTTTTGCAGCGACTGGATCAAGTATAGTGAACGAACCTGCCTCATATTTCTTTTTTCCGACAATCCTATAGATTTCTTCAGGTTTCATATGTTTTATCAACTTGGCTTTTTTGAATTTTTTTGGGTCTCTATCATAAACACCATCAACATCTGTAGCTATTACTATCATATCCGCCTCGAAATATTCGGCTGCTGCAACAGAAACGGCATCTGTTGTTTGTCCTGGAACTGTCCCACCCATAACGACAATTTTGCCTGTGGATATGCCGTGCTGAAGGTCGTCAAGATTTTTCACGACTTTTTTGTATGCATTGTCGCCAAGCGCAGCTATCATAAGTAATGCATTCATTCTCGTTCCTTGAATCCCAATAACATCAAGAAACGATTCGTCATGCGTGAATTTTCTTGCCGCATGTATGTAGTTTTTTGCGAACTTGCCACCGCCCGTTACTACGATAATTTTATGCCCTTTTTTACGGAGATTTGTAACAAATCTGGAGAATCGTCTGATGAAGTTTACGTCTGGGAGACTGTCCGGACAGATTATTGAGCCGCCAATATCGAATACTATTCTCATTTCAGCACCTATTTATTATTTGGGTTTGTTTATTTAATTTGCACTACAAAGTTAGGCAATTAGTCCTCATTTCCAGCCTTTCCTTGAAATAAGTATTATATGAATTTCTTTGTCTAATCAAAATCTTCAGCGCCTCTTTTTCGTATTCTATGGCTTTCTCGTGTGAGTTTGTCAAAACCTCGACTATTTCATGAATAAAGGATACGAAAATAGAAGGGTAAATTGGAAGTTTCTTGTTGAATCCTTCGTTTATTATATACTCGTTTCCTGTGACTTCCATTCCCTGCCATTTCTTGGGTATGTATATTTTAACTCTGCTTCCATCGTTTCCTGCAAGGTAGCCCTTAGCAGAATGGTTTCTGTAGATTATTTCCATTTTTGGTTCTTCTTCAACCATAAACTCAGGAAAATTGTTTTTCAAGAAATAATTTGCGTCGCGATATGTCTTCCTCAAAAAATCGTCAATTTGCATTAGAATATTGTTTTGTAAATTTTTAAATCACTTATTTGTAAATAAATCACTTTCTCAGCCCTCGCATGCGTTTTCCAGAAGATGTGAGACCACGAAAAGCCCTCCCTTTATGCTGAGGTTCGCTTATCCAATTCCTTTCCTTATCATTTTTCACATTCGGATTGTGTGGATCGACCATTATAACTTCGAACCACTCGTGCTGACCATCTTCCGCAACGTGGTACGAATTCAGAACTTCGAGATTCGGGAATTTCCTTGCTGCCCGCTCTTCTGCGATTAGCTGGTTTGATTTGCCTGCAGAAAAGAACCTGCCCATTTTTTTTGGAACACGACCACCTTTGAACTTCGGGCGTTTTCTCTTACCCTTTGCAACACGTACGCGAACAACAGCATACCCTTGTTTTGCTTTGTAGCCTAAAGCATGTGCGCGGTCAAGTCTTGTTGGCCTTTTCACACGAACAACTGACTCTTCCTTTCGGTATTGGATAAGCATACTCTTCCATCGTTCACCCATATTTTCTTTGGGTTTTTTCCATATCTGTCTTAAAAATTTTCCTATCATGTTTTACCTCAAATTCTAAATATTTTTAAATAAGATATAAAAACTTATAAGTTCAAAAATAGTATATAAAGTTTTGGGGTGAAAAAAATGCACGCAGCGGTTAAGATAATAATCGGCTTGATATTGGTCTTGGTAGGATTGGGTCTTTTCGTTGATTCAGTATATCCAATATCAGGGATGAAAGGAACGCTCGGTATTGATTGGCTTGGGAATTTCATAATAGTGCTTACAGGAACGATACCGATTTTCTTGATATTGCTAGGGCTTTTCGTGGTATGGCTGGAGATTGACGAGCTGAAGATTGCAAAGGAATTTGAAGAAATGGAAAAGGAAGAAGTGAAGAAGGGAACCAAGAAAAAGAAGTGAAAGTTACGAAATAGACCCGGGTTTCCGCCATCCAATCCCGTAAACTTCTTTTTGTAGATGGGGAAGAAAATGTAGTTTTTTGTTTTGCCACGTTGAAAAGTCGCCTTTGAATATATATATACAAGTTGGGACAAATTATAAATTGATCAATCATGAAAAAGGGACAATCTGCAATGGAATATTTGATGACATATGGTTGGGCGATTTTGATCGTCATAATAGTGGCAGCAGCGTTATACGCGTTAGGTGTTTTCAATCCAGCGACATTCACAGGGAGAACTGCGACAGGTTTCACACAGCTAGGCGCACCTTCTGACTGGGATTTAACAACAGATGGAGAGAACAGCACATTCAGGTTAAAACTAGCAAACAATAAGATACCAACAAGTGTTACAATTCATCAACTATCAGCAACTGTAAGTGGACACACAGGAACAAATTCAACGGAATTCACAATAAGTCCGGGTGAAACTAAGGATACGTCAGTTCTAATACGAAATTTCGCGCCGGCAACAGGAAGCAGTTACTCTGTGAATGTCC
>JAGGYQ010000024.1 GCA_021162425.1 Candidatus Aenigmatarchaeota archaeon
TTACGAAGAATTTTATTGGTTTAAAAAATTAAGTCGTTGGCTTTATCTTGTAACCTCCGAGTTTCTTTTCTTCATAAAAGGATATTATAATCCCAATCTTTTTCAAACAAAAAACAAGTTTGAAGAATTATTTTTTGAATTGAACGTCAATAATTTAGAAGATCTGTATAATATTTTTTCGAAAATAAAGAAGTTATATTTGAATCATCCCTATCAACACCTAAGAATGAGACCGGGCGTTTTTGTTCTAATTAGAGATAGAATTGGTAGGTATCTCATGCTTGAAAGAGCTGATGGACGTGGAATTGAGTTTATAAAAGGTGGCGTGGAAATTGGTGAAAGCTTTAAAGATGCTGTTGTGAGAGAAACAGAAGAAGAGATAGGGATGAAAGTATACCAAGAAGAACTTATTGAACTACCTTTGGCGCTTTCATTCACATTTCCATTGAAAGAAGGGTATGAAATTAGAATTTATAAAGGATTCTTAATAATAAAAAATGAAATCGATATAAAGATGCTTCTCCTCGATAGATTCTTTTCTTCTGCAAAACTAATACACCTCAATGATATCTCGAAGCTTATAAGTTTTTCCGAATATTATGAAATAATGAAAGAAGCGGACAAGTTATTGAAAAAGAAATTTGATTTAATTCTAGGTATAAATAAGATCAGACACCTTTTATAATGGAAGTGGAGAAATGAGTTTGCGGAGAGTTGCGGTCTTGACTATACACGCCGCAGCAACAACCAATTTAATAAACCGCCACCAATATTTTAATGATGGGTATGAAAGCGTATCAGCTCGTTGTGTCTCTCGTCACAGCGTTAGTTTTTGCATCTTCCCTTGTTATATTATCGGAATCAGCAGACGTATGTCCAGGCGACTGTGTTAGAGCGTGCTGGTATGAGGGAAAATGTTTGGAGTGGGGTGGAGGTGATTGTTTAAGATGTGGTTTATGGGATAATGGGTATTGTTCCAAATCCTGCGGGGCATCGTGTGTGGGCGATGCTGACTGCCCTGCAGACGGATGGTACTGCAACGGCGATACGAGAGAATACAGAAACTACTACTGCGATACAGACTGCTCAAGCGCGAACGCCTGCACATGTCAATACAATGTTGAGCAGTCAGAGGATTGCAACCAACAGGATGGGTGGTATGGAGGGGGAAACACAGGAGGCTGCGGAGACGACCCGTCCTCTGAATACAGAGATTACACATGCTCTGGAGGCAGCTGCACATACACAGTCACCCAAACACAGGACTGTGACAGTTCTGACATCTGCTCGAATACGTGCGTCAACAACAGAATTTACTCGTATAAGGATTATTACGTCCAGCAAAACACAGGGACGTGCGCATACGCAACTGGAAGTTTGGTCGAGGACTGCACCACAAAGCCGAGCATCTGCATCGGAACGTGCGGTTCTGGGACAAACAGTTGCAAAGCCCGTGATTACACAGGATGTTCAGGAACGTCATCAACATGCAATGTTTACACTGACTACGATGTAGACTCGTCGCAAACCAGATGCGAACTCTGCCTCCCGAACAGATGGAATTTGGGCGGTGAAGTATCGTCTACCACATGTTGCGGCGATGATGCAAACGAATATGAAATAACATCTGATTATTCGGCAACTGTAGACGGTTCCCCATCACCGAGCAATGCATGCTGCAATGCGAATAACAAGTGTGTTCATTCTGATACGTGCTATGCAAGCGGGACAGCAGGCGTTGATGTGGACGGGGATGGAGACAATGATTACTGCTCATCTGGGATATGGTATGACTGCTCGACAGACAGCCAGTGCGCCTCAGGATACAGCTGCGTAAATAACGACTGCATTGACATAACCGCCCCAACAGTCTCTGTTCTTGGCGCTCCGAGCGACTGGCAGAACACAGACGCAACCGCAAGCGTTTCCTGCTCAGACGATGGGAGCGGATGCGACTCAACGAGTTACAGGCTGAAGATTTACATATCCAACCCCGGCTCATGTCCGAGCAACTACGCAGATTATGACTTGACAAGCCCGCAGGCCATTTCCAGCCACGTATGGGTATGCGCTTCGGCAAAAGACAACGCCGGGAACACTGGTTTCTCGGACCCCGTCGAGTTCAAAGTTGACAAAACACCGCCAACAGCCGACATAACAGGAGAGTCCACATCTTGGGTAACTTCCGACGATATAACACTGACATGCACAGACAGCGGGGGCTCCGGATGTAACACAACGAAGTGGTATTATTTTGACCCGGATGGCCAATGCTCGACAAGCAAATCAAGCTACACATCTTCAACAACCAGTTCAATGATAACAATAAACACAAACCACAACGATTGGCTGTGCCTGTGGGTTGAAGATAATGCAGGGAATCATGACGTGACTGTCTCATCCCAGCTTATGATAGATGCAACCTCGCCTGAAACAACAATAAATCCAGATGGCGGGGATTTTACAGGACAAAACGAAACTTCGTTCACACTCACATGCCAAGACAGCGGTGGGTCAGGCTGTGACAAAACCTATTACAAAATTATAAATAATGGCGAAACATGCGGGACATCGGGTTATATTGACGGGACATCAGGGCTCGTCACATGTCCGTTTGGTCAGGCATGTGACAAAAGAGTATGTTTTTATTCGATTGATGCAGCAGGAAATCAGGAATCCGTAAACCAAAGCGGAGTTTTCCACCTCGAAACCAATGCCTGCCAGGACAGGCAGTGTGGAGAGCCATGTCTTTACACAGAAGGGATATGCAGCGGTCCGGGTGCAGAATGCTACGTAAATGGCGGCTGCATGCTGAACTGTTCTGCCCCAGAAATAGGGCCGGGACAGGAAAGAATCTGGCTCAACCAGAACTGCGGACGAACAAATGCAACAAAGTGCGGTGAATCAAACGTCTGCAGCAACAGCATAACAAACGGCTACTGTTCGGTTGGCGGGACCTCCACACAAATCACGGCTGACTGGACATCCTATCAGCCACCTGCAGGAGTATACGGAACAGGGAGTGTAATTCACATAAAGATAAACGGGGTGTCATCCTCACCATCCACTTTTTCAATTCTCACAGAGTGCGAAGTCGTGAAAGCAAACGGCAACATTATATATTTTGACAACTGGGGCTCAGGAAATATAGACTTCGCATACACCATAAAAGAGAACGACCCAGAGGGTATATGGAACATAACCTACTGCGGTCTGTGGTCGGATTTCGAAGCAAACGGTGGGTGGCAAATTAAAATAAACACCACATTTTACACATTCATGGTCGATAAAACACCTCCTATTATCGTTATCAACAACCCAAAAAACGGAGACAAGTACAACGGCAACTTCATAGTTAATGCAACTGTCACAGACCAATGGTCAGGCGTGTCTCAAGTCTTTTACAGGTGGGAGAATTCGACAAACGTAGGTGAATGGATTGAGATGACAAATCAAGGAGGGTATTACATAGCTGACTTTGATGTAAATTCTGTCTCCGATGGCTTGTATGTAATAAGAGTTAATGCAAACGATTCTGTTGGAAACGAGGGCAACGCATCCGTTCAAAACATACTTATAGACAGGGAACCACCGAACGTAACAATTCTCCTGCCTGAACCCAGCTGGTACAACTCGGACTTTGAGATTCGAGCAGAAGTGAAAGACAATCAGGGTGTGTCTCAAGTCTTTTACAGGTGGGAGAATTCGACAAACGTAGGTGAATGGATTGAGATGAATTTCGCGGGCAATGATGAATACACAGCCATCTTTGACATTTACTCTGTTACATCAGGAAACTACACCATAAAAGTTTTTGCAAATGACACCATCGGAAATGAAAAAAACAAAACAATTGATGACATAGGCATAGATTATATAAAGCCACACTCGCAAATAACAGAGCCTATTCCCGATAGCTATATGATGGATACTGTTTTCAATATCTCATGGACAGGTTCAGACCAAGAAAGTGGTATAAAATGTTGTCGTTTAGTCTACATGTACTGCGATTCAACTGGCTTATGCTCGAATGAGCAGTATGCAACTTTCGGCTGCGTGAACATCACAACATACGAATTCGATGCGCAAACAGAAACAGGTATAGAAGACTTGGACGGGTATACCTTCCACTTCAAATCAATCGCGTTGGATAATGCCAATAACATTGAAGAAAAAACACAATGGGACACAAACCTTACGATATACATACCAAAGCTTGTAACATTCACCGTTACTGACAACAAGACAGGCGCAAACATAAGAAACGGCGGAAAAGTTGCAACAAACCGAACAGTTATAATAAGCGTCCAAGCCAAAGAAGATGTTCAGGATAATCTCAACATACGGATATATTATTCGAACCATACGATTGGTGAATATCCATCTAATTGGCTATACAAGGAATGCAGAAACACAAAAACATGCAATGTTTCAATAAAGATATTGGTGGAGCCAGCAGAAGAAAAAGTGGAGGTTGATTATTATATCTTTGCCGAAAACGCAAGCGACACCAGCATAAAAGAATTCATACCGCCAAGCTCACCTAACAACTATTTCTACTATACAGTATATTATCATCCGCTATGCAACTTCGCTGTAAAGGGCTACCCGAAAATGTTACAGCTCGTATTCGGCTCAACAGAACTCATACCTATAGAAATCAGAAACATACAGAACAAATTCGATAGCGTAAATTTGGAGGTGACCCCATTCGCAAAGTTTGTTGAAAACGGGTCAAGCGCCATTTCAATCGGTCTCAATCCACAAGAAGAAAAAACAGTATATATCAGGGTTTATCCGAGAATTGATAACTTCGAAATTCTCCTTTCTTGCACATCAAGCATTGATGAATATACAATTGATAATGACAACGCAACCATAATGATAACCATGCCTGCTGAATTTCCGGGTTTGAGCGATTACTCTGTGGTCATGCTCGTTGTTCTTTCAGGCATGATATATCTCATTTTTGTGAAGAAAAGCTTACTCGATTCTGAACCTTAAAAATCCAGCTATTCCGCCAATATGCAAAAATTGCTCGCCCGTTTCATGGTCATCCCCTATAATAATGACATTTCCACCCATTTTCTCCTGCAACTCCATTAATTTTTCGAACTCTTTTACCTTCTTTTGTGAAATGAAAAGGGTTTCCACCGCGCCGATTTTCACGGCTTTTTCTGTTTCTCTTGGACCGTAAACAACCAAACCATCTGTTTTAATTCTTTTCATTATTTCTTGAACATGCCCGCTTTCTTTTGCAATTCTTGTATCACGAAGTATGCGATTGGCAGATTTCTTTATCACTTCGTTAGCACCTGTTAAACCGGGTGATGACGAATGCTCGAGTATGACTTTATTCGAAAGCCCTCTGTCCTTTTCTGATATGTATTTAAAGAGGTTCTCCCTTTCAAACCCGGGACCAGCTATAACCATTTTGTCGAATTCTGTTTGTTTTTTCAAAAATCTATATATTTGTTCGCGGTATGAGTCCATATTTTCCTTGTCATAGTTCTCAATTGACCCTATTCTTTCGAGCCCAGATTCTTTCAAAACAAAGAACTCGCATTTCTCCCTGTCGAGAATGCAGATAAAGAGCGATGGCTTCTTTATCTTTGCCTTTTCAAGCCTGTCGAGATGGTATTTTTTCCATTCTTTTATAATGCTTACTGTTGTATTCACATTTATCTGAATTGTGTGATAACTTTGTTTGGGGACATCCTCTGGTCCTTCTATTATGGGACCTGTTATTCGGAGAATACCAGAATCTTTCTGAAATTCAACCTTTTCGGCTTTTATTGTCAGAATCATCGGTCTTTTCTCACCATACTCGTATTCGCCAGCCTTTTTAAGTGAAACCTTCCGCATAGTCTTCGCCTTGATAATATCCCCTGTGTCTATTATGTTTTCTAAATGCCATATATCGTCCAACGACTCAACAAGGAGCGTTATTTCCATGTTTTTCATATCTTTTTTAAGTATTCTCATCTCATCACGTTTAATTACCTATAAATAGATTTAAACGTATGATTCAATAATAAATTATGGACGAATTCATCGTTTTACTTGTTATAGCGATAGTTATCATAGGCGTTTTAATTGTTTTTGGTGGGCCTTTGGCTGACTTGTCAGAGGGTAATTCTCCAAGCAGCCCTGGAGCAGGGAGTAAATACAGAGAGATAGCTTCATTCGACCTTGGTAGAGTCGGGTTGTCTGACACCGAGGTTTCTCGCCTATCAGATATGGGCTCTTTCACACTCGGTCAAACACAGAGCGACACCATAAAAGAAATGCCCTTATTGAAGGTTTCAAGAGGTTATCTTAACGAGGATATGAAATCATTTAAGATAAATGTGAACGACGCGCTTCTCAAAAACATAAAGGATGTTAAGATAAGTTTCGATGTGGGTGAATCAAATCTGTACGGAAATTTAATCATCAAATGGAATGATAAAATCATATTCAACAGAGTAGCCAATTTGAACCATTACGATATACAAATTAAGCCTGAAAGTGTCAAAACTTCAAATATCCTCGAAGTTTCAGCTTCAACCCCTGGTATGTATTTCTGGGCTTCAACATACTACGAACTCAAAAATTTCAAAGTCTCTGGTGAATACGGACCTGAAAAATTCATGTCGTTTAAAATATACCCGTCAGACATTGAGTCATGGAGCAAGGGTATTTTAAGGTTTTACACTACAAAAGGTGACGGGGCAGAGCTCGTTGTGAAGCTCAATGGTTACGAAATTTACAGAAAGGTGAACCCCGAACATCTCATCAATCTTGAATTCGATTATTCTGATATAGGCGATAAGATTAAGATTGGCGACAATATACTGACGTTCAAATCAGACAAACCGATATACATTGATGACGTTCAGTTCGAGGTCAGGCTCTCAACAGGCAAAATAGTGAAAGAAAAGGAAGTGAATATAACATCGGATGACATTGCCCTTCTCGGGAAGGGAAAGGGTGAAATAACATTCACAGTTAACGAGATATACAAGCAGGGTGTTTTGAGCATAGAGATAAATAACAGAGAATTAAATGTGCAGACCCTCAGGGAAGGTGAAAACAGCGTAGGATTCGGTTTAGATGATGTTTTCGAAGGGCTCAACACATTAAGATTTTCGGGGACAGGAAGTTGGGACATATCGAACGTAAAAATTGGTATAAAATACTAGGTGGTATCTCAAATTCTGAGGTGATACAATGCCTGAATGCGAAATTTGCGGGAGAGATTTCTCTAAACTTGTGAAAGTTGATGTTGATGGCGTCGTGCTTAATGTGTGCAAAAAGTGTTCGTCATTGGGAAAGATTATTGACGAACCAGAGGCAATGAAGGTAATTATAAGGAGAAAACCTGTGAGAAATGAAATCCCAACAGAGAATAGAGGGTTGATCGACAACTTCAATTTAGTTATAAAACATGCAAGGGAGAAGCAAAATTTAAAACAAGAAGAAGCAGCTAAAAACATAGGCATATCCACATCGCTACTGAAAAGGATAGAGCATGGCTTTCGGGCAGATGAAAACACGATGAAAAAAATAGAGAAGTTCTTTGGAATAAGTCTGTATAAATAAAAGGTTAAATGCAAACATCTACTCACCAATTATCGTAAGCACTATCTCCCTTTTCCTTGGTTTTGTATCAAAATCTATCAGGACAACCTGCTGCCATGTCCCTAAAAGCAGATTTTTGTCCTTGAATGGGATAACCATACTAGGCTTTATCAGCGTGGAGCGCACATGACTCGAACCATTATCATCGCCCCATGTTTTGTGATGCTCGTAGTCAGCGTTTTCAGGTGCAATTCTTTCCAAGACATTTTTCACATCTTTTATGAGATTGGGTTCATATTCTATTGTTGTCACTCCTGCAGTCGAACCAGCAACAAAAACATTAACCAGACCTGATTTTATCTTTGATGATTTAACCATTTCGTCGATTATTCTGGTTATGTTTATTATGTCAGTCCTGCCTTCTGTGGCAACATCGAATGTCTTTATATCAATCATGAATTAATATTCGGTTTGCTAATTAAAAAATATGGACATGCCGGGCGACATGAGCTCTGAAAAAACCAGAAAAGAGCTGGTAAAATTACTCGGGAATCTTATCTCCAAAGACACAACAAATCCTCCTGGAAATGAATGGCGAGCAGCCGAGGTTGTAAAGAAATTTTTTGAAAAATACAGAATCAAATATAAAATATTTGAAAAGGAGAAAGGCAGAACAAATATTATAGGATACATAGGTTGTGGTAAACCGAGACTTCTTATTGCCTGCCACATGGATGTTGTCCCTCCCGGCAAAGGATGGAAAACAAACCCTTTCAAGGCTGTTGTGAAGGGTGACCGAATTTACGGCAGGGGAGCAGTTGATGACAAAGGACCACTTGCTTCTTCGCTTATAGCAGGCAAATTTCTGAAAAAAATTGAAAAAAATCTCAAAGGACAGGTTATTCTTGCATGTGTTGCTGATGAAGAAAGAGGCAGTAAATACGGGATGTATTATCTTTTGAAAGAGAAAAAAATACATGCTGATTACGCAATAGTCCCTGATATACCACACAATATGAAATTTATTGACATAGGAGAAAAGGGGTTGTTATTCATAAAGGTTAAATCGCTCGGCAAACAGGCACACGGCTCGAGACCAGAGAAAGGAGTGAATGCAATATGGAATATGACAGAGTTTCTCAACCTTCTCAGGAAATACAAAATGAAATACAGAAAAAATGTTATTTTTAGCGATCCGACAATAAATCTCGGTGTAATCTCTGGTGGCAACGCGCCTAACATCGTTCCCGCAGAATGTGAGGTTATGCTAGACATAAGATACCTGCCGGGACAAAAATCAAAAGATATATTGAAGGATATGCAAAAACTTCTGAAGAAAGCAAAGAGGGTAAACAAAAAAATGAAATTTAAACTTGAGGTTATAGACGACCAGCCACCCGTTGAAATCGACAGAAATAATGTATTGATAAAAGCAATAAAGAGAAACACAAAGAGAATTCTGGGTTTCGAGCCGAGAGTTAAGGGCATGTCAGGAACAACAATAGTCAAACCCTTGAGTTTAAGCGGCATCACAGCGGTTGGATTTTCAGCCGGCTCAAACATTGCGCACATATCGAACGAATGGGTATCAATAAACGAACTTATCAATTTCTCGAAGGTTTTATATGCAGTTTCTGTGGATTTGATTGGTAAATAATTTTAAATATTTCAGAATTCAAAAACGAATTTATGAAAATTCTATGCGTTTCCGACTATCACGCCGACGAAAGGCTCGCCAAAAACATTGAAGATTTAGCAGAAGCAGAAAAGGTAGATGCTGTTATAAATGCAGGAGACTTTGTTTCGCGCAGCTTTGCCGAGAAAGTCCTGAACAGAACAAAGTTCCAGACATTTGTTGTTCGGGGGAACTGGGATGGAGAAATAACAATCAAGAATAAGAACGTCCATCTGCTGAAGGATGACGTGATGGAATACAAAGGTTATTACTTCATAGGGGTGGAGTTTGGTTATTATTCCCACATTATCAGACTTGCCAAAAATCTGGATAACCGTAAGATAATACTCATTACACACGAGCCACCATATGACATACTTGACCTTACATATTTCGGGGCATCTGCCGGGCTTATAGACCTTCGCGCCATTGTGAATGAGATAAAGCCACTAATCCATGTCTTCGGTCATATACATGAATCCGCTGGATATATAAAGCACAAAGGAACGCTGTTTGTGAATGCCGCCCTTCCTGAATTCAGAAAAGCGTTTGTTGTCCATCTTCCATCTTTAGAGGTGAAAAGCTTTGATGTTTAAGTAAGTTTTATATTGTTGATTCACGTATGTAAATTAAAAGGGATGTACATGCCGGTAAAAAGGAAGTATTCTGAAAAGATTCAGAAGGTGGTTATGGAAATAATGAAAGAAATAGATTTCGATATAGAAAGTCTTTTCGAAACCGACCCAAAAGAGACCGACATGTTTATAAAGCACATAGTAATCTCCACGCTAAAAGAAGATGAAATACCAAGAATTGAATGGATAAATGTTGTTACAGAATATGATGTAGAAAAGTTGAAAGACGACTATGGGGATTTTGTTTTGAATTAGTTGCCATGTCTTGAATCTCATTTAATTAACATTTTTAATATTGAAAGATAATCTCGAAGTAATTTCTCGGATTTAAGAAACAAAGGTAAAGAATGCAATTTCCCACCAAACGTTTAAATATCTGTGTTTCTCAATATCACATCAGGTAATAGAAATGAAAAGGTGGTATGTTCATAGGTGATTTAGTTCATATCCGATAAATCTAGTTCTAACTTTAGAGTTTTCAAAAAGAAAGTAAAAATTGATCGCAAGGGCAGGGTTTGCCTGCCTTACGAAATAAGAAAAAATTTGGGTTTAGAAAAGAATTCAGAAATTCTGGTTATATCCAAACTTTCTGAAAACATTGTGATACTTTTGCCCGTTAAAGGAGGTGATAGCAAATGACTTTAACATTTTATGAGAAAAAAGCCATAGAATTTATAACTCGGCATCTGGAAAAAACTTTAGAAGATATCCTGAAAAAATACGGACTCGCCGGCGAAAAGGTCACCAATCTGGCAAGAGAATACAAAGACATCACGGTAAAAATTTTGAAAGAAGCTGAAACTATCATGGGTGATTCATGGCTTGGACATTAATTTAATTAATAATTTTCAATATTAAGTAAGGTGGACGAATGGGCGAGTTCAAACTCATGAATGCGCGAGGAGTCAGGGACTTTTTGCCAGAAGATAAAATACCGAGACAGGCGATAACCGACACGCTTCGGAAAATCTTCGAAAAATACGGTTTTTCACCTTTGGAGACACCTGCGATAGAGAGGTATGATGTGCTTTCAGCGAAATTTGCAGGCGGAGCAGAAATAGTAAAGGAAATATTCCGTTTGAAAGACCAAGGCGGGCGTGACCTCGGTCTGCGTTATGACTTGACTGTCCCGATGTCAAAAGTTGTGGGCATGCACCCGAATCTTCCCATGCCTTTCAAGCGGTATCAAATACAACAGGTATGGCGTGATGGTCCAGTGAAACTTGGGAGATACCGCGAATTTTATCAATGCGATGTCGATATCGTCGGCTCGAAGTCCATGCTTGCAGATGCAGAAATACTTGCCGTAACAGACGAGGTATTCCAGACGCTCGGTCTTGACGTGGTTATCCGCGTAAACAACCGAAAACTTATGAATGGCATCCTCGATTACGCAGGAGTAAAGAAAAACAAAATGGAGGTCATTCTTTCTGTAGACAAACTTGAAAAGATCGGACTCGAGGGAGTGAAAAAAGAGCTAAAAGAAAAGGGATTTGGGAAAGACGAGATAAACAAAACCATGGAAATCCTTAGCATAAAAGGAACGAACAAAACAGTCCTGAAAAAAGTCGAAAAAATGCTAAAGGACGGAGAAGGCAAGGAAGGTGTAAAAGAACTGAAGGAATTGTTAGAATATTGCGAACTTTTTGAAATTAAAAATTTAAAGATAGACTTTTCGCTTGCGAGAGGGCTCGAATATTACACAGGCCCTGTTTTCGAGGTATACCTCAAAAAATCAAAAATCACATCTTCTGTTGCAGGAGGGGGGCGATATGACAAGATGATAGGTATGTTCATAGGAAGAGGTGAATACCCAGCAACGGGCATATCGTTCGGTCTGGAACCAATTTATGAGGCATTAAAAGAAAAGGGTAGGATAGAGCAGAAAAAAACAACAGCCACTGCATTGGTCATACCCATCGGCGATACGTTAAAAGATGCGATAAAAATCACCAAAAAAATCAGGAACTTCGGGATAAACACAGAGATAGACCTTATGTCAAGGGGAATAAGTAAAAATCTCAGTTATGCAAATTCGCTGGGCATTCCGTATGTTGTCTTTATCGGCAAAAAAGAACTTAAGACGGGGAAAATAAAACTCAGAGACATGAAGACGGGAAAAGAAAAACTAATAGAGGCAAAACACATCAAAAACATATTGTAACATATTCTCCAGCATAGAAATCTTTTTAAAGACGTTATTGATATTAATAACCTCCTATGATATTGGAAAAATATGGTAATGGAATAGACCACAGCTTTGGTTTTGATGATAGGTTATCTGAGACTCACGATATTTCTAATAATATTTCTAATGAAGTCTATTTTGCAGTTTTGTATACAGCAGACTTGCCAGAAATCAATAAAGGCGGACCCAAGCGGTGCCCGTGTGGCTCGGGTAAACCCCCTGAAAGCTGCTGTTTCAAGCATTTGAGACCAGACAAGAACCCAAACTCTATGGTGGAAGAATTCAAAATCGAGCATGAAGATATAGATACATACGATATACCGCAAAGTCACAAAGCATATGAGAAGCACAAAAA
>JAGGYQ010000054.1 GCA_021162425.1 Candidatus Aenigmatarchaeota archaeon
ATTTTGAGTCTGTTTATATCAAACTCGCCAAATTTTTCTTTAATTACCTCTATTATCCTTCTTTCTTCCATAATTATGTAATCCTTGTAGTAACTCCATATTTTTTTGAAAAACCTTTCATACTTTTTGTTGATATTCCCAACGACTGTTTCCACTATCTTTTTATTAACGCCCTCGCCTTGGTATGTAATTATATCCATAAGAGACGGGTAATTTTTCATTCTTGTGAATTGTCTGTGGACAAATACAACAACATTTCCTGACCTTTCAACAGCTTTCCAGAAATCGTTATAGATATTTGATCGCGTTTTATAATCTGTAGAATTTCTGGCAGACCATGCATATTCCTTCCTGTATCTTTCTAATCGAGAAGATAAAATATGTGTAAAGAATTCATCAAAGAGATTTAAAGCAACATCTTTAGGTGGTATATTCCTGTTAAAATCGACACCATAAGTCATCTTACGTGATATACCAGAAATTATAAGTGTTCCTCCCGTCTTTAACCAGCAACGAGATGCAACAGTATCAGAGTTGTCATCCCTGGAGGTGACAGTTTCTATTGATGGGCCTGAATGAGGACAAACCCATACAGGGCCTGAACCGCTACTTAAAATGGTAAAACCCCTGTGGAAATCAGCACCAAAGAACTCCAACTCCATGTATATTAATTTATTGGAATTGGATTAAATATTTGTACGTGTTTGAAAGAATATATAAAATCTCTTGAACATCAAATTATTATCTAACCAAGCCGGTGTAGCTCAGTGGTAAGAGCGCTGCGCTCATAGGTATGACTTATGAGCATTGATGAAAGATGATAAAGCGCTCGCGAAACGCAGAGGCCGGGGGTTCAATCCCCCCCACCGGCATTATTAAAAACTATGGAAAAATAAAATTATGGAAAAGGTGATTAGAAAGCTTTTTATGGATTTATACAGAGGCTTTCCAAATGGGCGGGTATCAGAAGATATTGTCCGCAGAGCCATTGTAGCAGAAGCTGACAGAAAATTTTTGGTGGAACACGGCTTCTTGCTGGAAGAAGAGGAAATCAGTAACGGCAAAAGAAAGAAATACTATAATTTGGGTCCGAACGCACTACAGCTTATAAGCTCTTGGCGAATCGAGAGGCTAAGCACATATATGTTGATATTGACAGTAATTGTGGTCATTGCTACCATCATCGGTCTTCTGTTTTGAAATTGCGTGAAATTTATAAACAACCTCACAGAAATTATAATTATGACAGACGAAAAGAATCCTAAAATCGCTGCTTTATTAAACCTCATCTTCTGGGGGCTTGGTCATATTTATATCGGTAAAAAAGTGGGCTTGGGTGTCGGTCTGCTCTTTGCGGAATTTGTTTTTTATGCAGCATATCTTCTTCTTTACTTTGACCAGCTCTTTTCACTCAGTTTCCCCCTGCATAGAATTGTGCTTGAAGTGTTCTGGATTATAATGACATTACTAATTATTTATGACTCATACAGAGAGGCTATAGAGGTCAACAGGCTTGGTATTTAATTATGCTTCCTATAATGATAATTATGGAATACCCAGAAACCGATATGGGAGAAGAGGACCCTGTAGAAATTCTGAAAAAGGACAGAGAGCTTGTCAGAAAATTGAAAGAGGAAAACTCCGAACTCAAAGAAAAGGTCAGAAAACTGTTCAATAACAACAGGAAACTCGTCGAGCTCATAGAGCTCATGGAAGAAAAAATCAAGAAAATGACAGACGATATGAGGAAGCGGTATGTATACTCTTATGAGGAAGGCGGCTGGATAGAAAAGGAAGGTATCAGAAAAGAGAGGGTTGAAATAGAACCTGCTCATCTCACTGTTGATGCAATAAACAACCAGCTGTCCGAAATTTTAAGGTTAATAGAAAGGTATAAAATATCAAAAGCTAAACTATAAGGGGGGTGTCTATGTCGAAAAAAATGACCAAAGAGGAAATACATTCTGGGCTTGAAAGTATTCTCGGAACATTAACAGAAGATGTGACGAAAGCGCTGGATATAAAAGAGGCAAAGAAAGAGCTTGAGCAAAAAATAGAACAGTTAAAACGAGAGGAAATACAGCTAAAGGACGTTGTTTCGCATCTGAAAATAACAAGGGACAAACTGCTCGAAGAACTCAAAAGAAAGGAGAAACAGGAAGAGGAGCTGCAGTCAAAAGTTTTCTCACTCAAAGAGGACAGGGCAAAGCTTGAAGCGGAAAAACTAGCTCTTGAAGACGAAATCAAGAACCTCAAAAAAGAGAAGGAGATGATGCAGCAATCACTCGAGAAAACGAATGACATGCTTGTGAGACTCAAACACCACATAGAGGAATTCGACGAAGAATTGAAGAAGTAGAATCGAACGGGTTCGGGGTTTATTTTTTATTTTTATACCTGAAAGTATGTTCCTTATGAAATTACAATATACATTTAAAAAACTATCTCCTTAAATTATTAGATATTTACCTTTCCTTGGGGGAAAGGCAATGTCTCGTGTGGGAGAAAAAAACCGACACTCTCTTGTTGCAGGGTATCCTACTATTGATTCAACTTTCAATTTAATTTTTTCGAACGATAAGCTGGGTCCTCTAACCATTAAATCGGGATATCTGGTTGTAAAAGCTGGGACACCTGTCACCGTTGCCGTCGACGGGGAGGAATATTATACACGAATGGAGTTTAGAGAAAACGTCGACTTACAAGATGGTTGCTATCACATACCAAAGGGTTCAAAGGTGACCCTGAAAGAATCATGGAGATATATCCAAGAAACTATCCCGGGTGCATTGGAATTAATACCCAAGGAAGTAAAACCTGGGGGTGGGGTCATCAATTCTTTGATTGCGATTAGCCAATATACAGAATTACAGAATGTACACGGATTATTTTCGCTTAGCAAAGGCGAGGAGCATATATTGAATTATCTCAAAGAGTGTGGATGCCCGGAGGAGAATATCCATACTTACAGCATAGACACTCAACCAAGAATAAACATTGTTGTGCAGTCTGCAAGATGCGGTAATGAAATCATCGAAGATAGAATTGTCATAAAGCATCCGCCTGGGCAACCAAGCATAAATCATAATTTTGAAGAACTATACAATACTCGATGGGATAAAATATTGCTCAACGGCTCGAAGTTCAAAGACGAAATAATGCATATTGCAAAGTGTGAAAAAGGGGAACTCACAGTTGTTTTCACATCCTCTACTGCGAAATACGCAGAGCTGTTGCTGCCTGTCACCTCGACATACATATCAAACGGAGAAGAGCTCGGAATAATAACAGGCATCGGGACAATAAGTAGCAGCGAACCTGATGCAGATGGGATTCTTAAAGCCGTGGAATCACTAAAAAAGAATAGAATACCCGAAGTCATTGTTACAATAGGTGAAAGGGGAAGCATAGGCGTGGACAGGGAGAACGAAGTGTATTTGGTTTCCGCATGCAAAGTCTCTCCTTGCAACACGAATGGAGCTGGTGATGCATACACTGCTGGCTTCTTTGCTTCGAGCGGAATATTGCCTGAACGAATGGTAAATGCAACCAAGGTTGCTGCTACACACTTGGCAAAACGCCCTCCAGAAGAGCCACCTGATATAATTCGTTTGGGATGCATATCAGGATTACGCCCTGACAAGCTGGAAAAATGTCTTTACTCACAGGGGAATTTTGGCACACAAACCATTTAAAATCTATTGGCTTCTAATAGAAATATATGATAACTGGAGAAATTGAACGAATTAAAACAGAATATCCCAACAAAGTCACCATGTCTTCGATAGAGCGTAGATTGGAGGAAACACCCAAGACCATTTTCTCCAATTATCCCGTATTATATCCCCTGCCTAGATGTCTGCTCCCGTTAACAGAGCAAGAAATTCGTGAACAGCCATTTAAAAAAATTTTAGAGGAGGGGGGACCAGACAATATTCACGCTGTCCGCGAACTTGGGAAACGTCTTATGAAAATAGGAGATTCGCTGCTGTTTTCATGGTATGGACGTGAAATTGCAAGGGAAGGCATGGCTCTTTATTGTTCGGCGGCTGCTTCGCGTATACTCCGATTTAATGAACTGGGAACGGACAGAGGCAAAGAAGCCCTTGAAACCACGCTCCGCCGTTATCTGGAAAGAGGCAAACGTTATCTGCCCAAATACATCATAGAATCGGTTGAAAAAGCTCTCTTGCGGCTCAATGAACTTCCATTTTAATTTCTGAATCATATATAAAATATGAGAAAAACAGGGAATGCAAATCTCCCCCTGCATCCGGGCCATTGTCCTGCATGGCTTTTTAAGCGAATGAAAATTCTGGGCAAGGCAATAACAGAGGCAATAATTCTCGAGTATGACCAAGACGAATTTCTCAAAAGACTATCAAACCCCTTTTGGTTTCAGGCACTTGCATGTGTTCTGGGTTTTGACTGGCACTCCAGCGGGACAACAACAACGGTTCTTGGTGCGCTCAAAGAATCGATTAATCCAGAAGAAACGGGTCTTGCCGTGACAGGTGGCAAGGGCAGGGTATCGAGAAGAACACCGCACGAGATAAAAACATTTGCTGAAGTTTTCGGTTTGCCTGAAAGAAAAATAGAAATGCTCGTTTATTCCAGCAGAATGTCCGCAAAAATAGATAACACACTCCTTCAGGACGGCTTTACACTTTACCATCATGTCTTTGTTTTCACAGAAAAGGGAGAGTGGTGTGTTGTGCAGCAAGGCATGAACGAGCGAACAAAATATGCCCGAAGATACCATTGGCTGTCAAAACATGTGGAGAGTTTCGTGAATGAACCTCACGAGGCAATATGTTCTGACATGAAAAATAATTTCGTTCTGGATATGACCGCAAGGAGCAGCGAGAAATCCAGACAAATATCGCTTGACCTTGTAAAAGACAATCCTGAAAAAATTAAAGGCGATATCCTGATGCTTTCAAGGAAACCAAGCCAATCAACGCTGAACAAGTGGTTTGAGAAAGAGAAGCCTGTAATACTCACTATGCCAAGGAAGATAAACTGGGAAGCCTTAAACAGGGCGTATGATATTCAGCCCAAAAACTACGAAGAGTTCGTCTCCCTTCCCGGAATAGGACCGAACACCGTCCGTGCGCTCGCATTAATATCCGATATTATTTACGGCAAGCCGCCAAGCTGGAAAGACCCTGTAAAATTTAACTACGCACATGGCGGAAAAGATGGTGTTCCGTATCCGGTTGACAGACATACGTATGACAAATCAATAGAAATACTCAAAGCAGCAATAGAAAACGCAAAACTAGGGAAAAAAGAAAAACTTCAGGCAATTCGCAGATTGGAAAATTTTATTTAAACCGCATACACTATATTCTATATGGCTTTGTTCATTCTCGGCATAACAGGAAAAAGAGGTGCAGGCAAGGATACTGTTGCAGATTATCTCAAGAAACGTTACGGATTCAGGGTTTTGAATTACACGGAACATGTGCTTTCGCCTATATTGAGAGAAAGAAACAAAAAGATTACAAGGTCAAATCTCATAAATCTCGCTTTAGATTTGAGAAAAAAATACGGAAACGATATCCTGACAAAAAAAATAGCAGAACTCATAAAGGGATATGACAAATGGGTAATAAGCGGAATGAGATATCCCGAGGAATACTATTATCTGAAGTCGGAGTTTGGAGAGAGATTTAAACTTATTCACATCGAATGTAGCACGCAAACCAGATACGAAAGAATAAAGAAACGCGGGACAAAAGGCGAGGCAAGTATATCGTTCAGGGAATTCTTAAAAATAGAAGATGCCGAGACAGAGAAAGCAATAGATATGATTATAGAACTTGCCGATTTATCCATAACCAATGACGGGACGCTCGAGGAGCTTTATAAAAAGATTGATAGAATGGTAGCAAGACATTTCGGACTGAGGCCGGTATAATCTTGCACGAATTTAAAATTATAAATATATAACCTCATAAAATAAGATACAAGATGCCTCGATAGCTCAGTCCGGTAGAGCGGCTGGCTTGTATGCTGGTTTGGTGACAGCAGGATGAACGCCGAGAAACCAGCAGGTCGAGGGTTCGAATAAGTGACAACGCGCATTCCGTTCGAATCTCCCTCTCGAGGCTTTTTTCTTTTATAAACTACATTCTGCTATTTTTTCCACTCCGATATGTCCTTTTCTATTTCGTTTATATCCACATATCTGCTGTTATAGACACCTACTATTTTGCGCGTTTTGCGATGTATTACATACAAAAATCTTCGTCCTCCCTGAATTCAAACTCGTCCGTATATTTTCTTAAACTTTCATTTACAATTTCGCTTATATCATGACCTTTAATTCTACCACCTCTAATAAATTGTCATCAACCACAGGTAAAACGGTATTATTATCAAAGTAAAAATTATTCCAAGAGCGAGCAATACCCTTGACATCTCGAGATGTTTCTTCTTATTCATCTTCCATGCAATCAGACCGCCTGCAACGCCCAAAAATACAGGGACAAACGTCCACCAGAGTGAAATTCCTTTTTCTTCTTTCTTTTCAGGCATACTTTAAATTTACGAAGAGGTTTTAAAAACATTCCACAAAGTTTTTATTGCTCGGGCATAGAAAAATAATATGATAGTTCTCGGTCGGGATTTATTTTCAAGAAAACTGGCAGAAGAGTTAAAGGCGGAGTTTGTTGAGGTCTTTCATAAAAAGTTTCCAGACGGAGAATATTACTTTCGGATATCCGAACCCGATAAGTTAAAAGGACGGAAAGCTTTTGTTGTCGTGAGAAGAACCATGAATAATCTCGATCAAAACGGAATGATTATAGAATCACTTCTACTCGCGGATAAAATAAAGGGTCTGGAAGCTGAAAAATCCTGTCTTGTTCTTCCTTATATGCCGTATGCCAGACAGGATAAAGAATTTCTGAAAGGAGAGGTTGTTTCTGTAAAAACATTAAGAGACATGCTTACGGAGAAATATGACCTTGTTCTGAATGTTACCAGCCATGATCTCAGAAAAGAGGGGTGGATAAATGAAAAAGCGTACAATATAGATGCAACCGATTCTATCATAGAGTTTTTCAGGAAAATGAATTTCAAAGACCCGATAGTAATAGCCCCTGATATGACAGCAAGTGAAAATGTCGAGCGATTGGCAAAAGCAATAGGCGGCAACACACTGGCAGTTGAGAAGAAAAGGGACTACAACACAGGACACATAACATCGAACATCACCAAACTCCCTAACTTCAGCGGACAGGAGTTGATAATTTTTGATGATATATGCTCGACAGGCGGAACACTTTACAAAGCAATAGGACTCACTAAAAAAGCAAAAGCCAGAAAAATAATAGCTGTTGTTATTCATCTCCTCGATGTCTACAATGAAAAATTCGGTAAAAATTCCGTTGAACTCATAGAAAATTCTGCGGATGAATTCCATGCAACAGATACAATAGAAACCCCTTTAAGCGATATATCTGTTATTGGACAGATAGGTGATTTCTTGAAGAAAAATTTCTAATCTTTTTTGCCTATTGCCATTATCTGGGCAAGCAAAGCCTCGAGCTGTATATCGGGCGAACCTCCCTGATTTATTCGGAATTCGTATTCGCCCATTTTTTCAACAAGCTCGATTTTTTTTGAATCGGATATATCGAGATCAAAAACCATTCTATGTATGCTTCTTATTATATCCTCACCGGAGAGCCCCTGAATCACAATTAACTCCTGCAATTTTTTTCTGGCTTCCGCAAATTTTCCATGCAATGCATTGTGCAGCATTTCCTTTATGTCTTCGGGTTTTGACTGGGCAGATGCCTCATATACGGTTTCAGCTGTTATCTTGCCAAGAGCAGCAGCGGCCTGTAAAAGGTTTGTCGCCTGTCGAAGGTCACCTTCGGATATTTCGTATATCGCTTTCAAGGCATCTTCGGTTACATCAAGATTTTCACCTTTTTTTATCCTCTCAAGATAGGACTTGACGTCGTCGTAGCTCATTCTTTTAAAACGGAACACTACCATCCTTGACTGTATAGGCTCGATTATTTTGCTCGAGTAATTGCATGAAAGAATGAACCTGCAAGTATCAGAAAACTTTTCTATAGTTCTTCTTAAAGCGTGTTGCGCCTCTGGCGTCAAAGCGTCAGATTCATCGAGGAATATTATCTTGAAATCTGCGCCTATTGGTCTTATGCGTGCAAACTCCTTTATCTTTCCCCTGATAATATTTATGCCTCTCTCGTCCGATGCGTTCGTTTCGCTGAAATTATCCTTCCAATGTTCACCGAACAATTCCCTAGCCAGGCACAAGGCAATTGTTGTTTTGCCTATACCGGCAGGTCCAGCAAAAAGCATATTGGGCACGCTTCCTTCCTTCACCCATGACTTCAATCTCGAAACTATATGTTTCTGATTCACGACCTCGTCCAGCATCTTCGGCCTGTATTTTTCAGTCCATATTTCGAGCTTCATACAAATTGATTGTTTTGCTTATTTTTAATATTTTCTAGTGCATCAGTACCCGAAAGTTGACTGAGCTGTCAATTAGATTTGAGGAATTTAAGTTAATTATGTTTTTATACCACGAAAAACAAAGAAGGGAATTATTAAGAAAAGCTTTTGCATGGTCTTATTTTTCCATTCCTAATTCTTCCTTTATCATTTTTAGAGCAATTTCCATATACTTCAATCTCTTTTTCGCAACTCTTTCAGTAAAAGGAAAACACATAGAATTAGCGCTTTTCTTATATTTCTCCATCTTTGATTCGATATATTTTATTGTTCCTTCCATACCTCTTCCTATATTGGCACCGTAAATAAATGATCTTATTATTCCGATAATACC
>JAGGYQ010000005.1 GCA_021162425.1 Candidatus Aenigmatarchaeota archaeon
AGTTTTAAATATAAAAAATTGTTGGTATGAATCTTACAAATATATAAATCAAATATCAATAGAAAAACCATGAGAATACTGATGCTTAACCCTCCTTATCTTCCAAGGTATTCGCGGCAGTCGAGATCACCCTGCGTAACAAAAGGTGGAACTTTTTACTATCCTTATTTTTTGGCTTATGCCACCGGAAACCTTGAAAAGCAAGGCTTTACAGATGTAAAGCTTGTCGATGCGGTTGCGAATGAATGGTCACACGAGGAAACCTTGAAATTCATAGAAACTTTCAGGCCAGACCTCGTAATAATGGATACAAGCACACCCAGCATATACAACGACGTTTCCTTCGCGAATAAGATAAAGCAATCGCTTCCTCCCGTTCACATATCTTTGGTTGGGACGCATCCGAGCAGGCTTCCAGATGAGACTATGAAGCTTTCTAAATCCATAGATTCGATATGCCGTGGCGAATATGATAACACAGTCGTGGATTTGGCTGATAAATTAGAGAGAGGAAAAAAGCTTAAAACAGTCAAAGGGCTCACATACAGAGAAAAAAACAAGGTAATTCACAATCCAAACAGAGAGTTCATAAAAAATCTGGATGAGCTCCCATTCGTTTCAGAGGTTTACAAAAGACATTTCGGCGAAAAGGGTATAAAAAAATACTTTTACGCCTCCCTTCTCTGGCCGCAGGTGACGATATTGACCGCAAGAGGCTGTCCATTTTCGTGTTCGTTCTGCCAGATACCTTTCAAAGGGTCTTATCGCTACCGTTCGCCTGAAAACGTTGTTGAAGAGTTTGAATACATTCAAAACGAACTTCCTTATGTTCGCGAGATTATGATAGAGGACGATACGTTCCCGGTTATTCGCGAGAGAACTCGAAGGATATGCAGATTACTCATAAAAAAGAAGATAAAGCTTAAATGGTCATGTAACGCAAGAGTTGATACGGATTTCGAAACACTGAAACTAATGAAAAAGGCGGGATGTCGTTTGTTGTGCGTGGGTTTTGAAACCCCGAAACAGGAAGCTCTCGACAACGTCCATAAGAAGACAACAAAACAGCTTCAGATAGATTTCATGATGGCAACGAAAAAAATAGGATTGTTGGTAAACGGATGTTTCATTTTAGGGCTGCCAGGCGACACAAAGGAAACAATTGGAGAAACCATAGAATTCGCGAAAGAGCTGAACCCGGATACAGCGCAGTTCTATCCTTTAATGGTTTATCCAGGGACAGAGGCATACGAATGGGCAAAGAGAAATGGATATCTAATGACAGAAGATTATTCGAAATGGCTAACGAAAGATGGGTTGCACACGACCACGGTTTCCAGACCTGATTTATCAGCGGAAGAACTCGTAAAAGCTTGTGATAGAGCGAGAAAAGAATTTTACATGCGACCAAGATACATAGCTGGTAAGTTCATGCAATCGGTTTTACATCCAGCAGAATTTACACGTAATGTCAAATCTTTCAAAATATTTTTCAAATACCTCTTGAAAGGTTCATTGCACGGAGATGAACCAGCATGATATCAGTCATAATACCTGTTTACAACGGGAAAGAAACAATATCCAAAACTCTTGGTTCTCTCCTTAACCAAACCTACCACAAAAACAAATACGAAATCATAATAGTAGATGATGAATCAACAGACGGGACACCAGAAGTGGTCAAAAAATATGTGAAAAAATACCCAAAACTCATAAGATTTTATCGACAGAAACACAAAGGCCCGGCAGCCGCTCGCAATTTGGGAGCGAAAAAAGCAAAAGGAGAGATTTTGTTGTTCACAGATGCCGATTGCATTCCTGAAAGAGAATGGATAGAGGAAATGGTAAAACCATTTAAAGACAAAGAAATAGTTGGTGTTCAGGGGAGGTATAGAACGAGGCAAAAGTGTTTGATTGCAAAATTCGCCCAGATGGAGATAGACGATAGATATAACAGAATGAAAAAAAGAAAATATATAGATTTCATAGGAACCTATTCTGCTGGTTACAGAAAAGATATTTTCTTCAAATTTGGCGGATTTGACGAATCATTCCCTGTAGCTTCTGGCGAGGATCCGGAACTTTCATTTAAAATATCAAAGTCTGGATATAAAATGGTATTCAATGATAGGGCTGTGGTTTACCACAAACACCCCAATTCGTTGCTTTCGTATCTCAAACAGAAATTCTGGAGGGCATACTGGAGGGTTTTGCTTTACAAAAAACATCCTGATAAGCTGGTCAGGGAATCCTATACCCCCCAAACCCTGAAGTTCCAGATTGCATTCCTCTTTCTTTTCTTGTTAACCTCGTTTCTTTCTCTATTATCTCTCGCATTTCTTTCGCTTTGTTTAGCGTTTCTCATGCTCTTGTTCATATGTACACTTCCCTTATCAATCAAGAATTTTAAACGAGATAAGTCCGTGGGTTTTGCAACGCCCGTCATTCTCGTGCTGCGTGCATGCGCCTTCGCTTTTGGACTTGTGTGTGGAGCTGTGAGGTTATGAAGGTCATCCACGTCTACAATCACTTTCACCCGTGCGTAGGGGGGATAGAGAGGTACATAGAGGACATATGCGTTCAGCTGAACAAACTTGGCTACCAAAGCGATGTGTGTTGTTTGAACAGGTGTCGTGATTCGAGGGAAACTCTGAAACCCTTCGAAAGGTATAAAGGGATAAACATATACCGAATGCCGTTCCTTGATGCGAAATACTACAAGATATCGCCGAGGGTCTTGAACCTCATGAGAAAATACGATGTGATCCACATCCACGGACTCGGTTTCTTCTTCGACCTCCTGACCTCGCTCAAACGAGCGCACAAGAAACCCATAGTCCTATCCACTCATGGCGGGATATTCCACACAAAGAACCTCTCGTTCCTCAAAAAGATTTATTTCGGGGTGTGGTGCAGGAGTAAGCTTAAAAGGGTTGACGCGATTATCGCCGTGAGCAAGAACGATTTCGAACTCTTTTCGAGGGTCTCGAAAAACGTGATTTATATACCGAATGGCATTGACTATCGCTCGTACTCGCGAATAAAGAGAAGGCCCATTCCGCGAACCCTGGTTTTCATAGGAAGGGTATCGAAGAACAAGCGTATCGATAGGTTGATAGAGGTTGTATATCATTTGAAAAAGATGGGGAAAGGGTTTCGCCTGTTTATTGCAGGGCCCAATTGGGGGGAACAGAAGAAACTCGAAGCGCTAGCGAAGGAGAAGGGGGTTCCAAGAGAGGTGAATTTTCTGGGGAAAGTTTCGGAGAAGAAAAAACTCGAATTACTTTCAAGAGCGGAACTTTTTGTTTCAGCCTCCGAGTACGAGGGATTCGGGATATCCGTTTTAGAAGCTATGGCTTCAGGCGTTCCTGTTATAGTGAACGATATAGAGGCTTTCAGAAATCTGGTTGAGGATAGAAAGGATGGCTTCCTCGTGGATTTTTCCGATCCCAAAAGAGTTGCATATCTTGTCCTTAAACTCAGAAAGAGAGATCTTCGAAGTGTTTCAAGAAACGCCAAGAGAAAAGCAAAAACATATGATAGGAAAAGTTTAATAAAATCTATAATAAGTTTATACAAATCATTAAAAAGTTAAAATTAAACTGAAAATGTTTATGTAAACTAATCTGAAGATATTGTTTCTTCCCATTTTCTGATATGAATAAGTGGTTCAGGAAATATATACTTCCTGATGAAGATGTAGTCAAAATAGCCTTCAGCCTGATTTTGTTTTGAAATATCAGAACCCAAGAACAATGTCACATTAACCAAATTTAGCTTAGTGAGATTCACAACATTCGATATTCTCCTTTCATTTACACCCAAAAAGATATATCCACTCCTCATAGGGGAACGAGTTATGGCACAGAGACAATAGTTAGGGCGTTTCACAGAAAAATATTCAAGGAAAAAAACACTCAAAAACTTGGTATTATTTAAACATCAAAAACTTTAAAATGAAAAGAAATTACTATAATCATGAAGACTTTTAAAAAAAAGCGATTGAAAGTGGCATATTTCGCTTTGAGCGAAACATTCGGCTCTTCACATGCTGGCTTCACGCATACATATAACATAGTTAAGGCCCTCTCGCGATATGTAGATATAAAACTTTTTATTCGTGGGAAAGGAAAACCTAAAACAAAATTTGATGTATTTTGTGTTTCCTTACCATCCCTAAAAATAGAAAATCCGTTAAAATATCTAAAAAGCATTTGTGTTATCTTAAGGGAAACAAAAGAAGTTGACGTAATTCATGAAAGGTTTCATATAAATCCAGTAGATCTTTTGTTTGTTAGAAACAAAAAATATGTTTTAGAAGTTAACGACCCAGCGCCGATATTATATAGGGGAATAAAGGGTAAAATTTATAGAAGGCTCATTTCGCTGAAATTTAAAAGAGCAGACGTACTAATAACCCAGACTGAAACACTCAAGAAAATCCTATCGAGATTTTATAGAAAAAAGATATATGTCGTACCTAATGGTGTCGATATGGAATTTTTCAGGAATAACAAAAACAGATTTGATGTGAGAAAGAGATTTGGTATCGATAAGAAAAAGAAAATTGTGACGTTTGTCGGTTCTTTCAGGGAGTGGCATGGCGTTCAGGATATACCAAAGATCGCTAAAGAAGTAAACAAAAAATTCAAAAATGTTGTATTTCTTTTAGTTGGTTCTGGCCCACTATTTGATGAAGTAAGAAAACAAAAAACAAAAAACATGATTTTAACAGGACCTTTACCTTACGAAGATATACCAGCTGTGCTTTATCAATCTGATATTTTAATAGCACCATTTAACACTAAAAGATTCAAACACCTAGAAAAATATGGTTTTTTCTGGTGTCCCGTAAAGCTTTACGAGTACAGAGTAACAGGTAAGCCCATAATCTCTTATGATTGCCCAGAGATCAGAAAAATAGTAGGGAGCCAAGGATATCTTGCAAAACCAAGAAATCTAAACGAATTTATTGCTCTTTTATGTGAATGTTTGAGAAAATGTGAAAAAAGAGCAAAGAAGATTAATGTGAAAGAGCTGAGTTGGGACGAAAGAGCTAAAAAAATAGTCGAGATATATAAGAAGGTGATGGAATGATCTCCGTTCTTGTTATGGAACTCATTGAATGGTTCCAACAAAAGGGGCTTTTTGGATATTAAGAGAAAGGATAGGAAATTAAAATTTCCTCTTCTTTATTACTTTTGCTGGAATACCTACCGCTATGGAATTTGGTGGAATGTTTTTGTTTACAACTGAACCTGCTCCTATCACACTACCTTCACCAATTGTTACATTTGGAAGTATTACAGAATTTGTTCCTATATGAACATTATTTTTAATTACTATTTTTCCGCCAACGTGAGGATTTTTCCATATTTCCCATAAAGGTTTGTGATAATTTGTACTTGAAATTAATTTGACTCCAGGTGAAATTAATACGTGATTTCCTATTTCAATACCCTTGCCACATAAAAACACAGAAAATGGATTTATTTCACATGATTCCCCTATTATAAGATATCCATTTGGGTTTTGCATGTTAATATAAACAAATGGTCCAATCCAAGTATTCTCTCCTACTGAAAGTTTTTTTGGGTTGTCTATCCAAGAGGGATTGTACAATTTCCACTTTTTCTTATTTAAACCTTCAATTGATCTAAAAAAATTTATGAGTTTAGAAATGAGATGATCAGTTATCATAGTTGATTAACTCCTCGTATTTTTTTA
>JAGGYQ010000031.1 GCA_021162425.1 Candidatus Aenigmatarchaeota archaeon
CGTTGAAGGGAAAACCGTTATAGTGCGTGTTGATTATAACCTGCCGCTGGATGAAAATGGAGACGTGAGGGACCACACGAGAATCGTTCACACACTTCCAACGATTGAGCACCTTCTCAAAAAGAACGCCAAAATTGTCTTGCTCTCTCATCTTGGAAGACCGAACAGCCGTGAAGAACGGTTAAAAATGGATGTGGTTGCAAAAAGGTTATCCGAGCTGATAGGAAAGTATGTGGAAAAGCTTGACGGCGTTACTGAAGAGTATGTCAAAGAACGGGTTAAAAACATGAAACCAGGAGATATCATCCTTCTTGAGAATGTTCGATTCTACCCCGAAGAAAAGGAAAAGAATGAAGAAATCAGACACGCATTTGCAAAAAAAATCGCAGAAATGGGCGACATTTTCGTTAACGAGGCATTCGGTGTCTCACACAGAGACCATGCCAGCATAACGGGTATACCAAAGTTCATACTCGGTTGTTGCGGATTCGGTCTTGAGAAAGAGGTCAGGATGATAAGTCAAATTGTGCAAAACGCGGACAGACCATATATAGCGATTGTCGGTGGAAAGAAAGATGATAAAATAAAGGCACTTGAAATACTTCTTGAGAAAGTCGACCGTGCCCTGATGGGTGGGGTGATAGCAAACACGTTCCTTAAGGTTTCCGGATTCGATATAGGTCAATCCAAATTTGATGAAAAAGTAGTGAAAGAGGCAAAGGACGTCCTCGAAAGATTCAGGGACAAAATTATGCTTCCTGTTGATGCTGTTGTTGATGAAAATGGAGATGCCAAAGTGGTTGACATAAAAGATGTGAGCGGTGATATGAAAATAATGGACATCGGACCGACAACCATTGAAAAGTTCAAAGAGGCGCTCTCAAACGCAAAAACTGTTCTTTGGGCAGGTCCGCTTGGAAAATTTGAAAAAAGCGAATTCGAAAAGGGGACAAAAGAAATTGCCGAATTCGTGGCTGAACTCAATGCCAAAACACTTGTCGGAGGAGGGGATAGCATGGCTGCATTAGAAAAGTTCAACACAGGAAAGAAAATGACCCATATATCAACGGGCGGTGGCGCCTTCATGGATTTTGTGACAAAGGAAAAACTCCCGGGTATAGAGGCTCTGCGTGAGTCCTACAGGATTCATGGTCATATTGTTGAGTTTGTCAAATCAAAGGAGGTGTAGTTGCATGGTTGTCAAAGTCGCTTTGAATGGCCCCGGTAGAACAGGCAAAACGTTCATATGGTCATGGGCTGAAAAAAAGAGGAGGGGGGAAACAGATGCTGAGCTTGTCGCTATAAATGGTGTCAGAGATGTAGACAAGGATAAAGGCCTCAGAAACTTTGTCAATCTTCTGAAATACGATTCTGCGCATGGCTTCAGATTTGATGACTTGCCATACGGAAGAGATGATGACGGGACCGCATGGATCGAAATTCTTGGAAGGAAGATTTATCTCTACAACAACAGGGGAGACCTTTCGAGTCTCCCATGGAGAAAGCATGAAATAGACGTTGTAGTTGAAGCGACAGGTAAGTTCAGGAAGAGAGAGCAAGCAGAAGGGCATCTGAAGGCAGGGGCAAAAAAGGTTGTAATATCCGCTCCTTCGAAAGGGGGGGTTGAGACATCGGTTGTTCTTGGTGTTCGAGAGAACATACCCGAAAACGAACAAATAATAGACTGCGCATCATGCACAACAAATGCAATAGCGTTCGTGGTCAAGGCGGTTGATGATAAATGGAAGATAAAAAGAGGGTTCATTGTAACTGTTCATGCCCCCACAGATGACCAGCGAATTCTGGACAGCTCGCATAAAGATATAAGAAGGGCAAGGTCGTTGCTTTCGAATATAATCCCCACAACAACAGGTGCTGCAAAATCGGTTGTGAAGGTTCTTCCGCATTTAAATGGCAGGCTTGACGCCATCGCGTTTCGAGTTCCAAGCGTTCTAACAGGGTCAATAGTCGGGCTAATCGCGGAGGTTGAAAAGGAGACCGATGCGAATGAGGTTAATGAGTATTTTGACCATCTTGCATCCAACGAATTGAAAGGAATTGCATCAACCATTGGTGAGGAAATTGTATCCAGCCAGATAATTGGAAGGACAGAATCAGGCATAGTGGACAAAACACTTACAAAGGTCATAAATGGGCACACTATTGTCGTGTGGTCATGGTATGATAATGAATTTGGCTATTCAACAAGGCTTGTTGAAGTGGCGGAGAAATTTGGGAAAATGTAAAATCAAAGGTAATTTTTAAAAATCGCAAGGCCAATTAGAATATATGAAAGATTTTAAAATAAAAATAGGCAGCGAATTCAGACCGTCGCCGCAACTTAGGAAACTTTACTATGTCTATCTGGCATTTGTGATTATTTTTGGCGTTCTGACATGGTATATTCCACTTTTGCTCTTTGCCCCGTTCGGAGTTACGCTTGCCGTTTCAATACCAATTTTGGTTTTTCTGATTTTCGTGATGTATTGGATTGAAAGATATTGCAAAACCATGCTTTACAGACTTACCAGAGATGAAATCACATGGAGACGAGGAGTATGGTTCAAAAACACGGGAATAGTCCCATATAACAGAATTACCAACATCGATATAACGCAGGGTCCTGTTTCGAGAGCTCTCGGGATTGCCGACCTCAAAATCCAGACCGCAGGATATTCCGGGCCGAAAGCTAGCGCCGAAATAAGGATAGTGGGTGTAGAGTATTTCGAGGAGTTAAGAGACACGATAATGAAAATGGTCAAAGGCAAAAAACCAACAGCAGCAGGGACATATGAAGAAAAAGACACCGAGTCAAAAATACTGGATGAGTTAATCAAAATTAGAAAACTGCTCGAAAAATCTCAAATAAAAAAATAAACACAATTCTGTGCAACCGGAGAAGTCCGCGAAGGCAGAGTGGGTTGAACATAACATATCAGGTTTTATGAAGGCGAGGCATAGCCGAGCATTGAATGAGGGACTGCAAGTTCCGAACCGTAAAACCGTGTTCAATAACCCGTAAAGGTAAAACTGCAAAGCAGTTTTGCGCAAGCGGACCTTTATAAATTTTGGAGAGTATTTTTCAATATGATTGATGAAATTTTAGTTGATTTATACAAAAAG
>JAGGYQ010000021.1 GCA_021162425.1 Candidatus Aenigmatarchaeota archaeon
ATGTAAGCACCTCTTACAGAAAATAATACATCTCCTTCTTCAACTATTGAATTTTTTCCTTTTTCTGATGACTTTCTTGAAATATATTCTAATCCTGCAGATAAATCCAAATACCCAATTTTTAGATTTTTGCCCAATATAAAGGGAACTTCATTATCTTCA
The DNA here is from genome assembly GCA_021162425.1 of Candidatus Aenigmatarchaeota archaeon. Taxonomy (GTDB): domain Archaea; phylum Aenigmatarchaeota; class Aenigmatarchaeia; order QMZP01; family QMZT01; genus JAGGYQ01. The sequence goes on from JAGGYQ010000021.1 coordinate 163, forward strand.
TTTTTATAATTTGGAACGGATATACCCATAGATAGATGCTTTATATTTTCTTTTAATATTGCTGTTTCAAACTTCCCTTTTTCTATCGCTTTTTCAATTTCCTCAAATTTCGGCTGATGGTAATATGGGTCTATTCTTTTACCTTTAACATCATCAGCATATACAACAAAAAACATTTGGTCTTTTAATTCTGGTATTTTTATGCCAAGTTCCGAAAGAACATAATCATTTATTGAGTCAAGAAGTCGCTGGGCTTCGGTTTCTTTTTGTTTTTTGATGGTGTAGGCGTTGTCCATTATTTGGACTATGCGGTTTTGAACAGAAAGAGGAGGGAAAATTAAAATTAAAGAGTTTAAAGTTTGTTGATTAATCACATTTTGAAGAGAACCCTTTTTGTATCGTTCTATTTGTTTCCTAACAATTTGAGAATTTAATAAGAACAAAAGATACTTTTTATTAACATTTTCTTTTACTTTAATTCTTAATACATTATCACTATAAGCAATTTTTTCATCGTCTTCAACTAAAGCAAAGTTCCCAATTGAACCAACTCTTCCAGTAACAATATCTCCTTTATCTAAAAATTTTACCCTATCATTTTCATTTACAAAGGAATTGCCTTTAGAAATTTCAAAAGGAGAAATAGAATTAACTTCAATATATCTTAAACCATTATCCCTTAAACTTCCAGGTTTAACACCTATTCCACTTTCTATTTTTACAAATATATCTTTTCCTCTAATTGCTTTCTTCTCGTTTAATAATTTTTTTTCTAACTCTCTAAACTCTGGCTTATAATAAAACGGGTCAATTCTTCCCTCAATTTCATTACTCATTATTGTAAAGCATTCCATATTCAAACCCCTTTATATCCTCTCGGATTTTCCTCAAATTTATGATATTCCTCCAAAATCTTATCCAAATCATTCACTGGGTCTTTTCTGCCTGTGGCGTCATAGCCGATGTGTTCAGCAATCGCCATAAAGATAGGATAATTTTTTGATTTTTCCCCTCTTGCTTTTCTTCTCAAAAATACAAGCGACGCCTTAACACCTGCGCCATAATGAGTGAAAGCGAATTGTGGCAGAGAGACAACCGCCAAAATCTGGCATCTTTCCATAATGAAATCGCGGACATATTGAAGCGATGAATTAGTCAAAATTCCATCGGGGAGAACTATTCCAATTCTGCCTGTGCCGGGCTTGACAAATTGTATTGTCCTTTCGATGAACAAAATTTCTGTCTTCTGGTTCTTTCTCTTTTTGAATTTTGCACCGAGTTCAAATTTGTCTAAATAATCCTTCTCTGTTGCTTTTATAGTAGCGCCAAATGGAGGATTTGTCAGAACAATATCAAAATAATCTTTTTTAAATTTCTTATGAATATTTTGGATATTTTCGAAATCTTGAAGCGCATCTGTGCTTATGACATTGGTATGCCCATCATCGTGAATAATCATATTCATCTTACAAACGCGAGCGATTTGGTCATTTATTTCGATGCCATAAAGATTGTTTTTTGCAAAATTATGCCAATGTTCCCAGGCTTCTCTATCATCGTAATTTTCTTTAGCATATTCTCGAACATTATCCATCGAATTAAGCAGAAAGCCGCCGCTTCCTGCGGCTGGGTCTAAAATGATTTCATCCTTCGTCGGATTCAGCATTTTTACCATAAATCTTATAATCTCACGAGGAGTGAAAAATTGTCCCATTTTCCCTTTGAAAAAGTCGGTCATAAATGTTTCGAATGCGACGCCCTTTGTATCGAGGTCAGTTTTGACAAAAGCGATACCCTGCAAATGTTCCACGACACTATACACTATTGGGGATTCTAATCTAATATCTTCTTTGAAAACTTCAGCATCTTCTTTTTTTGCTTTCTGATAGATTTCGTTTATTCTATTAAAAACTTCATCGGCTGTTTCGTGTGTTCCAATTTGAAATTTATATGGCTTTCCTTTTGTAGTATCCTTTTCATCTTTTAGTTTGCAAAAAAGCAATTTAGCGACTTCATCGAATGCAGTAGTTGGTGCGAGTCTTCCGCCCTGCCAGACTGTATCGTGAGATTTTTGGAGAGCCCTTATCAAATCTTCTTTAGAAACCTCTTTTAAATCGTTTATTTCGTCGCCTTTTATAAATCTGTATTTTGGAGCTTTTCCATATTTTACAGGAATATCTGAAATTACATTCTTTTCTCGTTCGCTTGGTTTAAATCCTGCGACATCGAAGGCTGAACGAGTTTCTCCAGCAACAACGATTGCATATTTTGCCCTCAAACTATTTGCATTACCAAATACCTGTTCTATTGCCTGTCTAAATTCAGCATCTGAAATTCCATCCTTTTTACATTCCACAACAAGATATGGTTTTTTGCATTCATCATCTTCATATACAACGATGTCGGCTCTATCGGCGGGGGTTCTTCGGGGTACCGTGACCTCAAGTTTTATTCTTTCGGGTTGATATTGATATTTTTCAATGAGTTCCACATAGAAACTCGCTCTGACCTGCTCTTCGGGGTCACTGCCGCCCCATCTTGTTTTGTAATTACCCGATTTCACATAGAAAATATTGATGCCCTCGACTTTGAGAAAGCCTTTTCTTTTCCCCTGTTCGATGTAGTTTGTTGTTTCTGGCATATTAGCTCCTATTGTTTATGTGTTCTGTTGGTATAAGATTTTTACATAATACTAACAGATCGGGATAAAATCAAGAGGAAACTGTAATCTGCTTATTTCCTTGACATCTCAGTTGCG
>JAGGYQ010000039.1 GCA_021162425.1 Candidatus Aenigmatarchaeota archaeon
CCTTATAACATTCTATTGTAATGATATTTATAAATTTTAATTAAATGTTTAACCATAATAATTTGAACTATAAACACACGAGTCTCAGTTACAAATTTATTATATGGCATCTAAAATTTTATATGGCCGCGCGAAATAAGAAAAAGAGCCGAAAAATTTTTGATGTTGAAAAAATCAAAAAAGAAATCAAAAAAGTCAAGGCAACCCAGAAAAAAGAACCAAACAAGATGGTGGTTGAGCGGGCGATAGAAGGTAAGAAGAGAGAATATATCAGAACAGGAATTGAGGGTTTTGATGAACTTTTCGAGTATGGCATTCCAAAAGGTTCTGCAGTGCTCATTGCTGGAGGGGCAGGTTCTGGAAAGACCATACTCTGCCTACAAATTGTTGCGAATGCGGCAAAGGCTGGCGAGAAATGTCTGTATATGAGTTTTGAAGAATCTGAGAAACGGCTAAAACAGCACATGGAGGATTTTGGATGGAATCCAAGAGAACTTGAGAAAAAGGGAAGACTTATAATAAAAAGGATGAGATCGCATGACATTGCCAGGTCTGTAGAAGCACTTTTGGCAAAGGAAAGAGGAGAGCTGATGATAGACATAGACCCTATTATACTCCCTGAAGGATTCAAACCAGATAGAATAGTAGTTGATTCATTAAGCGCGATAGCATCGAGCTTTATCGGAAAAGAGCGAAATTATCGAAGTTATATCGAACAGCTCTTTCGTTATTTCGAAAAGTTGGGTGCTACGTCATTTCTAATAACCGAAACGGAACAGGTCCCGAAAATCTTCAGTCCTACAGGTGTTGAAGAGTTTCTGGCAGATGGTGTTATAGTTCTTTATAACATAAGGAAAGGGAATATACGGGAAAATGCCATAGAGGTTTTGAAGCTTCGCGGAGCAAAACATGTAAAAAAGATAGTGGCAATGCAGATAGTGGATGGAAAAGGAATAGTGGTCTACCCAGAACAAGAAGTTTTCACCGAAATAGAATAATTATTTTTCAAGTTTGATGGTTTTAGAAAGATTGCCAATTAACTCCCCATTTTTCAAAATCTTCGTTACGATTTTATATTCACCTGGCGAAACACCAGCACAACCATAACAACTTGGCACTCTGAACTTAAATATCTCTGTAGATTCTGGTTCTGTCAGGTTTATTACTTTCTCTGTCTTTATCCTGTAATGCCCGAATCTATCTTTTACACCGCGGATTTTGATTGTGAGATTTTCGATATTCATAGATGCTTTAATCGTTAATGTAAGTTGCATTTCGTCAGAAGAGTGATAAATTTCTTTGTTGCTCGAGAGGTTAAATATTAATTGAGGATTTGGCACCCCTTCCTCCATAGATTTTCTATTATCTTGAATATTTATAGAAAGGAAAATTACCAGACACGTCGCTAAAGACACAGCAAATACAAAAATATTCAGTTTACGCATTTCATATAATTTGATGGCTGAGATAAAAATTAAACCGTTTAAACATGTTTTAATAGGTAGTTTTTCGAAATATTTAATAGACCGGGGGTTGGTATGTTTTCGAAGGGGGTAGTCTTCGTTATCTGGATTCTTTTCTTCATAATTATTACGGCGAACACGGTTTCGGCAGAACTTAATGTATCCCTAACAAACCCACCAAATCACTTTATCTTCAATTCCACCAACAACATCACGTTCAACTGCTCGGTTTCAGGGAGCAATTATCTAAAAAATGTGAGTCTATATCATAACATAGATGGGAACTTTATTCTAAATCAAACGATATATATCGGAGAATATGGAGTGGATACACATACAGAATTTCTTTGCCACTTTAATGGCGAATTGGAATGTTATGGCGGAAATATAAGCGATCTCGTTGAACCAAACACTCTTAGCTATGAACCGGCAAAGTTTTATGAAGGTGTTCTTGTGAATGATTCGGATCAGCTGGCATACGACTTTGATACCACATTCGACCGCGAACAGGGAACGATTGAAGTGTGGATAAAAAAAACTAGTGATCTAGATGTGAACTCTGGGACCTATTATATCTTGGAAGTAGGAAAACCTGTAGCCGAGGAAAATAATGAATTTCAGATGTATATAAGCTATGGTTATCTTTACTTTACCGTTTTTGATTCAGACGCCACGAAACATTATGTAAGGAAGAACATATCATTCTTTCAAGATGGGAACCTCTACCACATCGTAGGTATTTGGGACCTAGATTCGAATGTGTCTGGAAATCACAGGATTGAACTTTATATAAACTCCTCTAATGCTAGTAACGAATACTCTGGAACTGATGTGAATATAACAATGGATGGAACACCTGACAGTGTATCAGTTGGTGTATGGAAGGGAAAATATGGTTATCGTTTCAATTCAATCATAGATGAACTCAGAATCCTTGATTATGTACTATCCCCTTCAGAAATAAACGAGTCATATCATAGAGTTCTTATGAACGCCACGAACGTTAGCTTCGTTCTTAACAACATCCCTGACGGGACATATGTCTGGAATTGTTTAGCGTATGATAACGAATCTCAAAGCAACTGGTCTTCTTCAAATTATACTTTTTCGGTCGATTTGCATACACCTCCGAGTATTAATCTAATCTCGCTTTCACCAAGTTCACTTGATGATATAGACCCCGGTGTTACAATAAATGTCACAGCAAATGTGACGGATGTTTCGAACGTGAGTTTCGCCATTCTTCAGTATAAAGAATGTTCCGAATGTGCATGGGTTAATGAAACCATGAATAAGATGAATGAAGACGAGTGGAATGCATCATTTACCACAGTGAGTAACGAGAGAATTTATTACTACAGGGTCTGCTCGAACGATACGCTCGGGCACTGGGGATGTTCGGATACGCAGAACGTAAGCGTTACTTGGGATTACACGTGGGTCATGAACGATTCTGATTTAAAGGGTATAAAAAGAGGATTTGTTGATAAAAAGGGTGAAATTGGTATACTTGTAATAAATAATACAGGCGATGACACCTTAAAATTCACAATAACCGACAATTGGTATAGAGAAGTTTACTACAATGGAAGTACCGAATGTCAGTTTTCGCTGCCAAACAAAAGTGTAGAATATGTTAATATAACAGCATTGTTTGAAGATCATCCAAGTGAAACTAATTTCACCATAAACATAACAGCCATTCCATATAACGAGTTGAAAACCGCAACGCCTCAGTATAGAACAATTGAGATAACTGTAAATTCATACACAGGAGGACCGTATTTCAATGTTTATATTCTTTCGCCCCCGACCACCGTTTACCAGAGTGAAACATTCAACCTCACCGCAAAAGTGAAAAACATCGGGAACGAAAGTTCGACAAACACATGGCTTAATTGGAGCCTCCCGACTGGATGGGATGTTGTTTCAGGAAATTTGAGTAACAATATAAGCACACTCAAATCAGGAGATACTTATGTAAGCAATATAACTGTACATATAGATCCAAACAGAGGCAATGCAGGTGTCCATGAAATATATGTAAACGTCACATGCAATGAAAATACTAATGGTTCTGCTTCTGCTGTGATTGGGGTAGAATGCAATGATAATGACGGTATATGTGGAGCTGGATGCTCATATGTGACAGATGATGATTGTTCTGCACCTTCTGGTGCTGGAAAAGCAATTGCTTATTATCCTGTTGTACCAAAACAATATGTGATCACAGTCAGTGCACCTCAAAGGATTGATATCAATCGTGGTGAAACAAAAACGTTTATAATAGAGATAGGAAACAACATTTCTGACACAGAACTGAATAATGTGCATATTTCAATATCAGGTTATCCATTGACATTTATTGAAATAACACCAGAATATATAGATAAAATTAAATACAGAGACATTGGATACTTCAACATTACAGTAAAGGCACCGATTTATGCTAAATACAAGGAGTATTATCTTAATATAACTATTCAAGGAGAGTTCAATGAAAAAGGAAAAACTGTTAGATCAGAAAAGTCTGTTGAAATGTTACTTGTTACACACAAATTCATAGAGAATCAAACTCTTGGATATTTTGAAAGTGCAAGAGAAGCAGTCAAAGAGATGAATGAGTCAGGTTTTGAAACAAAACAAGTAATAAATATACTCGATGAGGTGGAAAAAGCACTGGATGAGGGGGATTATGACAAAGTCAGAAAACTCTCAGATAAAATTGTAGATATTAAAAATCTTGCATTTAGATTGAATGAGCAAATGCATGAGATAGAAAAAAATGTTGAATATGTGAAGAAATACAATGTTGTACTTCCAGAAACTGAAAAGATGCTCTTTCTCGTGAAATCTGCATTTCAAAGGGGAGATTATGACAGAGCAGACAAGAGGATGAGTAGCGCTTTGTTGGCATATACAGTGGAAATGAGGAATGCAAATTTATGGATCTTTGTATACAACTATTGGTGGGTAATATCAGGTATTTTCATAGTTTCCATTACAGGAATTTCTATGTTAAGGAAAAGACTGATTATAAAAACCTTAGAAAGGGGATTAAATTCACTGATACATGAAGAGAGAACGATACGTGACTTTATGGTGAATCTTCAAAAAGAGCATTTTATCGAAAAGAAAATTGGAACGACAGAATATATGCATATGATGGAAAATTACGAGAGACACATAAGGGATATAAGCGAAAGGAGAATAGAGATTTTATCCAGACTTGTGAAGATGCTTAAAGTTTCAAATGCCTTGAAAAAACTCAGGCAAGAAGAGAGCAAGGTTAAGAAAATGATTCAGGATTTGCAGATAGATTATTTCAAATTAGGAAAGATGGGTAGAAGATACTATGAAAC
>JAGGYQ010000004.1 GCA_021162425.1 Candidatus Aenigmatarchaeota archaeon
AAATATTATTAAATTCAATTGAAGTGTTATTATAGAGGTGATTGAAATGTCTGAAGATGAAGAGAAATACGCCACGGTTTCAATCCCAGTTCAGCTATACGAAAAAATAAAGCAGAGAATAGAAGGTACTGAATTCTCCTCTGTCTCGGACTACGTGACCTATGTATTGAGAGAGGTTCTGGTAAGCCTTGAAGAGGGGGAGGAAGAGGAAGTTTTCACGAAGGAGGAAGAAGAGAAAGTTAAGGAGAGGCTGAGAGCTTTAGGATATCTGGATTAGAAATGGTCGACAACATAATAATTCACCACTTTAACAAAGGCAGAATCTGTTCAGCTGCCATAGTTGCAATGGTGTTAGAAGAGAAAAAGAATCGTGGGTAAACTGCACGTTGCAAATAGACAAATTCGAATTTGAAAAAAAGTGATTAAAGAGATTGAAGAGGCTGACACAGTTTATATCGTAGACTTAAACATGCTTGAAGTTGTAGAAAAACTCCCCCAACGAGTTATTTTTATAGATCAACACATCCAAAAGAGAATTATAAAACCAAACATAAAACAGGTAAATCCAATAATTTCCGGAAAAAGAGTTTCCCTCAGCTACGTGGGTTGTTTCGCATCACTTCTCAATGTGGAGCTATATCTATCTACCTTAGGGCAGTGGGAGATATAGGAAGCAGCATTTTTGACTGGTCAATCGGCAAGAAGGCTGAAGAACTTCTGAACAAAGAAGAACTATCAAAGGAAGATGCTATCAGACTTGTTTCTCTTCTCGATTCAAACTACATTGCAATGGACAGGCAGAGTGTAGAAAATGCTGTTTCTGTAATTCTCAACTCTAATACAAAAGATCCACTTGAAAACAGAAAGTGGAATAACAACGCTGAAAGGATTGTAAAAGAAATTGAAAAAGCCTTTTCCGGATTGAATGTAAATGGCAAATTCGCTGAAATAGAATTTGAAAGTGACTTCAATATTGTATCGTATATAGCGAGAAAGGCTGTTTGGAAAATGGATTTTGATGCGGTTTTGGTCGTTAACAGAAATTTTAATGGCCTATCGCAGTGTATTTACGCATTAAACCAGGAACAAAGTATGATCTTCCAAAGATCATAAAAAGAAAAAGCTAAAAGCCTCAGGTTTTAGTGCTGGAGGAAAGAAAGAAGTATTTGGAGTCGTATGTTCCAAAACAGATTTGAGAAAGTATTATCTGTAATAAAATCTGAAATTGGTGATGTTATGATAGAGAGGGTTTTTGTGATTGGACTGGACTCAGCCCCATCGGAGCTTCTATTTAACGAATTTATAGATGATTTGCCAAACATCAAGAAAATTCTGGAAAAGTCGATATACGGGCCAATGAAAAGCTGTATTCCAGCGATAACAATCCCCGCTTGGATATGCATGGCGACGGGCAAAACTCCTGGTGAGCTAGGTTTATACGGATTCAGACATAGAAAGAACAACAGCTACAAAGATATATGGATTGCCCACAGTCTCATGGTTAAAGAGAAAGCCGTATGGGATTATCTGGGAGAGAAAGGCTATAAATCTATTTTAGTTGGAGTTCCACCTTCGTATCCACCAAAGAAAATCAATGGTTGGCTTATCAGCTGCTTTATAACTCCAGATTCATCAGTTAACTACGCTTATCCCCCTGAGCTGAAGTCAGAAGTTGAGAATCTCGTTGGAGAGTATGTATTCGATGTTGTTTTCAGGAAGGAGGACAGAGATAGAGTTATCGAAGAAGTTTGGGAGATGACCGAAAAACGATTTGAAGTTATAAAATATCTCTTGCAGGAGAAAGACTGGGACTTATTTTGGTTCGTTGAAATTGGGTTAGACAGGATACATCACGCATTCTGGAAGTATTTCGATGAAAACCATCATTTGCACGAGCCCAACAGCAAGTACAAGAACGTAATCAGGGATTACTACAAGTTACTGGACAGAGAAATAGGAAAAACCCTTAAGCTGATTAATGAGGATACAGTTATTGCCATAGTCTCAGATCACGGTATAAAGAGGATGAAAGGGGCTTTTGCAGTCAATCAGTGGCTAATCGATGAGGGATTGCTTAAGGTGAGAAATAGTTTGAGTGCAGGGAAGATGATTAAATTTGAAGAGCTGGACGTTGACTGGAGTAAAACTGTTGCGTGGGCTTGGGGAGGTTACTATTCGAGGGTATTCTTAAACGTTAAGGGAAGAGAGCCGAACGGAGTTATCAGGCTTTCGGAATACGATAGAGTTAGGGATGAAGTTGCAGAGGCGATTAAATCTATTAGGGGGCCGAACGGAGAAAGGTGGGATACCAAAGTCTACTATCCCGAGGATATCTATCCTACTGCTAAGGGGGATAAGCCAGATATGATGGTTTACTTCGATGATTTATACTGGCGTGCTGCCGGAACGCTGGGACATCCATCTAACTATCTGCCGGAGAACGATACTGGGCCAGATGATGCGGTGCATTCGGAGTACGGAGTTTTTGCACTGCATTTACCGGGGATGAATGAAAGCAGGGTTGTGGATACAACTATCTATGATTTTGCTCCGACGATTTTGAAGCTTTTTGGAATGGATGACGTTACTGTTTCGATGAGAGGTGTGAGCTTGGTATGAGTTTTGTAATATGGTTTACTGGTCCGAGTGGAGCCGGAAAAACGACACTAGCTCACGCCTTAGAGAAGAAGTTGAGGGAGATTGGACTGAACGTCGAAGTCTTAAATGGAGATGGAATAAGATCGAAGCTGTATCCAGATTTAGGTTTTAGCGAAAAAGAGAGGGAGATGCACAATAAAGTAGTCGTTGAGATGGCTAAACTACTTTCGAAAAATGGAATAGTTACAATAGTCTCCGTTATAGCTCCCTATAGGAAGTGGAGAGAGTATGCAAGAAGAGAGGTAGGAAGGTTTGTTGAGGTTTACCTGAGATGTCCACTTGAAGTTCGTATTAAAAGAGATCCAAAGGGATTGTATGCTAAAGCCCTGAGAGGAGAAATTAAGGACTTGACTGGTTTAGACGGTAAATATGAGGAACCAGAAAATCCTGAACTAACTTTAGATACAGATAAAATGAGCGTTAAAGAAGAAGTTGAAGCTGTTTTGAGGCGAGTTAAAGAGTTAGGATACTTGAAAGATTTGATCAATTCATAAAATTCAACTAATTTCTGCGATATAAGTTGTTAGCTCGCTTTACTTAGGTTTAACTTTCATAAGCCTTCTTAAAATATTTTTTTGTCCAAATACAGATTTAACCTTGTTAATTCCTTTAGCTTATCCATCTCCTTTTTCTTTTCTCCAGTCGTAGAACAGATAAGCTATGCAACCTATGAAAGTTAAAGCTGAGATCTTCAATCCCAATTCAAACCAGTCCTGCGGGATATATCTGATGACTATTCGTCAGATTTCCGGTTTCGTTTACCCAGAATCCGTTTATGACAGAGTATATTGGTATTGCTCTGACTTTTTCTACTAATTTGCCGTCTTTGTATGCCATAAGAACATCAAAAGATTATTCTTCGAACTTATTGAAAAGATAACTTTTGTTTCTGATCACTATTCTATCTTTCGTTTCAATTTCCTCAATAATATCTCTTAGTTCTATCCTATTTTTGATAATTCCTAAATCGATCATAGCAGAAAGAAAGTCTTCAAGATTAAAAACGTTGATACCTATTTTTCCGGCAACCTTCTCAACAACTTTATCGTTTGAAAGTAGAATCCATCTCTGTTCTTTGCCAGAACCATTGCTTCTATCTCTCCGAATCCCAGCCTTCTCTTCTTAGAAAGCTCCTTAACTATATCAACATCAACCTCATTAAGGTAGCAATTTTAATTTTCCTATCATCTATTAGCTGGATGATGTAATCTATAAAATCGTATCCCTTTTCTTTTGCCCTTAAGATCTCTTCATAAACTCTTGGGGGTATATAAAACTGAGCTTTA
>JAGGYQ010000020.1 GCA_021162425.1 Candidatus Aenigmatarchaeota archaeon
CATCAGCAAATAACAAGTTTGGTGTAGAATCACTATCAAAAAACAAGTTTCCATTCTGCTTAGAAGGATATCTCGCACTCGCGTAAATCCTAACAATTTTACCATTCTCAATTTCAGGTGTAGCAAATAGAGACATTGACGAAAGTTTACATGGTAAATTAAAAATTTTCGTGTATCTAATTTTTACACTACCAAACAAGTTAAATAAATTTTTTGTTCCTACGGGGTTTCCTAAGCTGCTGTTTATTTAAACTGAAGATGTGACAGGAAAAGAAGCATATAACCATATTTGTCGTTGAGTAAAATAAATTGATAATACAAAAATTAAATTTTATAATAAATCATCTAATTCAATTTCTAAATCTTCCCACCTAGCTTCTTGTATGCATCTCTGTGCTATTCTTTTCAACATGGCTGCTGTTCTTGGATATCTTAACCTAAGCACATTAGCAAATCGATTGTATTTCTTCGCTAATTCACGTTCTTGTTTTCCACCTTCATCTGGAGACTTAATAACTACGCCACGTTGATTGTATATACCTACCTCAATTCCCCTTTCCATGTCCTTGCTGCTAATTTTTTCTATTGCTTCTCTTACGGCTTCATGGGGCCAAATACCATCTTTGCCAACTGGAGCATGAGATAAGATTTCACCAATTTTTTCATCGCAAATCGGCAAACGGTTTACGTTCTTACACCTATCTCTTACACGGTTAATCCATTCTATAAGCTTAGTTAGATCGATTTCATCCTCAGACTGTCCCGGTAATTTATCTATCATGTCCAGTAGGAAATAAGCGTTCTCCTTAAGTCTTTTCTTTTGTTCAATAGATAAATCGGAAAACTCTCCTTCAATAGGTGGATCAGCTTTGTATGCCCACCTGATAAGCTGTACAAACATATCTGGATTGTCTAGAACTTCTTTTACCAAAGTTATCGGTTTAACTCGTGCAACTCGTGCATGAGATTCGTTATACCAGAAATAAGGAACATATAACCACTCAAGTTGGGCTAAGCGTGTTGGGTTAATTTCAGAACTCTTTTGAAGATAATCAAAGATTTTCTCTATATAATAAAGATCCATCTGCCCTAATTTTGGATTCTCGGGATTTGTTGCTATTCGTTCAAGAACTTCTGCCAGAAGATCAGCGTCGAGACCGGATTCTTTAGCGACCGTATTTAAGTAATGAGTTGCAGCATTTAAGGATGCGACAGACCTATCAAACTCCAACAGCTTTCTTATGACCCACTCAGCCAACTCTTTCGAACCTTCGAATAGATAAAAGTGTTGTACATTTTTCCAGTAAATTTCTTCTGCTTCAGGAGGTAATTTTCGTATAAGTTCAATTACTTCATAAGTGAGCGGTAGAGCTAAACAGAGCTTAGCAAGTTTAGCATAGTTCCACTTACTTTCGTATTTTTCAAGCACGGTTTGTAGATAGCTTCTATCTTGGTTAAGTTTTGTACGCAAAAAGGATTGAGCCACTACACTAAACTTTTTGTTTTCGGAGTCAATCCACTGAAGTATCAAATCCTCAATCTCGTTTGAAAACGATGAAATAGCTAAAGTATGCCCAATTATCTCTGATAACTTCGCATTTTCCACCAATCGGACGATCCCATCTATCCCTTGCTCTTTCCATATTTCTTCCAATGCGGACTTGCGTTTTTCTTCTACGATTCTTTCTGCCTCTTCATGCTTAAGATTTGGTTGAAATACAATGTAAATAGAGTGCTCATCGAATAAAATCTTATTTCTGTTTACGGGATCATCTGGCGTAAATCTTTGTAAGAGTTCTTCCAATTTTTTGAGTTTTTCCTCAGGTAGTCTCCATTTGGCGTTTGGAAATTGTTTATGCCTGTAGATTATTTCAAATAACTTCTCATAGACTTTTACCCTTTTTTCGGGAGAAATGCTATCTATGCTGGCTTTTAAATCTTCGATTATAGAATCAAAAATCGGTTCAGGAAAACGCTCTAAAACCTCTACCAAGTCGTATAAACACTTTTCAGGGTTTTTCTTTGAATACTTTTGTATCTTTTCGGCTATTTTAAGTACGTAATCTTGGTACTCTTTTATAGTTACTTTTGACTTCCAACCTTCTGCCCAGTCTCTAAAATACGGCTTATGTATTGGGATTGAAACTTCTCTGCCCTTTGGAATTAATGACAAAAGCAACTTCCATCCAACTTCTGGTTCTTTAGATAAGATTAGATCAAGGAGTTGTAATCTTTCGCCAACAGAAGCTCTAGTTTGAGGATGCCAAGGTAAGAAAATTTCTCTAAGTGTCTTAAATGGTCTATTAGCCCATCTACCATCAGGATCTAATCTCGAAAGTTTTGCAAGTATAAGCACTACACGAGGCAGATATTCAAGATTCCACGAAACCCCTTCTAATGCCCAAAGCAAACCCGCATGAGGACAACCTCCAAAATAACCCTCTTCTACAAATAACTCCATAAGCGGAGGTTGATCTCCTTTTAGGCTTTCTTCGACTGCATCAAGAAAAACTTCAGGAGAAGCTTCTGCAAGATACGGCAGTAAATCCCGAAGAGAATACCACCTATGTGGTGTAGCATCTTTAAGTATTTCACTTACCCAAAGGTCAACTTTATCTTGAACGGTGCTCATTCCAATATTTCTTAAATCCTCGTCTCCGTAAGTTGCCAATATAACTAACATTTCAGCAATATATTTCCTTATCGTTTTGGAGTGCTTGAAAGACTTATCGTAAGCCAGCCATCTTCCTTTTGGCTTCAATTCATACCGAGGATCGAGTTCCTGTAAAACCTCAACCGCAACCTCTCCAAACTTTTCAAGAGTCCGAGGGGATATAAAACGTGCTAATAATTGCCACATATCCTGTCGGGATACTACTTGCCATACACTTCCCACTTTTCTCACGGGTGGATCATTACTCACCGACCATTTATGCAAAATTTCTACAAATTCATCATAAGACATTCCTACAAGTCTTTCTACTATCTTTACGTCGTGATCGTTTTTTCCATCCCACGCTCCGATTAGTAAGGCTGTGATGTGATCTGTAGCGTTTTCTGGTTGTGCCCACTTAGGCTCTTTGAAATCTCCAAGGAGACGGCGAAGAGGGGTTAAAAAACCTCTGGTTTTTTCCACCGTATCCCAAGCCTTTTCTTCATCTATCCCCATTTCAACGAGTGCTTTAACCAAACTTTGCTTGTCAGGTCTGGGAAGCTCGATACTATTATCCTGATTCCTGCTTTGATAATTCGATTCTGGAATTACAACCCAATGACCTCTTTTTACAGCTAATCTTGGATTTACATGATCATCAAACCGAGGGATCAATATCAAAGGATTCTGGCTTTCAACTACGGACATCCATTCTTTGGAGTCGTTTATAACCAGCACACGGGGGATCAATTCTTTTGCATTTTTGATGCTTGCAAGGATAAAGCCATAAGCCTCATCCCTTGACTCTCCGAACACCCAGATAACCGAAGGAGCCTCATTTTTCAGTTTTTGAATGAATTTTTTCGCCTCTTCAGTTCTACCTGCAATAACGAGATCTTCATTTGATGATGGTTCGGTAGCAGATCTCCACTCATCCCACGCTTGCCCTATATCAAACGCATCTTTTGGTCGTTTGCCTATCTTTCTCGCAAACCATCTGTGAACAGCAGAACACTGATGAAGCCATTCTTTCAAATCAACGGCATCCAAAACCCTTACTCTTTTCCACTTACCTTCAGCATTCTTTTCAATCTCCCATTCGTTTTTGTCTCTCCATTTTCGACTTGTTACGAAAACAAAAGTTGTATTCTTTATATCAATTCCATAAGGGTTTTTGGTTCTATCTTGATAGTCTTTTTCTGCTTTTTTCTTAGGATTTTTACCAGTTCCAATTTCCCAAACAGATAATCCTGCTGGAACGAACGAATTTCCCTCGTCAACTTCTAAAATCATATCATATCCATGTAATGTGACTTCGTCCCCAGAAAGAACCCGAAAATATTTAGGTTTTGAACTTGCACGGATAAGCCTAGCTACCAAATCGGGTAACTCTTCCTGTGCTTTTCGAGGATTTTCATCCGCCCAATGGTGAATTTCATATGCGTTTACAAACCATCCTCTACTCATAGTTTTATCCCGTGTGATAATTTTCTCTTAATACAGATTAATAAGCATTTACTTAACCCTAATTTTCCCGAGAGCAATTGCTGGAAAAACTCATAAATAACGATATTTCGAGTTGTACAAACAAAACACGAAAAAC
>JAGGYQ010000026.1 GCA_021162425.1 Candidatus Aenigmatarchaeota archaeon
CGTTAATTATGGGTACATACCAGGAACTAAAGCTCCCGATGGAGAAGAAATAGATGTATATATATTGGGTTTAGAAAAACCTGTCCGAACATTTGAAGGATTATGTATAGCTGTTTTACATAGGAAAAATGATAATAATGATAAATTGATAGTTGTACCTGAAGGCGTGAACCTCACAGATGAAGAAATTTTAGAAAAAACTGAATTCCAGGAGAAGTATTTCGAGGTTGAGATGATCCGTTAGAAGAATTTTGATTTCTTTTTCTTCTTTTTCTCTTTTTTAGCCTGCTCATCTACCCATTTCTCGACTTTTTCTGCATCTTTACTTGTGTTACCAACACCTGAAGTGTTACCAACACCAACTATTATAACTCTTTCGCCTTTCTTTGATCTCCCAACAGCTTCCTTCACTTTTTCTATTACTTTTGGGACAGCATCTTTTATTTCTTTCTTCATGGGTGTTATTGCCTCTTCTGATCTCATCTTAACTATGATAGAATCCAGAGGTATTTTGTTTTTCACAGCCACTTCTTCTATATAGGTTTTCTCAACACCTGGACCGCCCATCGCGACACCAACACCTTCTGCAATACTTCCTGTCTTTTCTCCCTCAAGTTTGGCTGCGGCATCTATCGTTATTATTCTGGATATTTTGTATTTCTTAACAAGCTTCTCTACTGCCTTTCCAGGTCTTCCGAGCCTACCACCTGGTCCTTTTGCCTTGATGACAAAACATTTCCTTCCATTCATATCAACCTCTGCCATAACCACATCTTCTTCTATTTCTTTGGTTTTTTTGTTTCCTATGAGTTTTGCGGCCACCAGCGGACCGAATCCATCTCCTACTGGTTCACCTTTGGTTAATGCTTTCGTTCCCTTGAATATGGCTTTTGCGATTCGTTCTATCAACGGGAGCTGCATCTGCAAAACCAGTGCTATTTGATATGATTTTGTCTGTTTTATCAATTCGACGTAATGCCTTACGATTTTCGCTATTGTATGCAGCTCTATGCCGCCTGCCAACCCCATCTGTATATTTGCTTTCCTTTCCTCGTCCATTTTCGGGGCGATCTGGTTGACAAAATACTTGAACCTCTGTTTCTCGTTCTGTATTATGAAGTCGAGTTTTTTCACGATGCCGAAGGGGTCAAGGCTTACAGGCTCTATTACAAAAAACTCAAAGAAGTTTGACACCGAATCCTTTAGTTTCTTGTCATGATTTGATGATATTTTCTTTGTTATAAAAATCTTTGCCTCGTTAGACATATTCTCCAAATCTTCTGCAATCCTTTCTATCTTCCACATTATTTGCGAGAGCATCAACCTTGGATAGAAAAAGAAGAATCCACCCCAGAATATTAAAAAGAATAACCACGAAAGCCAGTTGTCCCCTGCCCCGAGCTGAAATAGAACGTATACCATATCATCACGAAGTTTATCTTTTAGTTATTCAATTTATATTTTTATTTGTGCGTATAGTTAAATATGAAGAGGGTTCTAATATTCATGGTAACGTTGTTGATAGTCACATCCATACTTCCCACGCATGCAAGAGCAGAAGGACTTCTGTCTGATTTTTTCAAGATGATAAAGAGATGGTTTGAGTCATCTCCGCTTGGAAATATATTTTCCATGCCTGTTAAGAGGGTCGAGGAGATAAAGCTTGTATTCTATCCCAAGAACTTTACCATCGCGGCTAATAACTACGTAAACATCACATCAAATACTACCGAAATCATAAACTTTGAAGGAAAGGTTTACATGGACATGGCAAACAAATATATGCTTTTGTCATCAAACTCTCCCTTGAAAATAAAGCAGAAATTAGGCGAAATACGCATGTCAGGTGTAAATATTGGCTCAATGGAAATAAGTAACATGAAACTCGTGCTTATGTCAGGTAATTGGAACGAAACGACAGAAAACGGTTCTTTAACCATAAAAGATTTCCTCGGTGAATGCATAATCAAGACCGACCACATCGAACTTCACGGGAACGCGTCCAAAATAATAAAGAAATAGTGGCTACCTTCTCCCTGCACTCATTTCTATTATTTTTGCGTATGCAGGTCTTGTTATAAGTATACCCACTAAAACACCAACTATCGTTGTTATGGCAAATCCTCGAACCAGTCCGACACCTATCAACATCATCGGAAACATCGCCGCAATTGTTGTGCTTGCGGATCCAAATATGATAAAGAATGCGCGCTTTATCTTGTCCTTTATCGTATAGATTATCTTTTCTTCTTTTCTGCCAGAGAGTGTCTCATCAGCGATTATTATCATATTATCCATCCCTGTTCCTATTGCTGCAATTATACCGCCTATTGCCGGCAAATCGATTGTCCAAGAAAGCAGCCCGAGAATCGGTATGAGCATCGAACCTATCCACGCCGTAACATCTATTTCCTCTTTTTTCCACCAAGCCAGTAACAGTAAAAAGACCCCACCGAACAATGCACCCATCCAAATGAACCAGTCGTTTGTTGCCGCCACGCCGAGTATTATTATGACTTCTGATAATCCCGTTAGTATGAGCGGAACCGCGACCCTTAAGCTTCTGTATCTTACGAATGTTATCATTACAACAACTAATGCAGCTAGGGCAGCCGCTACTATAGCTGATGCAATAAAACCTCTGCCAAGATTCGGTGATATCACGCCTACAGAGACCGTCTCGAGGCTTACAGGTAATGCACCAGACCTTAAAATTGTCTGGAGTCTGAGTTTTTCCTGCAACGCATCATCTCTTGTTTCTCTTCCGCCTGTAATCTGTGGTGTGGTGTAAACCTTTCCACCAAGAGTTGATGCTATTCTTAAACCAGAAACAAGCTGTTTGTCCAAATAAAGCAATATTTTTGAGTCTTTGAGATAGTACTCGCCTGAATTCAGGTCAAGCTGCGATGGTATTCCAGATGTTATCTTGGCGAAACGTTTCGCCCCATCCTCTGAAACCAAAATACCGAAGTAAAACTCGAAATAGTTTTTTCTGGGGATGAGACCTGAATGCTGTGCATCTGTATACACGAGTTGTATATCATCTCCACGATACGCTGTTCCCATAAATATAAGCGTATTTTCATCAGCTGTTACATTAATGAATTCAAATTCTATATCATCGAGATTGAATGTCTCGTTCGTGTGTATTGTCATATTTGCAAGTCTTATTGTTTCGTTGCCAAGGTATTCAATAGTGTATTTGTTTTCGCCGAGGTCGAATATTCCCTTACCATTATCCAGATAAACAGGCTTGACGATCTTTGCCTCAAAGTTTCCTTGTTTTGATAATAATTCATCAACAACCTCCCTTCCCAAACCAGCTGCCTCTATCTGAACGAAATAATTCCCGCCAAGTCCTTTCACTGGAATAAATCTTATCTCCTTCAGCCCGTATATATTGGCTCTGGTCTGCAATGTTGCTATTATCTGTTCAAGCATTTGGGAAGATGCATTCTCCTTCGGCTTCAGAAGTATTCTCGTTCCGCCCTTTATATCCAAGCCGAACTCGAGATTTGTCATGTCAAGGTCTATAACATCTATCCCTATGGTCTCGTTAACGTGAAATTTATAAACTCTCCCGTTGACCTTTAGGGTCACGTTTCCGCTGTATTCCTTCATTATCCTGTTCCACTCGTCGGCCGACTCTACGCGTTTTCCGTTGACCTCAGATATTATCATTCCCTGCTGAAGGACGTTTTTTGCGGGAGAGATATCTGAAACATACGCTATCTGAACACCTCGATAGTGTGGTTTCAAACCGATAGCTAACAAAGCACTAACAACCATTATTAACAGCAGCCATAGCCTCCAATATTTCAACATCATACCATGCCCTTCCTTTTACAATACCACTTAAGCACAACTGAGTTCATGAGCCATGTGTTCATTATATCAAATACCAAACCCATGAGGAGAACAGATGCTATCTGTGAGAGAACTGGTGATATCGCTGATAGTAACAACGCTGTCAAAGCGCCTATGGTTGTCAATGTCATTGTCAATCCTGTCTTCAATGCATTTGCGAGCTTCTCGTTCAGGTTTCTGGATTCATATTCCTTAAGCAGTCGTGTTGTCAGCATTATATCGGTGTCAACAGAATAACCTATAAGCATGAGTAACGCAGCAAGGCCCGCGAGCGAAAGCTCGATGCCAAAAATTTGCATAAATGCCAGTGTCATCAAAATATCCGACATCGCCGACATTATAACAGCGATTGATGGAACAAAACTCCTGAATATAATGAAAACTATTATACCCATGAAAATGAACGCCACAACAACGGCTATTTGAGCCTGATGCCAGAAAGAGCTGCCAAGAGATGGTCCTATTCTTTCGATAGAATAATCAGTTATTTCCACGCCGAGCTTTTCCAACTCTGCTATAACCCTTTCTGTATCTGCATCAGAAGACAGCTCTATCGTGAGACCATATCCTTCCAAGCTCCTCACCTCTCTCACGCGAACATCCTTAAACATCTTGACGAGGAGCGATTCTATTACTGGGACATTTACTCTCTTTTGTGTGGTTAGTGTTATCATGGTTCCACCTCTCAGTTCTATTGACCTCTGGAACCATTCCCCAGTTTGTGTGTATTGATTTACGAGAACAAAAACAGAGAGTAAAAGCATAGCTATGGGAACAAGAAGCAGAAACCTGTAATCAAACGGCAACATCTCGAAAATTTTCATACCCATAATATCATCTAAAGTAGGTCATGGTTTAAATTAGTAGTGTTTAAAACTTTAATATGTTTGATGTCCTCGTGGTCGGCGCAGGTCCTGTGGGTCTGTATTCAGCCAAATTATGCGAATCTCTCGGATTGAACGTCGCAATTCTGGAAGAACATAAAGAAATAGGCAGACCCAAACACTGTTCAGGTCTCGTGTCGACAAATATAAATAAGTTCTTCCCTGATATAGAATCGTGGGGCGTGATTGAAAATAAAGTAAATTATGCGGTTCTTCATGCCAACGGAATCAAGCTAAAGCTCGATAAGAGACATGTCGCAGCGTATGTCATAGACCGTGTAAAATTCGATAAAAAAATACACAGCATGGTAACCTCGAAAGTCTTTATGAAACATAAAGTGATGAGTATTGGGAAAAAAGATGACCATATCTTCGTGAATACAAACAGAGAAAGACTTGAAGGGAAAATTCTTCTGGCATGTGATGGTTCATATTCAACCATAGCCAGAATATTAGGCATTTCACCGAAAGAACGCATAAGAGGATTAATAGGGATAACCAACGAGCAATCGCGCGAAAATCATGTTGATTTGTTTTTCGACCTCTCGAGGCTGAAAGACGGTTTTTTTTGGAGAATACCTAGAGGTGAAACAACAGAATATGGTGTGTTTGGCAGGGATGTTAAGCTAAATGAGTTGAAAGGTTTTTTCAAAAAGAAACCCAAGGAAATTTATGGCGGCACCATACCCATTGGTCTCAGCAATAAACTATATCTTGATCGTATCCTTCTACTCGGAGATGCAGCTGGGACGGTCAAACCATGGTCTGGTGGCGGTGTGATTTATGGATTGATATCGGCAAGAATTGCATATAAAATTATAAAAAAATCGTTCGATAAAAACGATTTTTCAGAGAGTACGTTGAAAGATTATGAGCACTTGCTTAAAGTTGCAATAGGGAAGCAAATAAATATTGGCTTGATGTTAAGGAATTTAATGAAAGTTATGAACAATGGTATGTTATCATTTTTATTCAAATATTCATCTCTTCTTCCATTGAGCTGGCTCGATATGGATTTTATATTTTAAAAAATCAAGATATTTTTGATGTTGTTGAAAAAAATGATAAAGGCGTTCGAAATCGATAAAAGATCTGATTATTCTATTGTTGATGTTCTATACGCACTCTATCTGCTTTATGAAAAACCGATGGGGAGATTTTCTTTAATGAACGAACTTGGATTGAATGAGGCAAGCATAAAGACTTTGTTGAAAAGAATGAAATCTTATGGCTTGGTTGAAAAAACAACGAAAGGTCACGCCTTAACAGGAATCGGAAAAAACATTGCAGGTGCGTTAAGAAAGAAGATAGCATTGATTTATCCATATAGACATGAAATTTTTGATGGTAAGAATGTTGTGCTTGCTGTTGTTAAAAATGCGTGTAAAAAGGTTAAAACTGGCATAGAGCAAAGAGACGCTGCAATGAGGTATGATTCATTCATCGTTACTCTTATTTTCAATAAAAAGGTGAAATTCCCGGACACGGACAAAGTCGTTAAAGGTTTTGATGATGTCGTGTTAGAAGATAACGACGTGTTGCTATTATCCAACGCCAAAAACAGGCATGATATGATAAAAGGTGTTTTTTCCGCTTTTCTCACCTTGATATAAAGATGGGAAACCATCATAAAAACCATTGCCTACAGCTAATTGCATGTATGAGGGTAGTTTTGATCTGTTCAATATACCTTTTTGTACCATCGATATCATTGCATATTCATCCAGACTCCCGCCACATGATGTTTCATCCGTCTCTGTTTTTAATCTAAATTCGACGACATCGCCTTCTTTTATCTTCATCTGATCTATGGGTCTATCTGCAAATTCGCCATTTATCAAAACTTCCCAATATGTGTTCGTCCCTTTTTTATATGTAACTTCTTCACCTTCCAGCAAGGCATCCCTTTTCCCGTCTAAGCTTTCGATGTATTTGACTTTTTGGCCGTTGAAGGTTTTTTCTGTTATTTCAACATCTACTCCTTTTTCATTTTTGAGATTTTTCAACAAATCGTAAACCGTTTTATGCCTGTGCTCGCTCTCCACAAAAATTTGCTGATAAACTTTATGGTTGCCTGATTCAAGAGGTTTTCTGTACTCAATGTTTGCAAAATTTTCATCGATGTGTTTTATTTCCAAATCATTTCTTCTAAATTCTTTTTCAATAGTTTCGTAGTTTACATGTTCGTCTTCGCGTACGTTTTTTTCCACTTTTTTCTCTTTTGTGTCTTCAGCGTATTTCTCTTTGATTTTCTCCTTTGATTGTTTATTTTGTGAAAAAACATTCTCATATGTTTCTTCTTCCTCATCGTTTTCTTCTGAATACTTGCCTTTTTTCTTTTTTCTTTCCTCTGCTTTTTTCAAAAATTCTTCTACCATTTCTTTAAAGTTTATTTTAATCTCTGAATTGAACTTTTTCATTTCCTCTTGAATTTCGAAAAACATTACGGATTCTGAAAATGAAATTTCTCTGAAATCTTCGCTGCCCCAAAACCTGGATAAATTATCCATATTGTTAATGTGACCGAATCATATAAATACTTTTGGTTTTATTTTTTCACCGGTCTGAATTTGAATCCGTACAGAATAAGACCAGAATCATTTTCGCTTCTTATTCTTCTGAAGCAGACCTCAACAGGCATGCCTATCCTCACTTCATCCACCTCGCAATCAA
The DNA here is from genome assembly GCA_021162425.1 of Candidatus Aenigmatarchaeota archaeon. Lineage (GTDB taxonomy): Archaea > Aenigmatarchaeota > Aenigmatarchaeia > QMZP01 > QMZT01 > JAGGYQ01. The sequence continues at coordinate 7,425 of JAGGYQ010000026.1, forward strand.
CAATCTGGGAAAGAACTTTTGCGCCCTCGCTAAGCTCGACTATCGCTATGATATATGGAACAAACTCCCTAAAGCCTTCAGGCGGAACGCGTATCACAGTATACGAATACACCTTGCCCTTGCCCGAAAATTTAACATCCCTGATTTTGCCTGCACGTCTGCATTTAGGGCATATTGTGCGTCTTGGATAAAAATATTCCCCACAATGCTCACATTTTGAGCCGAGGAGCATATATCGTTCTTTAAACCTTCTCCAATGAAACGGGACAGCGAATTCTTTTGTCACAACATCACCTTTTGTTTGAGAGTATATGAACAGTAGCGGTCGCCCCAGAACCGCCGACATTATGAGCCAATCCTACTTCAGCTCCACTCACCTGTCGTTTACCTGCCTCTCCTCTCAGTTGTTTAACAATCTCTACTATTTGGGCGATACCTGTCGCTCCCACAGGATGACCTTTTGCCTTCAACCCGCCTGACGTGTTTACAGGAATTTTGCCGCCGATCTCTGTCTGACCCTCTTGTATAAGTTTTCCGCCCTCGCCTTTCTTTGCGAAGCCAAGGTCTTCGTATGCGCATATCTCGGCGATGGTGAAGCAATCGTGAACCTCCGCGAGGTCAATATCATTCGGCGATACTCTCGCCTGTTTATAAGCGGATTTAGCAGCCATGACAGTCGCATCCAGTGTTGTGATATCCCTTCTTGCAAACAGGCTCAACGTGTCAGATGCCTGTGCCGACGCCTTTATATAGATTGGTGTATCCGTGTATTTTTTAGCGATGTCCGCTGATGTTAAAATCACGGCAGCTGCGCCATCTGTTATAGGTGAACAATCCAGCAGTCTCAATGGATCCGCCACCAACGGCGAGTTCAGCACATCGTCAACAGTTATGGGTCTTCTGTATTGTGCGAATGGATTTTCAAGTGCGTTTTTATGATTTTTGACTGAAACCATCGCAAGTTGCTCGCGAGTTGTTCCGTATTGATACATATGCCTCTGCGCAATCAATGCGTATATGCATGGGAACGTTGCCCCGAAATACGCCTCTGTTTCGTAGTCCATTGCCCCTGCTAATGCCGTCGTGGCCTGTGGTCCGTAAACATCTGTCATCTTCTCAACACCACCTGCAACAACAATGTCGTAAAGTCCAGATGCAACCGCAAGATAACCAACACGAACAGCCAAACCACCCGAAGAGCATGCCGCTTCTGTTCTTATTGCAGGAGTTGGTGTCAGTCCAAGGTAATCCGCCAATAATCCTGCCCCATGCTCCTGTCCTACAAACAATCCGCCAGACATATTCCCCCCGACAACGAGCTGTATATCTTTACCTGATATGCCAGCATCGTCAACCGCTTTCATACCAGCTTCAACAGCGAGGTCACGCAGTCCTAGCTTCCAATGTTCGCCGAACTTTGTTATTCCTATTCCTATGATCGCCACTTCTCTTTTTGGCTTCAGCTTCTCGAGATTCATATTCTAACACCCTTTATTTTTCTTCTATACTTTGCGTATTGCGCATAGCCTATGTATTTTTTACGCTCTATATATGATTTGACTGGGAGCGACTTCTTTCTTTTGTTTTCAATCGCATCTTTGACAAGGATTGAAAATGAATCCGAACCCGCACCAGACCCGAATGATGTGATGAGAATTCTTTCATCGGGTTTTGCCACGTCAAGGATATTTGCCAGTCCCATGAGACTTGACGCCGAATACGTATTGCCTATATAGGGGACAACGAGCCCATGTAATACCTTATCTTTCGGTATGTCGAGCATTTTGGCAACTCTCAGCGGGAACTTTTCATTCGGTTGATGGAACACAAAATAATCATAGTCTTCAGGTGTTCTTCCGAGTTTTTCAAGAAGACCTTTTGTTGCAGATAAGACATGTCTGAAATATGCAGGTTCCCCCGTGAAGCGACCTGCGTGTCTTGGAAATTCCTCCCCCTCCCTCCTCCAGAAATCAGGAGTATCGGTTGTGAAGGAATACGTATCCTCTATTTCTGCTATTATGTCTTTTTTTCCTATTATAAATGCGGCAGCACCTGCCGCTGCCGTGTACTCAAGTTCGTCGCCCGGTCTTCCCTGGGCAGTATCAGAACCTATTGCAATGCCATATTTTATTATATCCGACTTAACCAAGCCTAATAACATTTGAATTCCAGCAGTCCCGGCTTTGCACGCGAACTCGAGGTCAGCTGCTGTCATCTCAGGCGTTGCCCCTATTGCCTCTGCAACGATAGACGATGTTGACTTGACGGCGTATGGATGTGATTCGGACCCAACATAAACAGCTCCTATATCTTTTGCATTCACACCTGACATTTTTAAGGCGTTTCTGGCAGACTCGACCGCCATAGTTACGCTGTCTTCATCTAAATCAGGCACACTTTTCTCGTGCAAAAGTTTTTTCAAACGCTCAACATCAGAACCCCATATACTTGCTATCTCCTGCGCCTTTATACGAAGTCTCGGTATGTATACGCCGTAACCAACGATGCCTACTGTCATAAGTATTATAGGGTCATAAAACGTTTTTAAATGTTCGCGGCGGAATTCGTCAATCGTTTAATCTCAAATTTAAATACACTTCATACTATAAGAGATTATGGAGCTGCCAAAGTTAAGCGACTGGGTTCTAAAAAATTATTGGGTGTTCCTGCTTGCGTTTATATTTTTGATAGGGCTTTATCTTAGATGCATACCCGGGACCAAGCTGACATATCCGAAACTTCAAGCAATAGACCCATATTTCATCTACAGGATGGGTGAAAACATAATACAAAATGGGACAGTCCCGAAGCACGACTCTTTGGCTGCATGGGGGACAATTCCAGGCGGGCCTGACAGGACAAAGGAGCATCTTGTAGTTTTCTGGGCATATCCTGTGATGTATTTCCTTCTGCATCCCTTGTTCGGCGTGTCTTTCTATTGGATAGCTGTATGGGTGCCTGCGTTTTTCGGGGCGATACAAGTTTTACTGACATATTTTCTCGCAAAAGCGCTTTTCGATGATAGAAGAATTGCTCTTCTTTCCGCATTCTTTGTCGCCATCGTGCCGGGCATACTCTACAGGGTCGCGGCAGGATTCATAGAAAAAGAACCTGTCGCGGGGATATTCATGCTGCTTGGTCTGTATTTCTTTATCAAATCCGTAAAAACTGAATATCGAGAAAAAAAGTTTGCCCTGTTCAGGCTGCCAAAAGGCAGGGAAAATTTATTTGTAAGCGTTATTTACGCGGTTTTTTCTGGTCTATCCCTCGCATTGATGGCTGGTGCATGGGGCGGTGTGAGGATTCCGCTTATAATAATAGGTGTTTTCGTGTTTTTGATTTCGTTTTTAAACAGGCACGTAAACCGTCTTCTTGTTTCGCACATCTCAATGTTTGTTGTTTTCTTCGTTACGTCCAGAGTATTCCATGTCTCTCCTAATCTTTCGTCAGCCTCTGTCGTGCTTAACACAGGTGTCGCTTCGCTTCTCATTATAAGATATGCCGTTGAGAAACTGTCTTTGGTTCAAAAGGAGAATTTGAAGTATGTCATGCCAGCGATAGCCATATTCAGTCTGATTTGTGTCTTTACAGTCGCATATATCGAACCAGATATCGGCAGGTGGATCGGAGACAATATAGCAAGAGTAACGAACCCTATATCATTGGGCGTAATACCATCAACAGTAGCTGAATCCCAGCCTGCTGGTCAATTTCTCCGCAACACCCTGACAACGTTTGGTACAGGTTACGCTGTAACTGTCTTCAAGCTGCCTGAATTCATTACATTTCTCTCGATAATATATTTCGCTTTCCTTGGCGTGTTTCTGATGGTTTATGAATTCTTGTATCGGAAATTTGGGTTTGAGTATGTTTTCGGTGTAATATTTTTCATTCTGTGTATGGCCCTCGCTATGGGGGCAATAAGGCTCAACTATGTTTTTGCATTCCCTGTTTCGATATCTGCCGGCTATTTCTTTGTAAGGGCAGGTTCATATGTTATGCAGATTCTCAAGAAGACAGAAAATAGAAATATTGCAAAATACGTGAAAATAACAGGCATTGTTCTTGTATTTGTTGTGTGCTCTGTGAATTTTCTTTCTGGTTTTGTAATGGCAAGTAACATATATCCTTCGCTCGACGATTCGTGGTATAATGCGTTGATTTGGTTGAGGGATAACACATCCAAGGATTCTGTCATACTTGAATGGTGGGATTTTGGGTGGTGGTTCCACGAAATAGCAGAAAGAAGAACGCTCGTTGACGGGGGTTATCATAGCAATATCCCAACAAGGGATGTTGCAAAGTTTTTCACAACCCCGCTGTCAAATAAAAGCCTGAATTTTTTGAAAAATTTCTCAGTAACATATGTGATGGTCTCGCCTGACCTCATACCGAAGTTCGGGGCAATGTCGAAGATAGCGAATTGGGGCACAAAAGTCGATGTTTTACCTGTTTTCACGTTATCAAATACGTATCAGGAGGGTAATAAGGTGCTTCTCGAATATTCTGCAGGCGGACAAAAAATCATTGTTGCATATTCCATTGTCAAAGAAGGCAACATGACGGGCATGGCAAATATCACAGCGCTCGTTAAGACAGGATATGGGCAGGCATATATAAGAGATATTGGCGTCAACGGAGAAAGGGTAATAAGAACGGACAAACCAAACGCCATAAATGCGATGGTCTATCTGGCAGGGAACAATGTCATATTCATTCCGGGTGCAGTAGAAGATTGCGTATTTGTTAGACTTTACTTATTCAACGGCAAGGGGCTGGAAAATTTGTTTGAAAAGGTATACGACAGCGCTGGGATAAAAATTTACAGAGTCAGATATGAAAACTTCCCCGATAGCGTAACAGGCGAGTACACGCCGTATGGAACTGCTACATGAGCAGAAATGCAATCGCACCTATTGTAAACTCAAAAAATATTATGCACAGGGTGATTTCGTATTCTTTCATGGGTTTAATCTTCATGAAAACGTGAGTAAGTGAGTATATTTTTTTGTAAGGTGCCTTTAGCGTCCCGTCTGTCCGCAGGTCACCCAGGCTTCTCGCTCTGAACCTCGAACGGAGCTTCAGGAACGCCTCTATCATCCAAGGCGTGAAAAGCACTATCCCAAATTTTTCAATATTCCCTATTATAACAACAGATGCATACGTAGCACCTATCAGGTATGTTAACGAATCACCTGGCAAGAACTTTGCCGGATACCAATTCCACTTAAGAAATGCCAGCAGCGAGAATGACGTTATGAACGCGAGAATGCACGCATCTATCCTGCCTGCAAAGAATGTGTAAATACCCAAAAAAAAGAGACTGATTGACCCAAGCCCTGCCTCCAGTCCGTTCATGCCTGCGAGCATGTTAGTTGCATTGCTCACCACAACGACTCCTACGGGAACGAGGAGAAGCGGGTAGAGTAAACCGAAGTTCACAGTCCCGATAAACGGTAGTGACATGCTGGACGTTCCAGCCATCACAGACATAAGGGGAACAGCAGCAGGTAATGTGAGAAGTGGTTTCTGCCATTGCTTGAGCCCGACTCTCAAATCACTAACCCCTTTGTTCTTCTTCGGGCGCCTGGCAACATGAATATCGTCTAGAAACCCTATAAATGTTATTATCAGTATCGAGCAATATGCCGCCAGCAGATATGTCATATCAACATGCAATGGTGTCAAAAATGTGTTCACCGCTATGAAGAAAAAACCACCAAGAAGCACTCCTGTCATCACGAGGACACCGCCAGATGTTGCCATCTTTGGTCTTTCATGTTTCTGCTGGTCAATGCCCACTATTTTTACTTTCTCCATGAATTTTTTCATCGAGGGTGCAAGAAATGCGACTGCAAAAAATGATATCATTGATGACAAGACTATCAGTATCACTAACATATATTCCATATTAACATCGTTATTTATATGGATTTTAGTTTCACGGCGACCCGGTCTTTTATCATTATAATCACAAACATAAGCAAAGATATTGCTGAAATTTCAATCCAATCCACCGTATTAAGCGGGACTGTCCCGAATGCTGTCTGAAGTAACGGGATATACAGGACAACTAACTGAAGCAGAAGGCTCGCAGTAATTGCGTATATCAACTTCATATTTGAGAAAACACCAACCTTATATTTCAATCTGACGCTCTGAACCCTGACCATTTCAAGGACCACAAGCAACGTAAATGCAACCGTTCTCGCCTTCTGTGAACCCTCTGGTATATTTATCACAAACAAAAAAAGCGTGCCTATGCACATCAGTATGCCAATAAAGAATATATCAAAAAGCATTGACCTGTTGAGTATGTCCTCCTTTGGGTCTCTCGGTTTCCTTTTCATTATATCCTTGGCAGGTGGGTCAACCCCGAGCGCGACTGCGGGCAGCCCGTCTGTAAGCAGGTTTATCCAGAGCAGTTGTATAGCACTCACGGGTATAATCACCAACCCTGTTGTTTGGTCTCTGAACCCTATCATCATCGCGATAAACACGACAAGCACCTCGCCAAGATTGCTCGAGAGAAGATATTGTATGAATTTCACAATGTTATCGTATATTGCTCTTCCACTTTCGACAGCTTTGACGATGGTCGAAAAATTATCATCTTTCAGTATCATGTCCGATGATTCTTTGGCTACATCTGTCCCTTTTATTCCCATCGCAACCCCTATATCGGCGCTTTTCAATGCGGGTGAATCATTGACTCCGTCGCCTGTCATCGCAACAACATGGCCTTTTCTTTTGAGCGCTTTCAGTATCTTGACTTTGTGAAGAGGATTCACACGGGCGTAAACCTTTACAGATTCTATAACTTCGAGCAGGTCGTCTTCGCTCATCCTGTCGAGCTCTTCTCCTGTGAGAACATGCTGGTTTTTCTTTTCTATTATTTTAAGCTCCTTTGCTATGGCAACTGCCGTGTCTTTATGGTCGCCTGTAATCATAATGACATCTATACCTGCCTTTTTGCAGGTTGCAATATCCTCTTTAACACCTTCTCTTGGCTGGTCTATCATCCCCTGAAGACCAAGGAACACAAGCCCTTTTTCGAGCTCTGATTTATCTGCGTCACTCGTTTCTTTAAACGCGAAGGCGAGGACACGTAAAGCTTTGCCTGTCATCGACTTGTTCGCATTCCTTATTTTTTCTACATCCGCCCTTGTTAGTTTATACACTCTGCCTCTTTTCATTATATGGGTGCACAAGCCGAGTATTACCTCGACCGCACCCTTTGAAAAAACATATTTTTTCCCGTTTTTATCCGAAACCAAGACAGACATCATCTTCCTCTCCGAGCTGAACGGTATTTCTTTCAGTCTTTTATATTCACTAACGAGCCTGTGTATATCCATCGCCTTCGCAGCCGAAACGAGCAGAGCGCCCTCTGTTGGGTCTCCTATTATTTCCCATTGGTGCTCGCCTCTCCTCAATTCAGCATTGTTGCAGAGCGCGCCGTTTATCAAGGTCAGTTTCAATGCCTCGTCTTCTCTTGGGTCTATTTTCTTTCCTTTCGCAATAAAAGTCCCCTTTGGTGTGTATCCGCTCCCGGAAACAGATACACGTTGCTCATTTGCGTATATTTCGCTTACAGTCATTTCGTTTCTTGTGAGCGTCCCTGTCTTGTCTGTGCATATCACTGTCGTGCATCCAAGTGTTTCAACCGCGCTCAACTTTCTTACTATCGCGTTTCTGTTAGCCATTATTTTCAGACCGACAGCCAATGTTATGGTCACAACCGCGGGCAGACCTTCTGGTATTGCCGCAACTGCTAGAGCTATACCTGTCATGAACATTGTCATAAAAGGTTCACCTCGTATAAGACCGACGACTATTATCACCGCGCATATAGCAAGTATCAAAACACCGAGCTTCCTTCCGAACTCCCCAAGCTTCTTTTGCAGTGGTGTCTCTTCCTTCTTCTCTGTCTGAACCATTCTTGCTATCTTGCCGATTTCTGTTTCCATGCCTGTCGTGACGACCACTCCAATTCCGCGTCCGCTGGTCACCACTGTCCCCGTAAACGCCATGTTTTTTCTGTCAGCAATCTGTGTTTCTTCTGGGAGAGTGCATGCCTCTTTGCTTACAGGAATGGATTCTCCTGTGAGACTCGCCTCGTCTATCCTTAGGTCAGATGTCTCGATGAGTCTTATGTCTGCGGGAACTTTTGTTCCCTCTTCGAGAACGACAACATCACCGGGAACAAGCAACCTGCTGTCTATTTCGGTTTTTCTGCCGTCCCTCAAGACTATGCTTGTTGGGTTAGTGAGTTTTTTCAATGCTTCCATTGCCTTCTCCGCGTTGTATTCCTCTCTGAAACCCAAAACCGCGTTTAGCACGATTATGACAAAGATGACAACTGAATCTATCCAGTTTTCTATAAAAATCGATATGACAGCCGCGACCAAAAGTATTGCTATAAGGATGCTTTTGAATTGCTCGAGAAATAGTTTCCATTTGTTTATTTTTTTTGTTTGGGTCAGTTCGTTGTGTCCGTATATCCTGAGTCTTTCTCTTGCCTCCCCACTCGATATACCGTCTTTCGTTGTCTTCAGTTTTTTGAAAACATCTCCTGTTTTTAACGAGTGCCATGGAATGGACATAATATTAAATTGGAGGGTTATATAGAAAATCTATTTATCTTTCAGTTTCATTATTGCCTCTGCTATGTCTTTGGTTTGGGTAAGGGTCTGCTTCGCCTCTTCAAATGAAACCCCAGCCTGCTCAGCGACCATTTCAATGTCTTCGTCTGTGAACTCGCTTCTTGGCTTCTCAGAAACGTCGCCTGTTATCTGGAATGTTTCCTTGCCCATTATGTTGACCTTCGAGACCTGAGGATTTTTTATTATTATGTCTTTATCAGGTGTGCGTATTATAACTTCCTCTGCGTCTATATTCGCCATGCTCATGCCCATTTGCCGCATCATTCGTTCGAGTTGCTTGGGATTTATTTTCATATATCATATTTCTGGTTCTGTTTTAAAAACTTGCGTTCTCTACTTTTCGTCTGTCTGTTCTATGAATTCCAAAATTTTTTCGTATGAATTCAAAGAGAAAACGGAATTTCTCCCTCCGTGTAATCTTCTTCCAAAAACGTCACAATAGCAATTTTCTTCTCCGGGTGTCTGAGCGCTAATTGTATAACATCCCTTTGCTGATCAATACCCGGGTGAACAAGAAGAACATCCAGCTCTTGAATATCAACTTGCGATTCCAGTTCATCCAACCGACGCGCATAATACAGTTTATACCCCCCTATGGAACAACTTCAGATATATTTCTGATATATAATCTGTGTAGTCAACCAGCCCTATTTTCTTAACCATTATTCATTGTTTGGTAGTGAAATTTAAATATTTATCGCCATATGAATCTTAAGTTTTCCAAACTATAGATTTGGGTAACGAAATGGTTTTATTGTTTGGTGTGATAAATCTCTATATGCTCCTTCAGGTCTTGGATGTGGACTATGCCTTGGTGAACGAGAAACCAATAATCAGAATATTCGGCAGGACCGAAGCAGGAGAAACAGTATGCGTATTCTACGAGAATTTCATGCCTTACTTCTATGTCATGGGGGACAACGTAGAAGATACTCTCAAAAACGAAGGAAATGTCCTTGCTGTTGAAAAAGTAAAACGCTTCATGCCAATTGGTTATCAAACAAAGATGACCGAGCTTTATAGAATAACGCTTAAAAACCCTGCCCGCACGCCAGAGTTGAGGGACCGCTTGATACTGAAAGGGTTCAAGGTTTTTGAGGCAGATATCCCGTTTAAATACAGGTTCATGGCTGACCATGATGTCGGGGGTATGGGCTGGATTGACGTCGAAGTGCTGAAAAGCGTGAACACAAACACGGTAAAAACCAAACTCAAAGTCCATGCAAAAAACATTAAAAACATCAATAAAGACGAAATGTGCAAACTGAAATACCTTGCAGTGGATATTGAGTGTATACCGAGAAAGGGCATCGGCATACCTGATAGCAAGAGCGACCCCATAATAATGATATCGCTCGCCTTCAGCGAACCATATAAAGGCAAAGACTCTATTGTTCTTGCGACGAGGCCGGACAATGATGTTATGTATTTTGAACAAGAAAAGGAAATGCTTGAAAAATTCATAGACATTGTGACAGACTATGACCCGGATATAATCACCGGCTACAACGTGAACAATTTCGACATGCCTTATATAATAGACAGGCTTCAGGAGAACGGTATACCTCCGCTTTTCGGGAGGTGCAACAAAGCTGTGATGAAGAAGCAATTGATGGGCAGGTTCAAAATCAACATAACAGGAAGGGCAATAATCGATACATATGAAATAATAAAAAGGGACTTCTCTTTCAAGCGATATGACCTAAACACCGTATCCGAAGGGCTTCTGAACGAACAAAAGGAACCCGTCAAAAAATCGCAGATTGCAAAATACTGGAACGGGACACAAAACGAATATAAAATGCTCATCAAATACTCGATAAAAGACGCTGTTCTCGCGTTGAAACTTCTGCTGGAAAAAAATCTCCTTGACAAATATATCGGATTATCCAAGGTATCTGGTCTGCTGCTTCAGGACGTGCTTGATTCGGGCGAGACTTCGAGAATAGAGTTTCTCTTGCTAAAAGAATTCAACAGACAGGGTTTCATCCTGCCGTGCAAACCCACCCAGGTCGAAGTGAAAAAAAGGGAGAAAGAGAAGGTCTTGGAAGGGGGTTTTGTTGTTGAGCCAGAAAAGGGTCTCCACAAATCTGTAATTGTTCTCGACTTCAAATCAATGTACCCATCGCTTATACGGACTTACAACATATGCCCAACAACTCTTATTGTTGACGGCGGCGAAACCAAACACATCGTGTCACCCTCGGGCGCGAAATTCGTTTCGGAAAATGTGAGAAAAGGTATAATACCGCGAATATTAGAAAAACTCATGGCAGAGCGACAAAAAGTCAAGAAACAGATGAAAACCGAAAAAAATATAGAAAAAGTAAGGGAGCTGTCCGCAAAGCAGCTCGCGCTCAAAATAATGTCAAATGCATTTTATGGTTATTTCGGTTACACACGAGCAAAGGTATACTCTGTTGACATAGCCAACAGCATAACCTCGTTTGGCAGGGAAACCATTAAAAAAACTAAGAAATATATAGAGAGCAAATTCGGTTATAAAGTCGTTTATGGCGACACAGACTCTGTAATGGTGAAAATCGGCAAGAACGATATTGAAGATATAAGAAAAATTGGGATTGAAATATCAAAGGACGTCACAAATATTCTGCCCGGTGTCATGGAACTGGAATTCGAAAAAATCTTTATGAGGTTTCTTCCGCTGACAAAAAAGAGATACGCTGCATGGTCTTTTGAATGGGATGGGGAAAAGTGGGTCGAAAAAATAGAGACCAAGGGAATCGAGACTGTTAGAAGGGACTGGTGCGATTTGACATCCGAGACCATTGAACAAATCTTGAACATTATCCTCAGACGTGATGACATCAAAGCAGCGGTTGAATACTTCAAAAAAGTTGCAAACGAAGTTGCAAAAAACAAAATTCCTATAGAGAAACTCGTAATAACAAAAACCATGACAAAAAGCGCTGATGGCTACGCCGGTGTTCAACCACATGCCGAACTTGTGAAAAAAATAAAAAAAAGGAACCCAGCCGAAGCACCGGGTATAGGCGATAGGATCGGTTATGTCATAATAAAAGGACTAGAAATGATTTCCAAGCGGGCAGAGGACCCATCGTATGTATTGGAAAAGGGACTTGAGATTGACTCAAAATATTACATAGAAAACCAATTGCTCCCCCCTCTGGAGAGAATATTCAACGCACTTGGTATATCCAAGAACGAGTTATTGGGCAAGGGAAAACAAATAAATCTCATTGGCGCGATAGCCAATGGTCAATCAAACAATGTTAACATTGTCGATGAAATATCATCAGATGAATTTACAGGGTTTGTGTGTCTGAAATGCCACAAGACGTATGATATTCCACCATTATCCGGTTCGTGTGTCTGTGGAAATGAGCTTCTCTTCTCTTCACCAAAAGGTCCTGCAAAGAAGATAAAGTTTGCGTAAGTTCACATACTTTTACACACCCCTTCATTTCATGTGGAAATACGTGAATTTCGAACCTGCACCCGCGAAAAAAGTAATCTGCGATTAACGTGAAATAAACGTGAACCATCATTTCCTGTGGAAAAATAAAGGCTTAACATAATCTACGTATGCTTGTTTTTGTCTTCTCCATGTGAAATAATGGGGTTCATATGAACATATAGCCAGACAAACCGGAGAAATAAACAATCGTAGGTATAAGCAGGAACCCCATCATATACGCGCGCCTGACGCCAAATGATATTGTCACCAATCCTATGGACAAGCCGCATATCATCGTAATCAGACCCACGATCCCTGTCTGCAAAGTTATCGTTAACACAAGGAATATCATCACCATAAATGTGAGTCTTGAATAATTTATATTCGCCATTCTAATCGAGATTCGTTTCGCTATGTACAGGGTAGCGGCAGCCGAAAGTAGCGATGCTGCAATCGAAGATATTATAACAAGAAACATTAATCGCATACTAATCTCCCCAAACACCTGAGATATAAACCATGCAGCACCAGAACGTGTCTTACCGATTAAATAAAGACACATAAATGTAAAGAAAATATTTGATGTGTTTATACCGCCAAGGGCTATCATGAACTCTTTTATATCCGCCCTTAATATTTGGGAAGCTATAACACCTGCCTGCGATGAACCTATTCCTGGCAGCAATGCAGAAAATACCCCAGCCAGCCATCCCGCTACACTCCCTTTAAACCAGTCACATTTGATATTCACATTATGTGTTTGTTTTGGTATGTTTACACGTGAATACATACTAACAACAAGCGCGCTCATACCAAACATTCCCGTAAGCGAAGGGAAGAGTAATGTTTGAGAATTTGTGTTCAAAGCAATTATCCCAAACAAGCCTGACATCACCAACACGAGCAATGCCTTCTTTCTTTTGCCCTTCTCGAAAAGCAACATCCATATAATAACTGCAATCAAAACAATGTGGATTATCGGCCTGATCGCACCATATACAATAGGCAGTATGAAGAATAAAAACGGCAAGCCTGTCACAACCAGTACCATACTACCAAGTCCTCCGACTACTGTTAAAAAAACTGCCTCGTAACCCCTTCCATTCAAAAGCATTCTGTGCCCTGGCAAAATTGAGAGTATAGAATCCTCTTCTGGTGCGCCGAACAAAATGGACGGGATAAAATCAACAAAAGTGTTCGCAACTGCCAAAGAAACTGCAAAGACAAGCAACGCTTCATTTCCCAATCCTTGAAAAAGAAATACACTCATCGCAACAAGGGTAAACACAGTATTCGGATGAAAGCCCGGGATAAGTCCTGTCGCTATCCCTACCAACACGCCCGATAAAAGACAGAGCAACAATACCGGAAACATTTATTTAATTTTAAGGTTTTGAACTTATTTTTTGCATGGATTGTATTTAAATAATTAACGTATATTTATACTATGGTTGACGAAATCGGGATTTCACGTGAAAGGCTTGCGAAGGAGATTGTGAGTGAAATAGTCCTCTCAGATACACCTGAAAAGGTTATGAAAAAATGGAGGGAAATTTTCAATTTCTCTCAGAAAAAACTTGCGAACCATATGGGTATCACGTCGTCCGTAATCTCTGATTATGAGTCAGGTAGAAGGAAATCTCCGGGTATAAGCATAATAAAAAGGTATGTCAACTCTCTTTTAAATCTGGATATAAAAAGAGGCGGTAGTGTTATAAAGACGTTCGTGCAGTCAAATACCCGTATCCCGCTCGCGAAAGCTGTGATAGATATAAGAGAATTCTCAAACGGTGTCAGTGTTTCAGACTTCTGTAAAGTTGTTAATGCATATGTTTTAACAAGAAAAGTTCCCGCGCTTGAGCGGAAAATATATGGATACACCATCATAGATTCTGTGAGGGCGATATCTGAATTGTCGTTTCACCAGCTAATCAGCCTTTACGGCTCAACCACGCAGAGAGCCCTGATTTTTACAGGCGTTACAACAGGGAAAACACCAATGGTTGCAATAAAGCTAACTAATCTCCAGCCTGGGCTGGTTGTTCTTCATGGAATAAGCAGGGTAGATGAAGTTGCAATGAACATAGCCGAAGCCGAAGGTATTCCTCTTGCTGTGACACGTTTGGAATCGATTGATGACGTTGCTCTATCGTTAAAGAAATTCACATAATTTTTTTTATTTCACATTTTATGTCTTTATCTATGGTAACCAGTCCATAATACCCTTCGTAGGAAACACCTGGGTAAAATATCACAGTATCACCCACCCTATCCGTGCCGCTTGATTCGTGTATGTGAGCGGATATTGACAAAAGCGGCTGCGTCTTCTCTATGAATTCGCGAATGGCTTTCGACCCAACATGTTTGCCTGCTTCAATTCTGTCAACATTCGTTCCATAAGGTGGATTGTGTGTAACGAGAATGAACTTCCCACTCGTCTTCCTATGCAAACGCTCAAGGTTTGTTTTGATTTCTTCCTCTGTTGGCTCGAACTTTGTATTGAATGGTGTAAGTGCTCCTCCAAAACCCATTATTTCAAATTTCCCTATTTTTTTTATCGTTCCGTGAATATTCACGTTATACTCATCGAAGAGCTCCAAAATATCATACGGGTCGTGATTGCCCGGGACGCAGAAAACAGGTTTCTTGAAAGACAAAAGTTTTTGCAGGATTATCTCGGCTATATCTACCTGTGAAAATCCTTCAGGGACATTGAACATATCACTAAAATCTCCAGGTGAAACAACAGCATCGAATCTTTCTTTCGATAATTTTTCTATAACCTTGGATATCAACTCTACCTCACCATGCATATCCGCTATAACAAGCAGCCTCAACATAATATAATACTGTACTTGTGATAATTTAAATTTTCTCGAGTAACACTTCTCCTTTCTTTGTTTTGTATATTGCATGCGTTCCTGGTGCTGTTGATATCACAACAACCCCTTTGTAATTTGCTGACCAGTTATCCGTTCGGTTGAAAAGCCATATAAAATTAGGTATCTCCTTTATCAATGTTGTTTTCATATCGTTAATTTTAATTGTCCTTTTCTTTAGGAAATTTATGACCTTCTCTTTGTCTGCGTTTGTTTTCAGCGCAATTGCCTTTATTTCTTCGTCACCCGCCCTTACTAACAGTTCTGCGAGGTCTGCTGTTATTTTTTTGCGGATATCTTGTATTGAAATTTCTGGCTCTTTCTTGTCCAATAGATGAATAGTAATGTCGCCGGTGCGTCTACCAACCTCTGTTAATGGTATGTCTGGCCATATTATTTTTTTCGCAAAAAAAATTCCATCTCGCGTGAAACCTGAGACCCCTAATACATCCCCTTTTTCTATATCATCGTCATTTGTGATGACAGGCACGCTTCCTGTCACATCCTCTATAACAAATCCGTTGTTTGTGATTTCGGCGACTCTTCCTATTATTGTTGATGATGGGAGTTTTTTTGCCTTGTCTATGGAGACTGCGTTGATTTTTTTTAGTATGATTTCTTTAAGGGTGTTGTAGTTGTTTATTGTTTCCTCTATGAATTCATTTACATCCATTGTCTCTCTCTGCTTGTTGTTGACTACTATCTCGATTTTCTTTGGCATTTGTTTTTTTGTTTTTTTGTTAAGATGTTTGCTTAGAAATTCCATGTAGTTTTGTTCGTTTATGGTTTCGAGCTCTTCGGGGGAAAGAAGTATGTTGTGTTTCAAAAACTCCATTACTATACTCTTTTTGTCGACCATAAGGTTAATTTTCTGTAAAACTTAAAAAAACCATGTGCTGAAAATGTTTTTGATTCTCTCCTTCACGTCCTTCGAAAGGTCAAGGTTTATTTCTCTTGTTCTTCCATATCTCCCTTTTGATATGACCTTGGCGTTAACCACACCGAACATATCAAGTTCTGATATGAGGTCTGAAACCCTTCGTTGCGTTAATGGTTTGAGATTATTTTTCTTACACAATCTTATATAGAAATCGTACACGTCTCCTGTCTGTATATTTCTGTGTCCATCCTCTGCCAACATTAATATGGAGAGAAAGACACATTGAGATTGTTTCGGTTGGTTTTTTATTATTTCGATTGTCTTGTCTGTGTCGAGCTTTTTCTCTGCCATATCAACATGTTCTTCGAGGACTTTATTGCTCCCCATTCTCTCTGCTATCTCACCTGACACCCTCAACAAATCCAGCGCTTTCCTTGCGTCACCGTGCTCCTGTGCAGCGAGCGCAGCACATTTGGCAACAACTGACTGCGTTACAGCACCAGGGAAAAAAGCCATTGCCACTCGCTCTGATAATATGTCTCGGAGCTCTGCTGCATTGTATGGCGGGAAAATCATCTCCTCTTCTGACAATGATGACTTGACACGTGGATCCAGTGTGTTTACGAATGATATGTTGTTTGAGATTCCTATCAATGTAAGTTTTGTTTCTTTTAGTTCTTGGTTTATTCTTGTTAGGTTGTACAGCACGCTGTCGCCTATCTTCTGGACAAGTGCGTCTATCTCATCCAAAACCAAGACTAAGTTGTATGCGTTTTCATTTAATATGTGGAAGAATTTTTTGTATACTTGCTCTGTCGGAAGACCTGTATATGGAACATCGACCCCAAAAGCTGAAATTATCTGTGAAACCATTCTGTATTCTGTATCGGCTACCCTGCTCATTTTACAGTTGATGTATATTGTTTTTATTTTGTTGTTTTTGTTTCTTTTTGCCACGTTTAACAATGTGTTGAGTGTGTGTTTTATACATAGTGTTTTTCCTGTTCCGGGTTTCCCATATATAAATATATTAGATGGCTTCTCGTCTCGCAAAATCGGCGCCAATATAAGGCCTAATTGTTTTATTTGATGTTCTCTGTGTGGTATGTTTTCGGGTGTGAATTGGATTGATAATATATCCTTGTTTTTGAATATTGTCTTCTTATTAATATAATTCTCAAAAATTTCATTTAAGGATATTTGGGTCATAATTTCCATATGAAATAAAGGTTTAAATTCTTAACACCCTCACCCTTCTATTTCGTTTGGAATGATTTCTTATGGAACTTCCATAAGAAATTTTATATTATAACAGTGTTATAATAATTATGATAGTTCAAAAAGACGAATTTTATATTTCCATAGGAAATTAAGGTCTGTGTGTTAAATCATTTGAATCTACACCCAAAAATCAAACCACATGTCAAAGTCGATGGAATTCTTTATTTAAATATTTTTCAATTCGCTCAAATGCTTCAACTATCTTCTCATAAGATGTTGCATATGAGCATCTTATATAACCCTCACCATGTTTTCCAAACTCAGTTCCAGGAACAACAGCAACCTTTGCTTTTTCAAGAAGCAATTTTGAAAACTTAAACGAAGACATACCAAAACTTTTTATATTCGGGAAAACGTAAAAAGCACCTTTTGGCTCAATACATGAAAAACCTTGAATCTCATTCAACCGTTTAACTACATATTTCCGCCGTCTGTTGTATTCGCAAACCATTTCTTTGACCGCTCTCTGCGAACCCTTCAACGCTTTCAACGCGGCAAACTGCGAGACTGTGGGGGCGCATATTGTAGAGTAAATATGTATTTTTTTCATGGATTTGATCAACCATTCAGGTCCAGCTGCATATCCTATTCTGAAACCAGGCATTGCGTATGTCTTAGAGAATGTGTGCAATGTCAATACTCTGTCTTCAAGGCCGTTCAACGAACCTATAGATACGTGTTTCACATCGTCGTAGATAAGTTTTTCATACGCTTCGTCCGATATTATTAGAAGATCATACTCGTTCGCAAAGTCAGCAATTTCTTCAAGTGTCCTCCGATCGAAAACAACCCCAGTAGGATTCGATGGCGTATTTATTATCATAACATTTGTTTTTTCAGGTATTATGACCTTTTTCGCTTTATCAATGTTGAACTGGAAACCATCGGACTCATGATGTGGTATTGGAAGAGGCATACCATTCAACAATTCAATGGTTGGTTTGTACCCAAGAAAACCAGGGTCAGGGAGCAACACACCCTCGCCTGGGTCTATTGTGGAGAGCAACGCAAGCAGAATAGCCTCTGTCGAACCTGTCGTCACAATTATTTGTTCAGGCGAGACATCTATTTTATTTTCTTTTTTAAGTTTCTTACATATCACCTCTCGTAACTCCTCCCTGCCCTCTGGGGGCGAATAATGTGTAAAACCTTCCTTCAGTTTTTTACATGCAAAATTCACGATGGCAGGCGGTGAATCGAAATCAGGTTCACCCGGACCGAGTGATATGATGTCTTTGCTCTCTTCTGCAATTCTAATAAGTTCACCTATTGTGGAAATGGGAAGCTCATCTCCACGCTCAGACATCAGACATCTTCTCATAATATAAAAATTATCATAACACAATTTAAATCCCCACCGCATACAAAATCACAACCACACCGAAAAGCGCAATAAAAATTAATATCAAACACACAAATATTCTTTATGCAAAAAATGGATTATTTCTTCAAACCAAAGAACGTTGCGATTATTGGGGCGTCGCGCGACCAAACAAAGGTTGGGCATGTTATATTCAGAAATTTTATAGAAGGCGGGTTTAAGGGGAAGGTCTTTCCCGTGAATGTTAAAGCAAATAAGATTCTCGGACGAAGATGCTATTCAAGCGTATTGGATATAAACGAGAGGATCGATCTTGCAGTTGTTTGTATCCCGTCAAAAGTTGTACCGAACGTAATGGAGGAATGCGGTAAAAAGGGGGTTCATGCCGTCATAATAATAAGTGGGGGATTCAAAGAAGTAGGCAACAACGAGCTTGAGGAGAACACACGAGACATAGCCAAAAAACACCATATGAGGGTGATAGGGCCAAATTGCCTCGGGGTTTTTGATTCACGGACAGGCGTTGACACAATATTCCTCCCGAGGTATAAGCTTGAAAGACCTGAAAAAGGTGAAATAGCGTTCATCACCCAATCAGGAGCGGTTGGCTCGGTTGTCCTTGACTGGATGGCGAAAAGAGGGTATAAGGTTTCGAAATTTATATCATACGGGAACGCGGTGGATGTAGACGAGGCAGACCTTATAGAATACCTATCCAAAGACGACGAGACAAAGGTTATATGCGCGTATTTCGAAGGGGTCAAAGAGGGACGGAAATTCCTCAATGTATCAAAAAAAGTTACAAAAAGAAAACCGATAATTGTTCTAAAAGGCGGGACAACTAATGCGGGAACAAAGGCAGTTTCCTCACACACAGGTTCGCTTGCAGGGTCATTTGAAATCTACACAGCCGCGTTCAGACAATCGGGAATTATACAAGCTGATAACATGGAAGAGATTTTTGATTTCGCAAGGACCCTCTCCAAGCAACCGCTCCCGAAAGGTAGGCACGT
The DNA here is from genome assembly GCA_021162425.1 of Candidatus Aenigmatarchaeota archaeon. Classification (GTDB taxonomy): domain Archaea; phylum Aenigmatarchaeota; class Aenigmatarchaeia; order QMZP01; family QMZT01; genus JAGGYQ01. The sequence continues at coordinate 26,904 of JAGGYQ010000026.1, forward strand.
CCAAATAATAACGGACGGCGGAGGATTTGGGGTTCTGCTCGCGGACGAGATAATAAAAAACGGACTGGAACTAGCGGAAATGAGCAAAGAGAGTATAGAAAGAATGAGAAAAGAAATGCCGCCGTATGTTGTTCTAAAAAACCCGATAGATTTGACAGGCGACGCCGACACAGAGATGTATAGAAGGGTGTTGGAGTCCGCAATAAGCGACAGAAACGTTGATATGATAGGGTTAATAGTCCTGCTTCAGGTACCAAGACTTGGGGGAGATGTTGTAGAAACTGTAATAAACGCCTTCAAATCGAGCAACAAACCAATTTTTGTTATATCGGCTGGGGGTGAATACACCGAAGTACTGAAGAAATCACTTGAGGATTTTGGTGTGCCGACGTTTTCCTACCCTGAAAGCGCAGCAAGGTCAATGAAGATTTTATATGACTTTGCGCAAAAAAACAAGGCGAACAAATGAGGAAAAATGTTTTAATAATGGGCGCTGCCGGAAGAGATTTTCACAACTTCAACATACTCTTCAGAAACAACAGAGAATACAACGTTGTTTGCTTCACAGCAGGACAGATACCAAACATAGCGAACAGGAGATATCCAAAAGAACTTACAGGTTACAAAAAAGGCATACCAATATACCCTGAAAAAAACATAAAAACAATTATAAAAAAATACAATATTCACGTCTGTATCCTGTCCTATTCTGACCTCTCGTACAACGAAGTTATGAACAAGGCAAGTGATGTGAATTCTGCAGGATCGGATTTCCTCTTGGTAAGCCCATACAAGACAATGATAAAGAGCAAAAGACCTACAATATCCGTTTGTGCCATTAGAACAGGCTGTGGAAAATCACAAACAACAAGAAAGATATGTTCGATTCTCAGAAAAATGGGAATAAAAGCAGTCGTCATTCGACACCCAATGCCGTACGGTGATCTAAAAAAACAGATTGTCCAGAAATTCGCGAAAGAGGAAGACATGGAAAGATATAATTGCACAATAGAGGAAAGAGAGGAATATGAACAACACATAAAAAACGGGTTCACGGTGTTCGCTGGTGTGGATTATGAAAAAGTTTTAAAAGCAGCTGAAAAAGAGGCAGATGTTATTATATGGGACGGCGGGAACAACGACACACCTTTCATCAAACCAGACCTTCATATAGTCGTTGCAGACCCGTTCAGGCCAGAACATGCCATAAAATATTATCCAAGCGAGACAAACGTTGCAATGGCAGACGTCATCGTTATAAACAAAGAAAATACAGCAAAAAAACGCGAAATAAACAAGACGGTCGCGGTTGTTAAAAAAATAAATAAAAAAGCGATACTTATTCATGCTGACTCCGTTATAGAGGCAGAAGAACCATCTTTAATAAAGGGTAAGAAGGTCTTGGTCATCGAAGACGGTCCGACATTAACACACGGCGAAATGAGTTTTGGTGCTGGTTTTATAGCTGCAAAAAAATACAAAGCAAAGGCGATAGTTCAGCCAAAAAAATATGCGTGCGGCTCAATAAGGAAATTGTATGAGAAGTATCCGCATCTTCGGAATGTCTTGCCTGCAATGGGTTACAGCAAAGAACAGATAAAAGATATGGAGAAAACCATAAATAGATCGCCATGCGATACGGTCGTTGTGGCAACGCCAGCCGACATCACAAAATTAATGAACATAAGAAAACCTGTTGTGAGGGTAAGTTATCATCTCAAAGAGAAGGGGGCTCCCAACCTCGAAGATGTTGTGAAGAGTTTTTTGAGGAGAATGAAAATCTAAAGCAGTTTCTCTATTTTTCTTACCTCTTCAACAGGAGAGAAAATCGTGAGTATATCACCTTCTTTTACTTTCGTGTCAGGCTTTGGTATGAAACATTTGTCATCTCTGTACACGAAGGCTACAACAAAATTTTTGGCAAATTCAGATATCTTCTTTCCTATAATTTTTGAGTCTTCTCTGACACTAACCTCAAAAACCTCTCCTTTACCACCCGCCACGATATTGCTCAACTGTTTCCCCGGCCTTTCAAGTGCCTGTTTGAAAGCAAGTACAGATAAACGAGTTGTATCTATTATGTTGCTGATGCCAATTTTTGTGAATATCGTTTCGTTCTCCGAGTTGTTGATTCTGGTTATGATGGTCGGGACATTTGCATTTTTTGCTATTTCGCAGACCATCAAGTTTGTTTTGTCATCTCCTGTTACTGCGACAACAGCGTCTACGTCCTGTATATTGGCATCTTTAAGTATATTTTTATTCGAGCCATCCCCATGAAGCACAAGGGCATCAAGTTTTTCAGCAAGTTCTTCCGCAAGCTTTTCATTTTTTTCAATAACAACAACATCGTGCTTTTCCTTTATCAGCAGCTGTGCCAATGCTTCTCCCAGCTTTCCACCACCAATTATCACAACTTTCATATTCTCCCTTTAATTTATGCAATACATCTTTAAATTTTACCATACAGTAACAGTTAATTTGCTTATTTTACCGTTAAGCAGACCTAACCGTTCGATACTTGCACTCGGTAGAGCCGGGGTTTTGCCACATGTAAATATCGTGTTGTTTGATGTGTTCAAGGTTATACTGATATCATGCATCACCAATCCATACTCCCTTTTTTCATGCAAACCAAAATCATTTATCATTTTTGCGTAGCCGTTCCCGTTGCAGTAAATGTTCTGGAAATCCTGTATTTTTGTTTGATTGAATACGTTCGCGTCTGATACCAGTGAGACAGGCGAATGTTCATTCATAAGCATTTCGGATATTTGCACGACCTTGTCATTAAGCCAGTCCTGATAAAAGTTAGCCGAAAACATACGAACATTCGTGTTCATATAGTTTATGGAATATAACACGACCGCAAAAAACAAAAGCCCCGCAACAAGGAATTCGAATATAAATTGTCCTTTCATCATATAGAAATACTTTGTTCGGAACGAATAAAAATAAATGGTTGACCAACAATTTATAATTATGAAGGAAATGCTCATCATTCTTCTTGTTGCCACAGGGCTTGTTTTCGTCTCTGGCTGCACAATACCTGGACTTGACGTTGATATACCCTTTCTCCCAGACATTTTCCCGGGAACGCAGATGAAAGAAGAACGGCATGACATCGTAGCAATAGAGGCTTTGAGGGCCATACCGTCAACAATCGTGAGGTCTGGTCAAACAATAAGGCTACAATCATTAATCAAGGACCTGCAAAAACCAGAATACGAACCTGTAAATGTTCGAGTTAACCTATACAACGATTGTGGGTTGTTTGATACAAGGCTAGAGCTGTGTTCAGGTGGATTAAAAAAGGGGGATACATGGTGTGAATTCAAAATGTACCCGCAATCAACAAATATAGTTGAATGGGTGATGAAGGCAAAAGATGTGAATGTTGAGACGCCATGTGATGTTGGAGTCATGGTTGAGTATTATTACAAGACACCCACCACGAGCTCTGCTACATTTGTCAACAAGCAGGAACTTGAAAGACTTGTCTCGAGCGGAAAGGGTGTAAAAGAGATAGGAAAGGCAGTAATAGGTGAAGGTCCGATTAAAACATACATTGAGGTCAAACCACAACCAATTGTGGTCGGCCCGGATGAAGAAGGCAGCGCTGTTTTAACATTCTGGGCTGAAAACAAAGGGGGCGGCTTGATAGATTCGATACCATACGAAAACGGTAACCTTGAATTCGGTAATGTACCCGAAATGAATAGCCTTGGTTTCGACGTGAAGAAAAAGGTCTATATCACAATAAACGGAGATAATATAAAGACAGTCAGCGGAAAATCCATCGAAGAATGCGTAAAAGAGAAAATGAAAAGCAACGGTGATAAATATTCATTCTATTTAATAGGCAGAAAGACACCCAGATATTCGTGTTCAATCACAGCGAAAGATGCAACGCGCATAAAACAGGAAAAGACATATCAAATAACATCCGAAATAGGCTACTGGTATAAATTTACAAGAGAAATAAAACTGACAGTCCGGCCAAAAATACGACTGTAAAAGAATATAAAACATTGCCTACAATAGTTTTTTATGAAGCAAGCGTTGGATGGCATAAAATTCCTTTTGCTGTTATCTACAGTATTCCTAGTTATCTTCTCTTCAGGATGTGTGACAACTGGGAAAGAGAGGACAGGCGGACCAGGTATAGTCATAGAGAAATTCGAGCCTAGCTTGTCGATGATAGAGTCAGGGGAGCCCGTATCGTTGAGACTCGAAGTGAGAAATGTCGGCGGTTACAATAATGCGCCTGTGGTGGCGGAGATAATGGATATTGACCCGACAGAATGGCAGGTAAGTGGAGGGACAATACGAAGTTTAGGAACATTGCTCATGCCGGACCCAGAGTCAAACACACAGGGACAAAAAGCATCTGCAACATGGGATTTAATAGCGCCGTATCTTAAAAGAGGACAGGAACTTCCATATCAAGCGCGGGCAAGGGTATATTACTATTACGAAACTATAGCAACAAAGCCCGTGTGGTTTGTAACAACAGATGAACTCAGAAGAATTGTCAGGATGGGCGAGGCGCTTCCGAGCGAACCAACCATTTACACCAATGGTCCTTTGAGTGTGACGATAGACGCTGGTCAATTCGTCAAGGCAAGAGAGTGGAGAGAATCAAAATTCCAGCTGCAGATAAGAATCGACAACAACGGCAACGGTCAGGTATTAGGTAGGAATTATCCGGTCGGTATTGAGGTGAAGTGGCCATCTTGGGTGACACCTGTCGGCGGCATGTGCCCGGCCCAGACAGTTACGCCGTTGTTTCAGGATGTACCACCAGGATTACCACAACCGACAACAAGCAGATATATATTACTCTGGAATGGAAGATATGCAGACATCACATGTGAATTTATGATAACACAGCCGCCATCAAGCAGAACCAAAGGAAACTTTGAAGTGAAACTTGCCTACGATTATTTCACAGACGCGACGACCCAAATAACAGTAAAAGGAACAGAGGAGTATATGTAAACCCTTTTTTATTTGTTTTTTCTCAATTATATAAACATGAGTAGGCGAATCTCTTTTTATGCAACGGCGTCTATCCTGTTATCTCTGATTCTCGTTTCTGGATGTGTTATACCTTCGCAGGAACCATTCGAAAGCAACACGCCGGTAGGCAGCGGTTTGGTGATAGAGTCATTCGGGTCTGATTTTCAAGAGGTTTACGGAGGAGAAGAGGTCACGTTCAGGGTGAAATTCAAAAACACGGGGTCTGTGAAAGCGGAGGATGTATTTGCAGAACTGCTTGGGCTTGACCAGCTGTGGGAACCGGGAGAGAACACAATAGTGTATAACGGTGAGGTTTTGCCAGATGAACCGGAATGCAGATATACAATCCGAAAAGTAATGCTTTCCCCGCCAGACCCCGAAAAGGGAATAGAGGGTGGGGAGAAGATTTGCACATGGCGTTACATCGCGCCACAAGTAAAGCTGTCGATTGTGGCTGAACCGCATGTGAGACTTTATTACACATACAAAACACTTCTCTCAAAAGCCATAACTATAGTCCCGCAAAAAGAGCTTATTGACATGCAAAACCAAGGAGTCCCACTACCAACAGAGACAGTAAGTGTGACAAAATCACCGATATCTTTTGATGTGACTGCGGATACGCCGATAAGGGCGTATGGTTCGAGTGTAACATTCCCAATAGTGATAAGAATAAATAACATAGGCGGCGGAACAGTATGCGGGAGTGATGGTTACTCATGCAAAAAACCAGGGCAAGAATGGAACCATTTCACGCTAGATATAAAACTTCCTGACGGCTGGTCTTTTGAAACATGTAAAAACAAAGAGGAGATTTACCTTGCGCATGGGAAATCACAGACCATTACATGCAAGGTCCGTGTATCCACGCCTGTGACAGGTCTGCGCCAAGACATCGTTAAGGTTAGTGCGAGATATGGATATTTCATAGACAAGACCGGTTATGTCAAGGTTTTGCCATCTATAGCAAATCAATAAAAATGTCATTAAGATAATTTAAAGATGAGAAATATCTGTGCAGTTTTAATTACCATACTTCTTGCATTTTCTGTGTCAGGGTGTATAGCGCAAAAAGGAGCAGAACACAACGGGGTCATCATCGAGAAATTCGAGCCGGATTTAAAGGATGTCTTCTCAGGCGAAGATTTTCAAATGCTACTTATGGTGAGGAACACAGGGTCATCGGTTGCGAGGAATGTTTACCCAGAGCTTTATAATGTTGGTGGTGTTCAGTCAGAGACCAGAATATCATGTGTAAAAAAGTCATGCGCATCTCCTTTTAACCTCTACCCACCAGACCAAGAAATAGGGACCACAGGCGAATCGCGCGTATGCGTCTGGCAATGCTCAGCACCCCCTGTCGAGAGAGGAATATCTATGACATTTAACCCTGTTGTCCGTGTTTATTATGCATACGAGACAGATACAGTCAAAACCATAAATCTCGTGCTGCGTGATGAAATAAGAAATGTCAATCTCGATAAACTTGAGCTGCCACCCGAAACAGCAACATCGACGAAAGGACCAATAAAGATAACGATTGTCACATCTGGCCCTATGAGATTCGCTAAAAAACAGTCAGAGCTTATTTTTCCTGTTGAAATACTTGTGGAGAATGTTGGTCATGGAGTTGCATGCATCTCGGATTGTAAAACCTCACAGACGAACGAAAGAAACAAAATAAGGCTCTATTTATCATCAAAAAGCATGAAATTTTACGACTGTGACTTGGAGAGAGGAGAGGCTGCCGTTGATTTATGGGAGGGAAAGACAAGCAAACTCACGTGCAGCGCTCATGTGTATGTCAATCCGAAATCAAAAATAATACAGAAGAGTATTGAGATAAAAGCGGAGTATGGATACTATATTGATAAAACAACATCCATCCTTGTGAGAGGAATACAATGAGCATTAGTCAACGCAAAACGAGTTTGCCGTAAACACCGTCGTAGCCTGGTTTTATTTCGATTCGCCCTTTCCTCATTTCATCAATGATTTGTGCGATTTTTTTGTTTGCTATATCTTCTATCTTACTTATGTCGTATGTCAAGAGAACGCAAAGTTCTGAGCCAGCCGCCGATATAAGACGGTTGTATATTTGCCATACAGTTTGCGATGTTATCCCTCTATTCATAACAGAAGATATGATTTCAGATAATGGAAGCAATCTTATGAACATTTTTGCGTTCTTTGGCCTGTATCCTTCTGGTCTGTCCGCAAGCTCCTCTACTCTGTGAAGCACACCTATGGTTAACGGCTTGCCACAGACAGGGCATACGTTGTGGTATTTCTTGGACAATTTCGGGGGCAAACACACACCGCATTCCCTATGCCCGTCATAGTGATATTTTCCGTAGTTTGGGTCAACTTCTATTGTTCCAATAAGGCCGTTCTTCGTTATTATGGCATTCGTCAGATTTTCGTATGTGAGCCTTTCGAGCTCGAATATTGTTGCCTCTCTACCGATTCGCCACGGCCAAAACGAATGTGCGTCAGAGAATGAAACCAAGGCAAATCCATCCCACTTACTCACCCGCCATATCATTGGTGGGTCAGCACTTAACCCTGTTTCCAACGCATAGATATGCTTGGCTTGGTCATGAAAACATTCCTCTACGCTGTCAAAACCAGATTTGCTACCAAACACAGAAAACCACGGGGTGAGACAATGCGAAGGTATTATCATTATTCGTTTTGAAATCCCTATCAAATTTTCAACCAGTTCAGGGCAACTGAAACCAAAAACAGGCCGACCATCATAGTCGAGTCTTCCTTTTTTGGACAACCAAGAGTTTATCTGTTCAACTGTCTCGAAATCAGGCGCAAGAATGATATTATGTATCTTTCTTATCTTACCTTTCTCCTTGTATATATTGGAGACTTCGGTTGACAATATGAAATTGAAACCTTCCCTGCTTTTAAGAATTCCACAACCCTCATCTCTCAAATTTTCTTTTAAAATTTTCAGCCATACAGGATGTGTAAAGTCACCAGTTCCTATTATGTCCAATCCCTTAATTTTTGCATATTTTACAAGGTTGTTGATTGTGATATTTTTACTTGTTGCACGAGAGAATCGGGAGTGTATATGGAGATCAGCGATGAATCTCATATTATACTTTCCATGGCGGAGGTTAAAAATGAGTGGGCTCGAGGGGAATTTCGAAATTTCGAACCCCTGACCTCCGGCTGTCTCATTC
>JAGGYQ010000029.1 GCA_021162425.1 Candidatus Aenigmatarchaeota archaeon
CTCGATAACCGCTACGTTATCAGGAAATTCCCAAACGTACAACACTTTCAACTGCACAGGGAATGGCCAATACCTGACAATCGGACCAGGCGGAACAGCAGACATACCATCTGATTGCACATACGGTGTTAACGGGACAACATTTACATTGACACCAACACTAACTGCTGGAACAAGTTATTCTATATCGGTTTCGATACTTTACAATTCAGGCGGTTACAACCACACAGAAACAGGAACATTGACAGGTCTCGTAAGCTCTGCTGGTTAAGCATTTTTGCCCAATCGGAATTCCTTTTTAATTTTTTTATTTTTTAGTATGTCATACAAAATTTATTCTATGTTCAAGCAAGTCATAGTCGTAAGAAAAGACCTGAAGATAGGGAAGGGGAAAATAGCAGCGCAAGTGGCTCATGCCTCGCTGGAAGCGTATAAAAAAGTGAACGAAGACGCCAGAAATGCGTGGAGCTCTGAAGGGTCTAAAAAAGTCGTTGTTAAAGCGAAAGATTTGAACGAACTTTTGTCGATACTTACAAAGGCGAGAAGACTAAAACTTCCATGTTCTGTAATAAGAGATGCGGGCAAGACACAGGTAAAATCCGGGACCATAACAGCAATTGGCATAGGTCCTGCAGAAGAAGGGAAAATTGATAAGGTAACAAAAGATTTGAAACTGCTCTGATGTTGCAATTATTATTTACTACTTATAGAGGATAAACCTATACGTATTTAAAACTTTCTACCCAAATAGTAATCTCTTGTAAGTGGTGAACATGAAGAACAATCTTGTTAACACGGGAATTGACCTTGCGTTCAAACTCGTGCTTATGAATAAAAGACTTCCTGTAAGCACGGTAGCAAGAGTTCTCAACCTCAACAAAAAATATGTCGAGAGGCTGTTCGAAATTCTTGAAAAGAGGAAAATGCTCAGGATGAAATACAAAATTTTTGGAGAGACCGAGGTCATGGTCAACGGTTACGGATATGTAAACGGTCCGACAGAAAGAATGAGAGTTTTCGATTGGGTAGTGGAATGCCCTAAAAAAAGGACAAGCGTAAGGTTCAAGACATCGTGCCAGAACTGCAAATATTTGAAAGATGTGGAAGGGAAGATATTGAACAATGGGGATGGTCTTGAATTTAGACCTGAAAATGTGATATGTTCATGGAGAGGTAATACTTAAAAGTCTTAACATCAAGTGATAATGATGACGTTGAAAGGCCTGCTCAACAAGGGCGCTGTGAAATACAGTTTGGGTTTACTTGTATTAATTTTGTTTTTAGTTTCTGCGTTTTTTGTCATAAAACCGACGACAGGGGAGGGTGCCAAAAATGTCGTGAATGTGAAAGACGAAGTCACAACAAATAATCCCGATGTGATAACTTTTCACGAAATAGGCAACAGAGTAGGTGATAGAGCAAGGGGCGAGTCAATATCTCGAACTGTTCATGTTCCCAGCCAAGAACTACAAAATGATAATTCGAAAACGAAGAAAAAAGGCTCAAGCAATGGCTTTTCTGGTGGAGGTTCAGGTGGGGGAGGTAGCCCGGTTGTAATGGATGATAATTCTAACGTGAATTCAGGGGTGGATGAGATATGCAACGACGGGAATGATAATTCTGATTGCGCCGACCCTGCCTGCGCTGTTTACTGCGACCCGAAATCCCCCGGCTACTGGAAAAATCATCTGGACGAGGCCAAAAGCCTTCTTGGTTGCGTCCACGAGGCTGACATTTTCGAAGATATTAACCGGAGTGATATCGAATATATCCTGAACTGTGGCGGGAACTGTTCGAATATGCTGAACAAGCTCAAGAAATTCCTTCTCGCGACCATTCTCAACGTGTGTGGGGGGTATTTCGGACTCGACGATACATTCGCCGGACACACGATTGAGTACTGGATTGAACAATCGATTTCAGAAGTGGAGAACGGCACGAATGAAACGCGAAAGTATTACAAGGATGCCCTTGACAACATAGTGAACGGAGGGATTGACTGTTACCCAGAACGCCATACCGAATGCAAAGCTGATAAATGTATCCTTGTAAAGGGTGAAGGCAAAAGTGAATGCGCAGCCGATGGCGATTGCGTGAAATGCGAGCCCCCATACCTTGAAGTGAGTAAGGATGCGAATCCAAGCGAAATTTTGTGTGAGGAAACCAGAATAACCCTCGCTGTTACGGGCGAAGGTAAGGCATGCGAACAGTATTATCCGGTTGACGTGGTTCTTGTTTTTGACAGGTCAGGCAGCATGAATGATGATGGATGGGACGAAACAATAAACGACTGGCAACCGATAGGAGACGCGAAAATTGCCGCGAAAAACTTTGTTGATTTACTGGGAGGAAACGACAGGGCAGGTCTTGTTTCATTCGCGACAAAAGCAAGTCTTGACGAACCTTTAACATTCGATCATCAGGATGTCAAGGATGCGATAGATGATATGCATGCGAAGAACTGGACGAACATGAGCAATGCCCTCGAGCTGGCGAACGAAGAACTTGCCAGCAACGGGCGAACAAATATTACATGGGTTGAAGTCCTTCTCTCAGACGGAAACAACAACTGCGGGATGAAAAATCCGCCAGAGGACTGCCACCAGAGGGTTTTCGCGCGCGCAGAAGAAGCAGCGGCGAACGGAATTGTTATATACACGATAGCACTCGGAGAAAAAGCGAACAAGACCATGATGGAAAAAATAGCGAACATCACAAGCGGGAAATTCTATTATGCCCCAAACAGCGAAGATTTGGAAGAGATATACAAGGAGATAGCAGAGGAGGTCACAACCATAGCGGGAACAGACGTCGTGATTTATGATTATTTGCCTCCGTATGTGGAGCTTAACCAATCGACTCTTCCGGACAATTGCGAGTACAACGAAAGCGAACGGGTGGTGGTATGCAAAATCGGGACAGTCAGTATAAACGAAACTGCTACCGTTAGCTTCAATGTTTATCTTCGCCAACTCGGCTACAATCTCACGAATGTTTATCCTGATTCAGGCGTTTCATATACAGATTATAATGGAACGAACAAATTTGTCTCATTCCCAGAGACTTACGTAACAGTTCACGGCTACGAGGGAGCAGAAGAAATATGCAACGATACGTATGACAATGACTGCGATGGATTCATCGATTATAACGATTCGGATTGTGGTGAGTGTATAAGAGATGAAGATTGTGATGATGGTCTGTGGTGCAATGGAGAGGAAAGATGTATCAATTATTTTTGTGTGAACGGAACCCCGCCTGATTGTGGTGATAACGTTTCATGTACGGTGGATAGCTGTGATGAGGAGAACGATGTGTGTGTGCACACGCCTGATGATTCTGTGTGTAACGATGGTTTGTATTGTAACGGTCAGGAATATTGTGATGTGAACCTCGGGTGTGTTGATGGGACGCCTGTTGATTGTAGTGGGAATGATATTCCGGAAGTTGGTGAATGCGGGCATTCGCCTGATGATAATCCATATACATGGGATTATTATCCTGGATTCGTGAGTGAATGTGTTGAGGATGGGAATAATCAAGGAC
>JAGGYQ010000025.1 GCA_021162425.1 Candidatus Aenigmatarchaeota archaeon
GATGATGATACTCGCCCTGAAAAACAGAATTAGAACGATAGAGATTCCCGTTAATTACAAACCCAGAAGGGGAGAATCCAAAATAACCGGGGAGAGGCGGAAGGCATTTAAGCTCGGGCTGAGAATGATAAAACTTATAATTTCCTATTTCTTTAAATAGTATAATGGGTCTATTCACATCGAAGGCTTATGATAAATTGCGCTCGCTCATATTCCCATTCGGACTTATTATGAATGAAATCCCTGATAGAGGGAATATGCTTGACGTGGGGAGCGGTCACGGAACCTTCCCGCTTTATGTAGCAAAAAGAAAACGTGATCTTTCGGTTCTTGGCGTGGAGATGGACAGGAGGAGGGTTTTGATAGCAAGAGAAAAGGCAAAGGGGTTGAAAAATGTTAAGTTCGTATGCTCCGATTTTAGAGTATTCGAGGTAAGAGGGAAATTCAATGTTGTGGCCTGTCTTGATGTTCTCCACCATATCCCTAAAGTTTCACACACCGAGGTTATCAGGAAGATTTACAAGCTTTTGAAGCCGAATGGTGTTTTCATCCTAGTGGAGATAGACACGAGACCTCTCCCGAAATATCTGTGGAATTACGTTCACGATTTTGTCTTCACGAGATCGCTCAATATGAACTACGTCGGAAGGGGGGAAATAGCAAGTCTCGTGAAATCATGTGGGTTTTCCATCTCGTCTGTCAAAGACGCGTCAACATTTTTATATGGAAGGTATATGCTGGTTTGCAGAAAGTAGGTTTTAATAGATGGGGGTGGCAAAATACATGTTCGAAAAGCGAAGATTTGAACCTCTCCTTCGTGGGGATCGTCCCCTGATTTTGATAATATTTCTCGCTATCTTTATACGAATCTGGGGATTAGAATCAGCGCCCTTTTTCGATGAAAACACCTGGATAAGTTCTGTATATTACACGAATCTCCTCCCCCATCCACCTCTAGCCTTCATGATTTACAACCTCTTCACCCTAGCCCTCGGTTATTCCCTCTCCTCCTTTCGTTCAATGCCACTCACGATTGGGTTGCTCACCATCATCGTAACGTACTATCTTGCAAAGTCGATCTACAATAGGAGAATCGCAATCATTTCGTCCCTCATTCTCTCTTTCGTGTTTTATCATGTGTGGATGTCTCTCTATATTGACGTTGACGGGAATATGCTCACTTTGTCGTGCATAACCACGCTTTTATTCTTTCACCGATTTGAGAAAACTAGGAGGAGAAAATGGCTTTTCCTATCAGGAGTGTTTCTGGGGGTAGGACTGCTTTCAAAATACCCAGCCATCCTTCTTCTCCCCATCCTATGTCTATACGATTTCGGAACTAACAGATTGAAAAACTTGAAGTCCATCCTTCTGCTTTCGCTTGTTGGATTCGCCATATTTTCGATATTTCCCATCCTCGCGTTCATCCTAGGTCACCCGACAGCATTCACAGAAACATTGCGGTGGGGAAGTGAGAATATAGGAAGGATGGATTATGCCAACCTTATGGTCTCGATTGCTGTCTCAATCACGAAACTCATTGTGTTCTTGTTTCAGTATGGCACACCCATTCTGTCTTTATTCCCTCTCTATTTACTCATAAGGAGTGAGGAAAAAGATTGTCTATTATTTTCATATCTTGGGGTTCTCTTTTTCTTTTACACATTCGTGCTCATGGGGGGACCCAAAGCCAGATATCTAATGCCGACTGTCCCCGTGCTTGCCATACTCTCCTCAAAGGCAATTTCCTTCCAAATTAAATTTGCTAGGCGTAAACTGGTAGTCTTCGCGGTATGTTTCATCCTCTTCTCCCTCATTGTGCTCGCCCTGAACTCCTACGGTGTTCAGGAAGCATTCAACACACGAAACGCTAAACTCTCACTACTTCTGGAGAATTCCATGTTCTGGTATTCGGGGTTTGCAAGTACACCATTCGCTATCCATGTGCATTCTTTCATTTTCATGGTGGTGTTTTCGTTGGGATTATTCATCTTTTCCTTAAAATACAGGAATTTCATGGCCCCTTTACTTTCCCTTGCTTTTGCATTCAATTTCTTCATCCTCATACAATCCTTCTATCCGACAATAGGTCCGGCCTACACGAAGACCGTAAACGAGATGGTAGAATTTTATGAGAATGCCCATCTCAATTGTGATCGTCTCTTCCTTACTGAGAAAGGGCTTTTATATTATTTCGGTGATGAAGCCTTTCATTTCTTTGAAGTTAATGGTGATCTCATAGCCTATGGGAAGTCATTAGAAATGCGAAAGCTGAAGAAAGAAGGGGGTGGTGTTAAAGGTTGTATCTTCGTAACATATCTGCAGAATTTGAAAAGCGAGAAGTGGCTCAGAGAGATACTGAGAGGCTGTGAAGAAATCAAGGCGTTTCCCTCAAATGGATTTGATTTCGGTTATATTTACCGCTGTAATTGATTTAAAAAATGAAATTCAAATGAATTGTTATGGGTAAAAATGTTTTGGTCACCGGTGGAGCAGGATTCATAGGGTCGCATCTGGTAGATGCGCTAGTGGAAAACAACAGAGTGATTTGTATAGATAATCTATCAACAGGAAGAAAATCAAATATCTCGCATCTACTCAAACACAAAAATTTCAAATTCATAAGGCACGATGTGACGAAGCCTTTGAACATCGCCGGGAAAATCGATCGCATATTCCATCTTGCCTCTCCCGCTTCACCCGTGGATTACAGGAAGAATCCCATAAAAACCATGATGGCAAATTCTCTTGGAACATACAATATGCTCGAATTGGCGAGGAAGAAAAAGGCGAGGTTTTTGCTTGCATCTACTTCGGAGGTTTACGGAGATCCGAAAAAACACCCCCAACCAGAAGATTACTGGGGGAATGTGAACCCGACGGGACCGCGTTCATGTTATGACGAATCCAAACGCTTTGCAGAGGCTTTGACCATGTCTTATCATGAAAAGTACGGGATGGGTGTTCGCATCGCGCGAATATTCAACACCTACGGTCCGCGCATGCGTTCAAACGATGGAAGAGCGATTCCAAATTTCGTAACGCAGGCGTTGAGAGGTGAGGATATAACAGTCTACGGTGACGGGAAGCAGACGAGAAGCTTTTGTTATATTTCGGACATGGTCAAGGGATTGATTAAATTGATGGAATCGGAATATTCGGGTGATGTGTTCAACCTCGGGAATCCGGATGAAAGAAGAATAATAGATGTCGCGAAGAAGATAAAGAAAATCACAAATTCCAAATCGAAAATAGTATTTCTTCCTTTGCCAAAAGATGATCCGGCAAGAAGAAAACCGGATATTAAAAAGTCCAAAAGATTTTTGAAATGGGAGCCTAAGGTTAATTTTGATCACGGATTGAAATTAACTATAGAATGGTTTAAAGATATTTTAAAGCATAAATCATGAGTTTGGAAGAAATATTAATTCTGTAAAACAAAACTAAATTCATGGAAAAACAAAAACGACAAAAACACAACAGACCTCTTGCGCGAGAAGTTTTAAGAAATACAATTTATAATAATCTTCAAAAAATAGTATCCAGTTTTGGAGGAATTATATTTTCTATACTTGCCGCACGCATGTTAAAACCAGAACTTTTTGGTGTTTACGGATTAACAATTTCCATAGTTTCTATCATAATAGCGTTTAGTAACTTGGGATTTAAAGAAGCTATTACAAGATGGGTAGCATACGCGTTAGGAAGAAATGACAAAAAATTAGTAAGGAGTTATTTTAAAATTCTATTAAAATACAACACGATGGTGATTCTTGGAATATCACTGATTAGTTTTTTCTTATCGGATAAGATAGCTGAAATTTTCTCTATTCCCCTTCTATCATTTTCCATTAAAATCATGAGTGTATATATATTTCTTGTTGGTATTTACGGGATAATTTCAAGCGCTTTTTTCGGTTTACGTGATTTTAAAGATCCTGCCATTTTTTGGATAATATTCAACATCATGAGAATTGTAAGTATGGTATTGCTTGTGTTCATGTTTTCATTATCGCTTCTTGGAGTTTTCATGTCATTGATAGTTGGAGTTTTATCTGGTTTATTGTTTTTGTTTGCGGTGATCTGGAAAAAATACCTTTTCCTTATTGCTGGTAAGGTGAAAAAAATAGGCAGGGAGAAAAAGGGAGAGCTGAAAAATTTTATTTTTCATACAGCATCGTTAAGTTTGACCGGTATCATTTTCACAAACATCGACGTGATAATGATAGGTTATTTTTTGGGTAGTGTTGAAGTTGGTTTATATAAAGTGGCTCAATCTATGATCATAACATTGGCAGGAATCGGTGGATTAAGCGTGGTCATTTTTCCTGTTTTGTCATCTTTAGACAGCAACAAGTTCAGAGAGGTCTTCAAAAAAACATTCAGGTATTCTGCGATTATTTCTTTTCCCATGTTATTCGGTACTATATGGGCGGCCGGTCCTTTAATTAAAATTTTATACGGCAAAGAATATGTAGGTGCAACTTTACCTTTACTTGTACTTTCTTTCATGTTAATAACATCAACGACATTAGGATTATTTGATACTATTTTCGTATCAAGAGGTATACCTAAATATTCAGCTATAATAAAATACATTTCTCTTACTTTAAATATATTTCTAAATTATCTTCTAATAAC
>JAGGYQ010000028.1 GCA_021162425.1 Candidatus Aenigmatarchaeota archaeon
ATTCGGGAGTGAATTATGTCAGGAGCCTTAAGAACCAAAAAATCGAGAAAGGTATTGAGTGTTTTGTCAGGGATTTTTATTTGCCAGAGAGGTTTGGCGGGTTGACGGGAACGGCGAAGGAGTATATAAATGCTTTTGGTGACCCTTCGTTTCTTGTGTATTATCAATCATTCCCCATAGGAGAGGACAAAGACTGGAGAAGCGAATCAGAATGGTTTACAGGTGTAGGTAAGGCTATGTTTATTGCGATGTGCATAACTGATATTATAAGGTTTAAGGCTATTGTAGGTCAGAATATAAAAGATATTGTTAAGAAAACTATAGGTAAGGTGAAAAAAATATCCGTATTTAAAAATATAGGAACAGCTGAAAAAGTTACTGCTACGCAACTTTTCCCAAGACTTGCGGAAAAAGTTTACGGAGAAGAAATTTTGGCAACAATTGAGAAATGGAGTTTAAATAAAGGTATTGTTGATTTTTTTAAAGGGAAGTATAAAACCTCGTCTTATGCCTTAAAGGAAATAAAGGCATCGCTGGAGGCAGCAGGAAAAAAATTCAGTCAAGGAGAATGGGAAGTTCTACAAAAGGGGTTCATGAAAGCGTGGCGAGGTGAATATTCGAGTGTTGATTTATCGAAACTGCTTGTTGATAAGGCAGAGCCTGGCCTTATGAAAAAACTCATGAAAAAAACTATAGAAAAAGCAAAAAGTCGAGACACACTTATAAGGGCAGCTAAATATGCGGGTGTGGATTACGGAATATCTTATTATCTTGCTAGATTTGATAGTGAGATAGGGAAATTCATAAAAGAACATCCAAACTCATTAGTGCTTGGTATGCCACTTAAAAAGGAAGATGTAAGCCAACTTTCTGAAAATGAAATCCCAAAAAATCCTGTTCGATATCCCGAGAGTCAGAACTTAGTTCCACTAGGAAAGCCTGTTATTCTGATAAAAAAAGAATGGGGCAATCAACCTGTGCCTTTTTATTTGGCTTCGCCATGTAAAGCACATCTAACTGTAGAGTCAAAACCCATGAAATGTGGTCTTTACACATACGATTCTACTACTGGAATGACGACATGTGACAATCCTGACAAGAAGACAGTTAATAATTGGTGGAAAAGATTATGGGGTTCTGACAAAGAAATACCTATGTGTGGTTCGTTAATCAAAGGTGATAACGAAAGAATGTTCGATAGTTTTAAAGAAGCAGCAGTAGATACCGTGGAGTATATGGGAGATAGCAAAGTTTATAGTGGTGAAGTTGAAATAAAGTACGAAGATAAACCTGTAGCTGTAAAAAGGGTGAAAATTGTTGACCCAATTGATAATATAGAATTTTATTATGACAAGAAAAATAAAGTCATTGATGGTATAGGGGCAACCATAAAAGTGGGTGATGTGTACGAAAGGAGGGTATATTCTGTTGAACATTATTTAAAAGAAGCTGAAAACAACGGTGGGATAATTAATCATTTTATTAAAAGTGATGATGATAAAAAATATATTAAGTTTTATTCATATTCAAAGTGGAAAGGGTATGTAGTCACCACAGAAGATAATACTGTGGGATTCGCATGCAGAGAACATGAGATAGGAAAATATGGAGAATTTGAAAATAGCTATGAAAAATTCGTTATGGGCGAATGGGAAATCCCTAGCGGAAATAAATATTTAACTTGCAAGGGTCCTTTCATCGAAGATGGTTACTACCATACTTACCATGACATGTTAAGTATATATTTTGACAGTAAAACAGGAAATTTTTATGGAATGATGATAGGCAAGAAAAAAACACTACCGATATCTCCTTATGTAAGTGAAATATACTATTTTGTTTTCAAGGATTCAAACCATGATGGAAAAGTTGATGAATTTGGTGAGTATTACCTCTCTCTCAAGCAAGAACCAGATATTGAATTATCTAAGAAATATCCAAACATCTATTTCCAGCAAAGAGTTTTTATGGACAGAAATTTTGATGGAGAAACTGACAGCGTGGTCTCGACAAATTGTAAGATACCAGAAGCCGTAGTGGTGGAAGTAGATAAAATAGGCGAAGATGAATATGGCAATAATTATTGCTATCAGACAGAATCTGGTGCATGGAATGTTATAACAACAGTTGCGCTCTTTGGTACGAGCGCCCTTGCAAAAAGTGGTGAAGGTGCCTTGTTAGCCATGGCAGTTGATTGTGGGATAGCCGCTGCAGAATTAGTAGGTGTAGGCCAAAGCAAATGGCCAAGCGGCTGATTTTTTGACAATTTATCGATGATTAGGAATCAGTTTTACGGGGACAGTAGCTCCTGCCACATAAATCCATTTTCCATTCTTATTAATATAAAGGTCAGCATCAGCTTGCGTTGTATTATTAGGAATCGATGTACAAACAATTTTATACTTCCATCTATTTTTTTTTATCTGTTCTTCTATGTTGGTACCGCTGTCATCAAAAAATCTCAACAATCTTTCCGCTTCCCCCTCAAATAATTTAGCAGGCACGTAAATGTTAGCTCCCGTAGAGTCTTTAGTGTAAACTCCCCCCATAGGGTCTTTAGTAACTCCCCGCTTTTCTGATGAAACTTTTTTTGTTACTGTTGGCACTTCTACTTTTTTATTTTCATCTGGCGGCGGTTTGTTACAAGCCGCTAAATCTAACGCGAGAACAGCAAGACCAATCACAGCTATTTTACCTGCTTTTTCACCTACTACTTTTTTAAAACTTTTATAGACTGACTCGATGACTGATGATTCATTCTGTTCGCCCATGGGGTATTTG
>JAGGYQ010000035.1 GCA_021162425.1 Candidatus Aenigmatarchaeota archaeon
CATTCATTTTAACCATATTATTACTTGTTTTATTTTTTGTTTGTTAAATGAAGCGAGGGATTAAGGCGATTGAGAATTGCGAACGAAGTTAGCAACCCGAATGGCAAAACCTCAATTGCGCATCTACACTAATTTCCCGCACTTTTTATTCGTATAATATCCCTTAATCGGAGTTAAAGCGAAATAAATTTATCTATGACTTGATGACTTTCTTGATCATCAACAATTTTAAATTACTTATCATAATCTAATTATGCTCTGGACAGAAAAACACAAACCTCAGAAATTAAGCGAAATAGCAGGCCAGAACAAAGCTATAAGCGAAGTTGTTAAATGGTTTGAGTCATGGAAACCTGGTGATCCGCCTATCCTTCTTTACGGACCGCCTGGTGTTGGTAAAACATTGATAGCAGAAGTTCTTGCAAAGGAAAAAAGTCTTTATCTTGTTCAGATGAATGCCTCTGACAAGCGAAATGCAGACGCAATAGAGAAGCATCTTTCAGAGGCTGTTAAGAGTCAGCCCCTGTTCTACAAAAGTAAACTTATACTCATAGACGAAGTTGACGGCGTTACATCGGAAGACAGAGGTGGTTTGACCAGCCTGATGAAACTAATCAAAAAATCGAGATTCCCTGTAATCATGACAGCAAACGATCCATATAAATCAAAACTCCGAACCTTAAGGGCACATTGCAGGCTTATCAGAGTATCAAGAGTAAATGTGCTTTCGATAGCCAAACGATTGAGAGATATATGCAAAAAAGAGGGGATAGAGGTTGATGATAATATTGTGAAATCTCTCGCCAGATGGTCATCAGGCGATATGCGCTCTGCCATAGTCGATTTGCAGACTTTGTGTGAAGGCAAAGACAAAGTTACTATGAAAGACCTTGAACTCCTCGGATTCAGGGAGAGGGAACTGTCCATATTCAATATCCTGCCAACAATTCTGAGGTCCAAGAGCATCAAGGCTGCAAGGCAGGCAATAAAAAATTGCGACAAAGACCCAGACGAAATCTTCTGGTGGATTGAACATAACATTTCGAACGAATTCAAAGACCCTGAAGAGCTTGCAGAGGCGTATGATTTGCTCTCAAAAGCCGATATTTTTCGCCAATGGGTTCTGAAGCAACAGAACTGGCGGTTTAAGGCATATATGATAGACATGCTTGCAGGCATGTCACTCATCGGAGGGGAACGTCATTCATTTGTTCAATACAAATCTCCTCAAAAATTCGCAACCCTTGCGAATATGAAAAAATTGAAAGAGGAATATGGAAAATTCTATGATAAAATGGTGAAATACGTCCATTCCTCAACAAGAACTGTAAAAAACCAGTACATGCCCTGTTTGAGGTTTATAATATCGAAAGGCAAGGGTCTGGGAAAAGAAGGTTTGGAAGTGACAGAAGATGAGATAGAACTCCTCAGAAAATCCTGATGTGATTTGAATATTCCTTCTTCAGCATCATTTCCCCATTTTTGCCTTCTTGAACATATTTTTTGTTAACAAGACCTATACAGTTGCTTGATGTTGTATCGGCAAGTATATACTTCTTTTTGTTTATCTTTATGTATATGGGATTTTCACACATATTGTTTATGGGTGTGTCCGAATCTATGGCTACGAGTGTGTGTTCATCTGAAATCCTTACTATTTTTGAATCAATGCCGACGGAGTTCAGCATGGAAAAAAGAAGCAATGCGTGGTCTTCGCAATCACCAGCCTCTGTGAGGATAGTTTCGCATGGACTTGCTATATAGTCTTTGTTTATAGGGTCACTGACATATCGTATATGCTTTCTTATGTATGAGTAAATTGCAGAAGCAGGGTCATCTTTGCTATTAGAAATAATGAAGAGGGTGAAATCTCTTATGCTGCCTGTATCAGCGTGCTCTATCTCGCTGAACGATTTGAAGTTGCCGGGAACGTTGCATTTATTTTTAAGGAAAATCATTATTTTATTTTCAAGTGTTTTGACCCTCGTCTTTAACTCATCCACTTTGTTCACATAAAGGTTCAGCGTGTCTGCGCACATTTCAAATTCGTCTTGTTCGGGTGTGCGCGTAATCGTGTACACAGGGCATGCGTGTGTCTTATTCTCACTTTCCCATTTGCCGACAGCCTTTGCCGTGAGGTTTGAAGGCAGCGTGAACACGAGAAGAATGGATAACAAAACCATAGCAGCCAACAAAATGTCTTTTCCCAACCCCATTACAATAATATGGGCGTAAAATAATTTATTTGATTTCTTATCTTAAGTAAATGGGTCCCAAATCTGATATGTAGATGTAGTCGTCTTCTGTCCTTGCTTTTTTTATATGGGTTATCATTTCCGTGAGTTTAGAGTCTGAAAGGTCTGCGAGGTAAACAGCCAAAGCTTCTGGTATCGCAGGTTGCTTTGGTGAGCCGTGTTCCATTTTTCCGTGGTGGCTCAACAAAATATGTTTAATCTTCAGCTTTATGTTCTCTGGTGTCCCGATTTCTTCCATCTTCCTTGAAACCAGTTCGAATGTCATCGCAAGGTGACCAATCAGCATACCTTCTGGCGATGTTTTGATACTTGTCGTGACGTTGAGCTCTTTCATCTTTCCTATGTCGTGGAGTATGGCTCCCGTTATCATAAGGTCTCTGTCAAGCTCCGGGTGTATTTTCTTGAAAAAGTCGCATATCTTAACCACGTTTAATGTATGTTCGAGCAGTCCGCCCAGCCAGCCGTGGTGTCTGTACATTGCTGCGGGGTGCTTTTTGAATTTTTCCACAAATTTGTGGTCGCTGACAAAAGATTCAAGGAGTTTTTTCATGTGCGCATTGTTTACCGACTCTATGACCCTCTTTAGCTCATCGTACATCTCTGACGGGTCCTTGTCGCTTTCAGGAATGAATTCGGACAGGTCATATTCCCCTTCTTTGAGGACTGTAATCCTGCCTTCCGGCGGATTCACGTTGATGACAAGTCTGTTGTTGAACATTCTGGTTTCCCCGACTACATGAATTATATCATCCTTCTGGATGGAGTTGTATATTTTTTCGACATCTGCCTTGTTGTCAGGGCCCCAGTATCTGAGCATAATCTCCCCTGATGTGTCACCAACCCTTAACTGAAACATGTAGCCTTTCGAATACTCCTGTATGGGCTTTTTGAACTTGACTACAAATCTTCCATCCACTTGTTCGTGAGGTGACATATGCTTTATCAACATAATTAAAGAATATAATAATGATTTAAAAATTAGTGCACTATACATTCTATGGATTGTGGCATCATAAATTTTGAAATGTGTCGCAGCTCACGCAGACCTAACGAAATCACCAGTTACAAACCACCTGTCGACCCCGAGCAGGAAATAAATGATAGACTTAACAACACATACGAATCAAGGATTGTTGTGGAACGGGGAAATCCGCCGGTTATTCGTATAACCAATTTCTCGCAAAAAGGCAAGGAGTTGCTTCATTACCAAACCAACGACCCTCGAGCAATACGCAGGATGACTAAAACTTCAAAAATTGTGCATATCGAATTTGCTGACGACCCCTGCGGCGAATACTCTGCCCATTTTTAAACATTTAAATTGAAAAGCGCTAAAAATCAATATGGAGCAGGATTACGTAGACTTGGAAGAAGTGAAAAGAAAGGTGAGACTGGTTAGAAAGGGCGGCGCTCTCAGAAACCCAAAGGACATGGCGATCGAAATATCAGTTTCAGCGGTCGAATTGCTTGAGGTTTTTGAAGGTGTCGATGAAAAGGAAGAGGAAAAAATATTATCTGATGAAAGCGTGGTGTTTAAAATAAAAACAAAACTTGAAGACATAACCAAACTATGCAAAGATATGGCAAGAGAGCTGGGCATTGACCTTTCATAAATTACATTCTTATTTTGGCATGGCTAATTTTAATTATGAAAGTTTACGTGTTGCGGCTCGGGCACAGAATAGGAAGGGATAAAAGAGTGTCGACTCATTGCGGGCTTGTTTCGCGCGCATTTGGAGCGGACGGAATAATTTATGCTGGCGAATATGACCCTCACATGATGGATAGCGTCAAAAGAGTATCAAAAGAATGGGGAGGCAGTTTCTCGATTCGGTATGAAAAGAGTTGGAAGAATTTTGTTAAGGCGTGGAAAAAGAAAGCAGGGAAAGTAGTCCATCTCACCATGTATGGCGTACCGATTGAAAGAAAAATAGATGAAATAAGAAATTGCAAAAGACTTCTTGTCGTTGTAGGCGGCGAAAAGGTTCCGCCAGAGGTGTACGAAATTGCTGATTTCAACATCTCTGTTACGAATCAGCCACATTCAGAAATAGCTGCTCTTGCGATTTTTCTTGATAGATATTTTCAGGGCAAAGAATTGAAAAAAACATTTAGGAATGCTAAGAAAAAGATTGTGCCACAAAAGAGGGGTAAAAAGGTCATTGAGCATAAATAATGTTATCAAGCAGGGCTTTTGCGTGCTCCTTTTTCTTTTTGTTCAGCTCGACAAGAACAATTCCCTCTCTGAATTGCCCATACACTATGTAACTCCCTTCTGGGGCGTGGATGGCGCATGGCAGGACAGCGAGGTCTTCTTCACCTTCTACCACTATCTTGATTCTTTTTTCAGGAATTTTGTTTAGAGATTCTTCTACAGCCTTCCATAACTCAATCGTTATGTGCCGCGGCGGATTTCTGACTTTTAGGACATCACCATCAAAATCTATTTTTTTATCAAATTTCTTTCTCTCAACTTTCCCGTCAACTATTATCATGTTCGGATTCAACCCGTTTTTTGTCAGGTAATAGCTTGCGAGGTCGCCGACTACTATTATCGGCCTTTTTTTGTCTATTTTTTCGAGAAGTTTTTTCGCGCTTTCATCATAAGACGGGCGGGTGAATATTTCTCCGAACGGTTTTCTGAATTCGGGTATCATGAATTCAGGGATAGTTAGGTCTTTTATTATAAATGTTGTTTGTCTGTCCAGTATTTTTTTTATTTCCTGTGCGGCTTGGTCAGGCGTCTTGTTTGTAGTGTCCACCTCAAAGACATTTCTGTTGTAGAGATATGCTTCATCTTTTATTATTTCCATGATTTCCGCTTCCATGTTTTCGCTTATTTTTGCTTCGGGAAAGCCTTTTTTTTCCATGCGTTTTCTCAAGACCTTTGGATGCGTTCTGAGAATTATGACGATATCTGCCGGCATCTCATGTGCGTAATGCGACTCTATTATAAGGTTTTTGTGAGAGACCCCGAGTATCTTTACCTCTTCTTTGAGTTTGTCGATATCGATAATTTTACATTTTCTTTTTTTGTCATACCCTTTGTATAGGTCTTCTTCGGCTGCCAACTCGTTCAACGAAACCCACATCCATCCAAGCCTTCGGGACAACGCTTTCGCAACCTCTGTCTTTCCTGTCCCTGGAGTTCCTGTAATCGCGATTATCATGACTAAATCTTGGATTTTTGTTTTAAATTTTTGAATTGCAAAATATGAATATGAGCAAACAAAAACTGTCCCGACTTCTAAAAGGTATTTTCAGAATTCAGACCGGGTTAGCTTTATTCAGAGTGTGGTCGTTGAACAAAGTCTGTCCGAGAAAGACGAACGTTCATCTATCCGGGATGATGAGAAAATCGAATAACAAAGATAAGTGATTTCCTGCAAGTAAACTTTTAAATACCACTTTCAAGTAAATAATTGTGGAAAAAATGTGTCCCGGAGTGATTGGGAAATATCTGAGAAATTTAGGATTGATAGCGGGTGGGTGGCTTCTTTCAGCAGCGTTGTACTCATTGCCGTGTATGGCAACAGAGCATCACGGGGAGGAGCATTATAAAACCAAGCCTGTTGTCCAAAAAATCGAAAATATCAGAAAAGACGTTATTGAAAGAAACGGTGTGCGTGTTGTTCTTGACGAGGAACACGCGGGACTGCTGAAAGAATTTTCCATAGAAATCGGCGACCCAATGCATCGATTAAATTTCATCAACCCGAACAAAGAATGGGACGGCGGGAGAAGCATGCAATTGCAGCTTTACGGGTTTTTGCCTTACTATTACAAAGAAGAAATTGGTCGATTGGTCCCTTGCGATTCGCCTACGGAGGGCGGGGATATGTACGGGAACGGGAATCCTGTTGAAATAAAAGATGTCAGATACCCTGACGGGCGGATAGTCCCCAACGCGAGGGAAGTCGAATTTCGCCCCATGGACTGGTTCAGAAACAATGTCCACTCAAGGTTCAAAATAAAAAGAGCATATGTCCTTGGGGACGGGCTGTATGCGATTTATCTTTTGGAAAATTTATGGGAAAGAGACACGATTGTGCATACACAAGAACTGCCTGCGCTTTATCTCCAAAAAGATGAAAATGGCTTTTACCCGAAATATATAGTTTACTGCAAGGGAAACCCATGGACTGACGAGCCGTTCGAGGTTCGTGAGCTCACGGACGATTTCCCCCAATGGTTCAAAGGCTACAACAGCATATCGCTTCCAGAAAAATGGTTTGCCGTGCTGGATGAGAAGGGCAGAGGCGTGGCGCTTTTCGGAATTTATATGCCAAAGTCTGACGACCCGAAACGCGGCGTATACTGCCTGTTCCGTCCGCCAGAGGATATAATTGATGCTCTCTACGCGTCGCTGAGGAGTAATCTAAAAATACGAGGAAGAAGTAAACAGACCATGGCTTTTATACTATACCCTGTTGAGGAGAACGGTAATGATATTTATGAAGTAAGAGAGAAGATAAACAAAGAGTATGAATTTTGGAAAGAGCATGAATTTTGGGAGGGGATTTTCATGGGTAACCAGCTATATGAAGCGATTAAACAATTAACCATTTACAGAACAAACAAACTTAAACCCGAGAAATAGACGTTTGACCAGACAATAAAATCCACACTTTTTATAACCGAACCGAATTTATAAACAGGGAATTACATGAGCCGGGCAAAACTTGATTTAACAAAAGAATATAAGACTTATTACATCGCGAAACCTACACCTGAAATTGTAGAGATTGAGGAAGGAATATTCCTGACAATAGAGGGGAAAGGGTGCTCCTAGCGGAGACGAATTTCAGGCAAAGGTCTCTGCGTTATATTCTCTTGCCTATGGGATAAAAATGCTGATGAAAAAAGAGGGTAAAGATTTTGTAGTTGCCAAACTTGAGGGTCTGTGGTGGGTGGATTCTGATAAGCCATGGCATGAAGTTCCCCGAGAAGAGTGGAGATGGAAACTTCTCATTCGTCAGCCTGATTTTGTGACGAAAGAAATC
>JAGGYQ010000055.1 GCA_021162425.1 Candidatus Aenigmatarchaeota archaeon
CTTTGTATGTCTGAATAAGATTGATAGAAAAATGGTCGTGTATTTCTACGACAGGTTCCAGACGATTGGATATTCTATTGATGAAGTATATTACTCCTTTTTCATCGCCGGAATCGTAGTGATTTTCCTTTCGATGTTGATAAAGAAATTTATATAAGCAATTTTGAAATAGCTTATATAAAAAGCAAACATTTTTAAAGCCTAAAGTCCAAAATCTTAGGGGAACATGCCAAATTCCAGACTACCAGAATGGTTGGAAAAGAGGTACGGTATCCTCTGGAACGCCTTCAAAGATAGGGATTTTACCCGTGAGGAGCTCATCAAAGTTCTTCGAGAGAAAAGTGGAGATGATGAAAGAACAGCCGGCGTGATAATCTCCGAGCTTAACAAGGGGGGTTGGCTTAAAATCAAGCTCGATCCGAATGATGCCAGAAAAAGACTCTACAGACTCGAAGATATGTTCAGTTTAGACCGGTTCATAAAGACTACGAGCAAATTAACAAGGGATGATGTGAAAAACCTCTTAAAGAGAGCCGCGGATTTGATAAGAACAAGGGTCGACTACAAGTTCATTCTCATACTGCTCTTTCTAAAGAGGATAAGCGACAAGTGGGAGCTTGAATATGAAAAAGCGTACAAAGAGGCTCTGGAGGATGGGTTGAGCGAGGAGGAAGCAAAGGAAGAGGCAAAAAGCAGCGTTTATCACGATTTTGACCTTCCAGAAGAGTTTTTATGGGATAACATACGGAAGGATGTTAACAGACTTCCTGAAAAACTTTCTCAGGCTTTGAAAGCCATAGGGGAGCGTAATCCTGAGTTAAAAGATGTTGTGGACAGAGCAGATTTCATACAATTCACCACAAACACGGAGAACTCCGAAATACTCAGACAACTCGTCGAACTTTTCAGCTCAAGAAAACTTCACCACGTTTCTGCCGATATTCTTGGAGATGCCTATGAATGGATACTTGGTTATTTCGCTCCACAGAAGGCGAAAGAAGGGGAAGTCTACACACCCAGGGAGGTTATAAAACTGCTTGTTGAAATTCTCGATCCCAAACCCAAGGAATCTGTTTACGACCCCGCATGCGGCTCAGGAGGCATGTTGATAATAGCCCACAAACATGTGGAGGAGAAATTCGGAAAAGAAGAAGCGAGAAAACTGTTTTTGTTCGGGGAGGAAGCTAATCAAACCACATATGCCCTATGCAAGATGAATGTGTTCATACACGATATAAGAGATGTGGATGTGAGGAATGGAGATACCCTTATATATCCGAAATTCAGGGAGGGTGAAACACTTAAACAATTTGACGTAGTCGTTGCGAACCCTCCATGGAATCAGGATGGATACCCTGAAGAAGTCCTCAAAAAGGGTGAATTCTGGAGACAGCGCTTCAAATATGGTTTCCCTCCGAAACAGTCCGCCGACTGGGCATGGATCCAACATATGCTAGCTTCCGCCAAAGATGATAAGGGAAGGGTGGGGGTGGTGATAGACAACGGTTGTCTATTCAGGGGCGGGAAAGAGAAAACGATCCGAAGCAAAATCTTGGAAGATGATTTAATAGAATGTGTGATTCTTCTCCCAGAAAAACTCTTCTACAACACAGGCGCCCCAGGAGCCATTATAATCCTGAACAAAAATAAACCCCCCGAAAGAAAGAACAAGATCCTCTTCATAAACGCTAGCCAAGAATACGAAAAACACCCCGACGTAAGAAAGCTCAACCGCCTCGGAAAAGAAAACATAAAAAACATAGTCGAAGCTTATCAAGGAAAACTTACCGATGGCTTCGCGAGACTCATCCCCCTCGATGAAATCAGGAACAACGACTACAACCTCAACGTCACGCTTTACGTCTTCCCCCAAGAAGAAATCGAGGAAATCGACGTGAAAAAGGAGTGGAGCGACCTGAAAACTATCGAAAACGAAATCAAGAGCGTGGAAAACAAGATAGAGGGATTTTTGAAGGTGGTGGGAATAAATGGCTAGGAGAAAAAGAAAGCCTCCATCATTGTTACAAAAGGAAAACATAATTAAGGGTAGAGTTTTTGAACTTGTGCTAAAAAAGCTAATCGAGAAAGCTGGTTTTAATTTGAATGTATCTACGGATCAACTAGTAAGCTACAAAAAGAGGAGGATCAGAGGTAGAGGTTCAACATATGACTTGGATTTTATTGGAGAATTTCCCATAATAATCCCCTTTTCTTATCCTTCTTTGTTAATAGGTGAAGCAAAATATTGGAAGAAAGCCTTAGACTTAAAGGAAGCAAGAGAATTTCTTGGTGCATTTACAGATATTTCACAATATCCTAGAATTGATACCAGTTCTAGACTACCCAAATATTCTCAAATATTTCTTAACAAAAGATATAGTTATGTTCCTGTGATTTTTTCGAAAAGTGGATTTCACAGAAATGCTCAAGCATTATTATGGACACATGGTATTTATTTTATCTCTTACGAAAACTCAACAATTTTTCAAGAGATTATACCTAGAATCGAAAGATTCCTCAAAAAAATAAACTATGAAATGTTGGATAGGGATGAAATGAAAAAACTTACTTCTCTTGAAGCATTCAAACAACTGAAAAACACCGCAAAGAAAAACGATTTTGATTCTGCACTAGATTCTTTACTTCAAGTTCTAGAGCCAATAAAATCTTATCTAGGAATTTTGGACAGATTATGGCCTATTCATTTTTTGTACAAAGGTAAAAGAGAGCTTAGACCATCCTTGAAAACGAGAGAAAGTTCATTCATAATCAAAGAAAATCAAGTAATTGTTAAGAGGACTACTCATAAAAATTCTACAAATCTAGGTTTTTTCACCCTTCCTAAGTTCTTCTTTCAAGAATACAAAAAAATCGCGGAAAAATATGGGAAAAGAATTTTTCGGGAACTGATTTTGTATATTCCAGTTGAAGGAAAGGTTTTCCCTTACTATATAAAATTGAAAGAGAGGTCAAAGAATGAGTAGAGAGTATAGAGAAGAAATTGATGTTTTGAAATTGTTTAATGAGAAAGTAGATCGCTTACACACACGTTCATTCGTTGAAAAATTAAAAAAATTAGGATATGAGATACACCTCAAAAATGAATTTGATGGGAAATTATACGGTCCTGATGACGAATCGGTTGAGGCTTTTGTGTTAACTATAAGATTTTTTTATCAGAATAATGAGAAAATATCTTTGAGCAACATGTCCGAGATTTACGAGAAGTTACCGATTTCTCCTAAAGTAAAGAGAGAGTTTGAGCGTATCAGGAACGAATTGAATACCTTTCTAGATTCCAAGACACGTTTCACCATCAATGGAAAGGAAATCACTAATAGAGAGATTTTCGAAACATTTTTATATGGTGACCTGGCCCATAGCAATAAAACTAAGAGGAAAACATATGAATTTTGGAAAAGTAATATCCCTCTCTATATCGTGCTGAAACATGAGTTTATTGAAATACTTTCTTTTTTCATAGAAAAACTCTCGCAAATCAAAAAGTTAAATGAACGAATACTAGGAGAAGCGGAAAAGTGGAGATGAATATGGACAAATTAAAAATAGAAGCTTTAAAGAAAATTCAAGAACTTCGAGATAAAGGTATTTCCCCTGATTTTGAAACTTTAGAAAAAGAAGGATTCCATAGATCAGTATTGAGATCTATGCTAAAGGAAGGTTTGATCAGAGACAATGGTGTTTTTTCTCTTACCGAAAAGGGAGAAAGAACTCTTAGAGAATATATTATGATAGAATCATTACAAAACTCCCAAAATAATAAAATAGAGTTACATATCTTGTTTCAAAGAATAGAAAAAAGTCTAAAAGAGCTTTATCAATGGAAAAAAGAACTTCAACAACATTCTCCTTCTATGCGGTGGAGTTACGTTATGTGGGATAGAAGTGTTGAAAATGAATTAAAGGAAGCTAAATATCTCATAATCAAGTACAATACTCTTAAACCGAAAAATTTTCCTACAATAAGTTTGCCATACTATGACAATTCGATAAAAACTGTGGAAGAAATGGTAATTATTATCACAGAATTTATAAGGAGGTTAGAAGATGCACATATATCTCTCTCATTTTTATTAAAACCAAATTTAAGTGAGAATGAAAAGCAAACTATAGATTCTCTAAGAAATGAATTGGAAAAAATGGAAAAAACAGGTATAGATGAAAAAATAATAAGAAATCTTAAGGAAGCAATAGAAGAAGCAGAAAATAATCATTATCTTGCTTGTTCAATGATCTCAGCAAGACTGATACTCTTTTGTATTGATCAGATAGATGGAAAGACAGAAGAAGATAAATTAGATGCTTTGATTAAGTGTGGTATAATTTCAAAAGGTGAAAAATCCAAGGAAACTTCTAAATGGTTTTTAAAAGCTATCAAGTCAGCCCGTAATGCTATTGCCCATAAAATAACAGAATTTCCTCAACCCTCTGAGATGTTTTCGATTTTAGGCGATACTTTTAAAATCGTAAAAGTTGTACATCAATACCTTGAGATGGAAAAATGAAACGATTAACAAAAATATTACTTGATAAAAGCCAAGAGGCGTTCATATTATCCCTGGAGATATACAATAAACCCACTATTAAATATAGAATTGAAGGCTTTTGTTTCTTTTTTTGTAATGCATGGGAACTTTTGCTGAAAGCAAAAATATTAGATGATGAAAAAAAAGATAGTTCTATTTATTATAAAAAACAACGGAACCAAAAAAAGAGATCATTATCACTAAGAGATTGTTTAAAGAAGGTTATGCCTAATGAGAAGGATCCTGTTAGAAAAAATGTAGAGGATATTGCAGTTATTCGAGATGAAGCTACTCACCTCATAATTAAGGAGTTAGAAATGGTGTATTCTGGTCTTTTTCAATCAGGTGTGTTGAATTATGTCAGAAAACTTGATGAATGGTTTTCAATATCAATAACAGAAAAAATTTCTCCAGCAATGTTAAGCTTAGTTTCTGATATCAAGCAAATCAATCCAATAATTATAAAAAAGAGATATGGGGTTGAGACATTAAGATTTATTGAAAGCGAGATGAAAAGGCTAGAGAAGAATGAAAAAGAGATGAATGATCTCGCATATCGCATTCCTATTGAGTATAAATTGGTTTTGACAAAATCGTCAAAGAATGCAGATATCACACTTTCTTCAGGAGTAGGAGGGAAAACGTTTGGTTTAATAGAGGTCCCAAAGGATATAGAAAGAACTCATCCATATTTACAAAAGGATATTATTGTAAGGATTAAGAAAAAGGTAGGAGATAGTATCATATTTAATCAGTATGATTTTCAAGCTATTCTATATAAAGAAAAAATAAAGGGTAATTATAAATATCACTATATGATCAAAA
>JAGGYQ010000006.1 GCA_021162425.1 Candidatus Aenigmatarchaeota archaeon
AGCACTTGGTGGGAAAATATCCGGAGCTGGTGGTGGAGGATTCATGTTCTTCTTCACAGACATGGAAAAACGTTTTGATGTTGTGAAGACCCTTGAAAAATTGGGAGCTGAAGTTATAAATTATACATTCGTAGAAGAAGGTCTTCAAACCTGGAAGGTGGAAGCATGAAAGGGATAATTATTAAAAAACTCGAAGAAAGTATCGATGTGAAAGGGAGGATTCTTGAAAATGAGGAATTAATCGATAAGATTCAAACATCTGTGGAGATGATAATAAACGCGTTCAGAAATGGTGGGAAAGTGCTTATTTGCAGGAATGGTGGAACTGCAGCGGATGCTCAATACATTGCGGGAGAATTGCTTGGTAAGTTTTACACGATCAAGAAAGCTCTTCCAGCGATAGCCTTGGACACGAATACATCTGTTATAACATCTAGATATTCAGCAAGCAGGTGAAATCTCTTGGAACAGAAAAAGATGTTCTCATGGCTATAAACACAAGTGAAAATTCAAGAAATGTTATAAAAGCCATTAAAAAGGCGAAGGAAAAAGAAATGAAAATGATAAGCCTTATTGGTGAAAATGGTGGAATGATGAGGAATATCTGTGATGCTCTGATAAATGTTCCAAGTCAAAACATGCCAAGAATACAGGAATCTTACATAACGATAGGTCATATAGTATGTGAGATAGTGGGAAAGAAGCTCTTTGCCGGGGTGTGAAAATGATAAGGGAAGCAGTAATAATAGCTGGTGGGAAAGGTACTAGAATTTCTAGACTTTTCCCAGATATTCCAAAACCTCTTATTCCAATAGATGGCGTTCCCATAATAGAAAGACAGATCCTTCAAATGAAAAAATACGGCGTTGAAAAATTCTATATAACCGTTGGTTATAAAGGTGATTTGATAAAAAACTATTTGAGGGACGGTTCAAAATTAGAGGTTGAAATTGAATACATAGAAGAAAAAGAACCACTTGGAACCGCAGGAGCGCTTTTTTATCTTAAAAACAAAATAACAAAGGATTTCATAATATCGATGGGAGATCTTATATACGATGTTTCCTGGAAGAGAGCTTTTGAATTTCATCAAAGAGTATCTGCTGACTTGACATTGCTTATTCACCCAAATGATCATCCTTATGATAGTGACATCGTTATCGTTGATAAAACCGGTAGAGTTATTGGATGGCTTCCAAAAAATTTAGAGAGAAAAAAACCCTATAGGAATATTGTGAATTCGGGACTCTATATAGCTACACCGAAAATCCTTGAATTCATAGAAAAACCTGTAAAGACTGATCTTGAGAAGGATGTTGTATTCTCCAATCTTGATAAAATGTGTATTTATGGATATAGAACGAGTGAATATATAAAAGATGTTGGTACTCCTGAACGATATGATAGAGTTAAAACAGATATAAAGCGAGATCTCATATCAAAAAGAAACTTGGATAAGCCTCAAAAAGCAATCTTTCTAGACAGAGATGGAACACTGAACAAGTACAAAGGATTTATAACAGATTGGAGGGAGATAGAGTTAGAAGAAGGAGTAGTGGAAGGATTAAAACAAATAAACAGATCCGAATACCTTGCGATAGTAGTGACAAATCAAGCTGTTGTTGCATTTGGAAAGTGTAGCGAGGAGGATGTTGACATGATGCATGCTAGACTTGATACTCTATTGGGAAAAGAAGGTGCATATGTAGACGATATTTTTTACTGCCCGCATTATCCAGAAAGAGGATATCCAGGTGAACGAGTGGAATACAAGATAGATTGCGAATGCAGAAAACCCAAAACAGGGCTTTTGGAGAAAGCAGCAGAGAAATACAACATAGATTTGAAGAAGTCGTGGCTAATAGGAGATTCCACTGTAGATATACAAACAGCAAAAAACGCTGGAATTAAATCCATCTTAGTTCTAACAGGGTTGAAGGGAACAGATGGGAAATACAATGTCAAACCAGATTATATTGCAAGTAATTTGAAAGAGGCTGTCGGAATTGTTTTGAAGATAGGATAAGTTCTTCAGATTAAACAAGTATTCCATCATGTTGGTGTTATAAAAGCTTTATTTAAAAAGAACAACGTTGGTTGCTATAGAAGCGATTCGTAAGTCGCGAGAAAAAATAAGTTTATTCTAAGAAAAAATTTGTTAGTGCGATTTGAGGTGTGATTTTATGAGTAAGGACACAGTGATTATAATCTTGAATTATAACAAACCTGAATTAACATTTGAATGCATAAATAATATCCTTTTGCATGAAAAAGAGAAAGTGGATATAATGGTTATAGATAACGGTTCCAATAAAGAGTATTCGAAAGTATTGAAAGATAATTTGTTGAAATTGGATTTTTGTATTCTAAATGAGTATAAAATAAAAAATTTTAGTAACAGCAGCAATAATTGCAAACGATTTCTAATTTTATTAAGTAAAAATCTAGGATATGCCAAAGGGAATAATATTGGTTTAAAATTGGCTTGCAGGATGGGATATAAATATGCTATTGTTATGAATAATGACGTTGTGATTGAAAAACCAATTATAGATAAGTTGAAAGAGATTTTTAATAAAAGCAAAAATGTAGCATTAGTGGCACCCAGGTTATTAGGGATAGATGGAAAAGATCAAAGTCCTAGTATTACTCCATGTTTTTTCACACATTTTTGGTTAAAGGCTTTTTATCCACTTACACGGTATATATACTGGAAAATTTTAAAAAGAATAAAGAATGAATTAGCAGAAAGTGCAATAAAGGAATTAGATGAAAACCTATATCCGCAGGGTTCATTTTTAATGGTTCATTTGGAAAGATTAAAAACAGTAGGATTTTTTGATGAGACAACTTTTCTCTTTTCTGAGGAACCAATATTAGTTTGGAAATTAAGAAAAAAAGGATTTAAAG
>JAGGYQ010000047.1 GCA_021162425.1 Candidatus Aenigmatarchaeota archaeon
AATTTATCAGAATATGAAAAAGTATAAAATAGAAATTTATTGTAGAAAATGTAACTATCATCTTCTTACTTATCTCAAGGAAGGCGGAGAACCGCAAGCATTAAAAAATGTTATAAAGACAATATTATTGATGATTTCACAGTAGATCATATGTACTGTCCTAAATGTAGTGAAAAATTTTCACAAGGAGAATATATGGTTCATAGCCGTCCTGCTTATAAAATATCTCGCGGTAAAATTTATGTAAGGAGATAACAATGCCAGATGAACTTATTGACATAATCGATGAAAACGGGAATATAATAGGCAGAAAATATGTTTTACTGATGGGCTATGGTCTGTTTGGGCTGGTCTGTCTGGGCTTTACAGTCTCACAATCTTTTCCACTTTTCATACTTTTGTTTATTCTGCTGGGTCTAAACTATGCGCTTGTTAACGCCAAACCAGAGGGCATTTGTTTCTGACCTTGCTGAGGAAGAAATAAGAGGCACCGCGCTGGGAACATTTCACATGCTCACGAGTATTGCTGCTCTACCTGCTGGATTGGTTGGTTGTGTTGCTGTTTCCAATCCTGTGCAGATGCGCTCCTGAGAATTGAAATCTATTTTTAGTCCTGGAGAAAAATATCTAACATGGAAAAATTATCAAAAGAAAGCCGATACAAAAACGCCAAAAAAGCTGCTTTTATAGGTATTTGGGGCAACATTTTTCTAGGAATAATAAAATTGTTTGCAGGTGTTTTCGGTCATTCAACAGCAGTCATAGCAGATTCTGTTCACAGTTTTTCTGATGTCCTCACGTCTGTGGTTTGCTGGATTGGTGTGAAACTTGGCAAGAAAAGACCCGACAAATACCATCCATATGGGCATGGTGATGCAGAGCCTATAGCGGGGTTGATAATTTCAATGATTTTGGGCATGATAGGGTTCGAGATTGCAAGGGAGTCCGCAACCGAAATAGTTTTGGGGCAATTTGCAAGACCAGGCGTGGTGGCAGTTTACATAACAATATTCGCAATAGCTTTTAAATACTGGATATATAAATTCACGATTGACACGGGAAGGAAAATAAAATCAAATCCCGTAATCGCAGATGCCTATCATCACAAATCAGATTTTTACACATCACTAGTCGTTCTTTTAGGAGTCTCCATCTCTATGTTAAATAAGAGTTTCCTATGGCTGGACCCCTTTGCAGGATTCTTCGTTGCGTTGTGGATAATTAAGATAGGATTTGATTTGGGAAGAAAAAACATCAAAAACCTCATGGGCGAGATGCCAACAGATGATGTGGCTTCTCATATAAGACACGTTGCGGAATCAGTAGATGGGGTTAAAGGAGTGCATAATATAAGAATTCATTATATCGGTCCGTATTCATATGTATCGCTCCATGTTAATGTTGATAAAGGTTTGACAATCAAAGACGCCCATGAAATAGCAACAAATGTAGAAAGCAGAATAAGAAATGACGTGAGTGATGTTTCATTCGTTAGCGTTCATATGGAACCTGCCTAAGAAGGTATGACGTTGAGAATTTTTACTTTGAAAATCAACGTTTTTCCTGCAAGCGGCGGATTAAAATCTATTTTCATGTGCGTTTCGTTTGCCCATATAATTTTACCAACGCCGAACAACGTATTAATCGAGCTGCCAACTTTTGGCTCGGTTTTTATTATAAGCTTGTCGCCTTCGACGATTATTGTATCATTTCCGTAGTCCCTTTCGACTACTGTATTATTCTTTGGTTCATGTTCAAGCACAATGGTATCGTTGTTAATTCCCACAACCTTTAATGGCCAGTCCATGTTTTCTATTGTGTAGAGTTTTCCCATCACAGGGTCTTCACCGAATATGGAGACAAAGACATTTTTTGTAACATTTTCTTTTCTCTCCCTCTTGTTCAGCAACGGTATGAGAAAAACCATGTTTTCGTTATACTCCCCGTATGCTTCGTCAGGCGAAAGCTTGACAGTCTTTGTTTCGCCCGCTCTCATACCCTTTATCGCGTTTTCAAATCCGGGTATTACCTGACCCGACCCTACCTTGAACGTATAATTTCCTGAATCAAACACACTCCCGTTCTCATACATACCTGTGTACTGGACCTGAACAACGTCACCGTCTTTTACGCGCGCGTTGCTGTGTAAGAATGGCTTCTCAGGAGAAAATATGAACACAGCCCCTATAAGGGCAATCGCGATCAGAACAATCGCCGCATAAGACAGCGGGATTTTTTTCTCACCCTCTTTTAAAATTTTTAGCTTTTTCTCCCGTTCAATATTTTCCATCTTCTCTACGACTTTGTTCTTTGGTTTAGAAGATGTCACTTTTCTTGACGTCTCCTTTTTTTTGCTTGCTCTTGGAACCATGAGAACACCGCAACATACTATAATTGGTCAGGTCCTATAAATAAATTTGCCGAGTCGCATCATAATACACAATTTAAATACTTTTCAGTAGTAATAGGTAATATGGAGAACAACATGCTTTCAAAACTTAAAAAATATTTGTGCGTAATGTTAATAGCTGGCGTACTGGCGTTGCCTGTTTCTGCATATTCCCAGCAGACCAAAGATGACGCAAAAAAGAAACGGGAATTGCACAGAAAACTGGAGGAATTGTACAACCCTGAGCAGAACCTCAAGACCGAGCTACACGTTGCCGTGGGCCCGAGCTACGAAATGGCTAGGGATTTGGGCTTCAACAACGGGGCGGGGGTGTATGGCGGATTTTTTGCAAGGCATTCATTTATAGGCGTCAGGGCAAGGGGAAGGTATTCCAACATTAAAAAAATACGTCAAGATGAAAAACAGGCAGATGAGGGAGGGGCATGGGGTAGCGATTTGGATGTCATGTTTTTTCCTGTCCCAGAAGTTTATGGCGAGGTTGGCTTGAGTTACCACGGATACACATCAAAATGGTCAGACACGGGCAAGAAATGGGCAAAAAAATCTCTGACCCCAAAACTGGGTTTTGGCGTAAGAAGGCCAAGAGAATGGCGGGTGGAATTTGAATATTACTTTCCGGGCAACTCAGAAAACAAATGCAAGGTTTATGTTGTGGAATGGGAACTTAAAATGGCAGAAATCAACAGGATTGACATAGGTCTCCTGAACAGACTGATTATTAACAATTTTCTTCAACAAGAAAAGAGGGAGATAGGGGCAGGCTATAATATATGTCTGGAAATAAAGTATAATGTTCATTGAACACAGCTCAAATATCTATCAAATTATTCTCCCTTATGAATTTGCAAACCCTGCAGAATTCAAGACCTGTATGTTCTGGCAACACATCACCGTTCATTATTTTTTTGACTGTCTCATCTATCATTTTCAAAATTGTGCTGTTTTGAAGAAGCAGGGGAAATCTCTTGCCTCGAAGCTCGCGTCTATATTGTGAAACAGCAGGTTGCGTGGTGTTGAGCAGTTTTGCAACCTGTGTCTGCGTGAGGTTGTATTCGTCCATCAATTTTTTAGCCACCAAAGCCCTGAACCCCGGCAGGAGATTATTGGTCATATACTCGCACAAAGTCTTCATGAAATCACCACAATAAATGAGATAATAATTATTGAACATATATGCTTAAAAATATAACGGCGTTATAAATTTTCCATTTCGGTGATTCAAGACTTGCCAAAATATATTTTCTGTAATACAAATTGCAGGATATAAAAGTTTATAAATACCTCGAACTACAATATATTGGATATAAATTCTTTTAAAAACACAATATGTTGTGTTCCCTAGGAAGTGGTTAAAGGCGATGAAATGAGATGCCCGTATTGCATGCACGAGAATACGAAGGTTGTTGACAAGAGAGATACGCCCGATGCTATCCGAAGGCGAAGAGAATGCCTCAAATGCGGAAAAAGGTTCACGACGTACGAAAGAATCGAAATGTCAGGTCTCATAGTGGTCAAAAAGGATGGAAGGCGCGAGCGTTTTGATAGGAACAAATTAAAGATAGGGATAATCAAGGCGTGTGAAAAAAGACCAATAAGCAATGAAATGATCGATGAAATGATCGATGAAATTGAGACAGAATTAAGAAACAAAGGAAACACCGAAGTTTCAAGCAGGTCAATCGGCGAACTTGTTATGAAAAAACTGAAAAAAATAGACAAAATCGCATACATACGTTTTGCGTCTGTTTATAGAGAATTTACCGATATAGAATCGTTCCAAAATGAGCTCGAGAAGCTGTTAAAATCTAAGAGGTGATGTCGATGATAAAAAAGATAAGAAAACGAGACGGAAGGGTTGTTGATTTCGAAAAGGAAAAAATAACAAATGCCATATTCAAGGCCGCAAAAGCAGTTGGCGGTGAGAATTACGAACTTGCCAAGAGATTGACAGAGCAAGTTGTTATCGTGCTCGAAGAAAAGTTCAAAGGTAAAATACCCAGCGTTGAAAATGTTCAGGATATCGTTGAAAAGGTTTTGATAGAAAATGGTCATGCCAAAACGGCGAAAGCTTACATACTTTACAGAAAAGAAAGAGAAAAGGTTCGCGAAGCTAAAGAAATTCTCGGTGTTAAAGACGAGTTGAAATTGCCTTTGAATACGATAAAGGTTTTGAAGGCGAGATACCTCCTAAAAGATGACAAAGGAAATGTCATCGAATCTACTGCCCAGCTGTTCAGAAGGGTCGCAAGACATATTGCACTTGTTGAGATACTTTATCATGACCTCGTTTTTGACAAAGACAGAAATCAAACGGTCAAGGAAGTCCCCGAGTTTGAGGGTCTGCCTAAAAAAGTTGAGGGCATCGGTCTGAACGTTTACAATGTTAAAATGCTTTACAACGCATACAAAAGACTTAACCTGCGAAGGCAGATGAAAGTCACCTTTAACGAATTGCTCGAGATTTTGCGAACAAAATGGGAATATGTCAAGAAAGTTGAGGATATGTTCTATGAAATTATGACGAATTTTGAATTCATGCCTAATTCGCCAACATTAATGAACGCTGGCGCCCCTCTTGGTCAGCTTTCAGCATGTTTTGTTTTGCCTGTCGATGATAGTTTAGAGAGTATATTCGATACGTTGAAATACACCGCATTGATCCATCAATCGGGTGGAGGTTGTATAGCTGCTGGGTCGAAAGTCTTCACGACTTTCTGTGGGTTAGAAAACATAGATACAATCTACAATTACTTTGCTGAAAGAGGAGATGTTCATATAAAAGGAAATGGAAGGTATGTTGACATAAGCGATAAATGTATATACACGTTATCGTTTGACAAGGACACAGGAAATCTGACTATAGGCAAGATAACCAGAGTATGGGAATACGATCTCCCATCCGATAGAATATATACCATAAAAGCAGAAGGTAATCTGGAATTGACAACAAGTGACTGGCATCCATTTTTTGTTTTCAAAGATGGCGAAATTGCTGAGAAGAGAGCAGATGAAATAAAGGAAGGCGATCTCATAATAACCTCAAATAAAACTGTGATTGATAACTGGTTATTCTGTGAATACAAAGACATCGAAGGCTTCAAGATAGATGAAGATTTTGCATGGCTTTTTGGATATTTTCTTGGTGATGGATCGATAGACGAAAGAAGGGTAAGATTTTTCGACTCATCTAAAAAAACATTAAATCATGTACTCTCTATTTTGAAAAAACTGTTGAACAAGACATACACTATACAGAAAGATACAAGGTGTAATACATACTATGTCACGATTTATGATAAGAAGTTGATAAGTGTTCTATCCAGATTAAGTGGAATAAAACACGGAGAGAAGTCAAAAATTATAACCATACCTAAAGAGATACTCAAATCACCTTTGAGCGTGATATATTCATTTATAGCAGGTCTTCTGGATTCAGATGGATATGTTGATAAATCAAAACCAAGGATTTCATTCTCGACTGCAAGTAAAGAGATGTCGAGGGATCTGTCATCATTACTTTCACTTCTTGGTTTCAGAGTTTCTACAAGAAGTAGAAAGGCAAAGAAAAAAGAATGGGCTACAATGTATGAAATATCTATAGATGGTGTTGACCAAGTAAAACATTTAATGAAAACCATAGCAAGATACATGGTTTCAGAGAGAGCTGAAAGATTGAAAGAATGGAGCAAATCCAATCACACAAGCAAAGTTTCAAATATAGGATTTGAAGTTGTTGAATCCATCTTGAAAGAAGTGGGTATAAATACATCTACAACAAAGATACACAAAAAATCTATCATTATAGGTAAAAGGAAATTCTGGTTAGGTAGATGGAAAGAAGGGGGAAGTGCAAACATTTTGAAAGTAATGGATATGATAGATGAAATACTTGAGAATTACGATCTTTCCGAAGAAAGTAAGAAGAAACTTATAATGTTGAAAAATGTCATACCCAGTTTAAAGAAAGTCATATCAGTAGAAAAAGGTGTTTACAACGGAAAGCTTTATGATTTCACGGTTGAGAAAAACAACAATTATCTTGCTGGTGTCAATGGAATGGCCGTGATACACAATACAGGGTTTTCATTCTCCAAACTCAGACCGAACGGTGATGTTGTCAAGTCGACAAAAGGTATAGCATCCGGTCCGCTTTCGTTCATGCGGGTGTTCGATGTTGCCACAGATGTTATCAAACAAGGAGGATGCATATCAGCAGATTCGTTCGTCAGGACAGATAAGGGAATAGTTCCTATCGGAAAGTTGCTTAACTGTCCGAGCATGGGTGATAACCCGACCAATTATCTTGTTTACACAAATGGTGGGTTTGAACGTGCATTCCTTGCAGAGGACAATGGAATGGCAAATGTCTATGCAATAACAACTGAGATAGGAACGGAAATAAAAGCCACGTATAATCATCAGATAGCTATTATAGATGAAAATGGAAGATTCTCTTGGAAAAATGCGGAAGATATAAAGAAAGGTGACTGGTTAGTTCATGTTCTCGGTGGTTGTTTAGGAAATGATGTTAATCTTGAAATCGAAAAATTCAATCAACATCACAATTCAAATCCAATAAAATTCCCGGAAAAAATGTCTCCCGAACTGGCAGAACTTCTGGGCATTTATATGGCTGATGGGTGTATAAGCACCAATGGTAGAATAGTGTTCACAGTAGAAAAGAAGGATGAAGAACTGAAGAAGAGAATAATAGAACTCATGCACGAGCTCTTCGGACTTAAACTCGGAATGGAAGAGGAAAAGAAAGATGACAATTCTATATCTCTCACATTCTATTCACGTGATCTATGCAGGATATTCGAAAAACTCGGATGGAAGAAAGAAAGTTCATCCAAAGCATTTGTCCCTTCTCATATTCTTGAATCCTCACCTGATTCTGCAAGAGCGTTCATAAGAGGACTTTTTGAAGGAGACGGTGATGTTCATGAAGATGGATATCCAAGGCTTTATTCAACATCAGAACGTCTTGTAAAGGAGATTCAGCAGATACTTTTCGCTTTGGGTATAGTTTCTTTCATTCACAAGTACGAAAGGAAAGGAAATAGTTTTGGTGATAAACCGTTATATAGATTAGTTGTAGTACAGGAAAGAGGTATGAAGAAATTCGCAAAAGATATAGGTTTCATAACGAAAAGAAAGAATGAAAAGTTAAGGAGGAGGATGCACGAAAAGGCATTTGAGACAAGTGATATCATACCACATCAGGAAGGTCTGCTGAGAGAGATATACGAAAAAACGAAGAGTAAAAGGATTTACAGAGATGTGTGGCATTATATGGAAGGAATTAAGGACACAAGGAATCTGACAAGAAAACGGTTGAAAGAACTACTCATAAAATACAAAGAACTCCGTCATCCACAACTTCTTGATGCAGTTGACGACATGTACTTCTACAGCAGGGTAAAGGAAATACGTAAAGAAAGGGCGTACACCATGGATATAATGGTTCCAACAGAAGAACATTTCGTTGCCAACAGTATACTGGTCCACAATAAACGCAGAGGGGCAAACATGGGTATTTTGAGGATAGACCATCCAGACATCCTGGACTTCATAACATCGAAAGATAGCGAGAATCGCATTCTAACAAACTTCAACATATCAGTCGCGGTGACAGATAAATTCATACATGCACTCGAAAAAAACGAGGAATTTGACCTTGTAAACCCGAGAACAGGTCAGGTTGTCAAAAGACTTTTTGCTAGACAAATATGGGAAATGATAACATATCAGGCATGGAAGACGGGTGACCCGGGCGTTATATTCATAGATGAGATAAATAGACATAATCAAACGCCTCACATAGGAGAGATAGAGTCTACTAATCCGTGTGGAGAACAGCCTTTACTTCCATTTGAATCATGTAACCTAGGTTCGATAAATCTTTCAAAGGTGGTGATTGAGAAAGATGGAAAACCAGAAATAGACTGGGAAAAATTGAAAAGGGTCACGAGGACGGCTGTCAGATTCCTTGACAACGTCATAGATGCGAACAAATTCCCATTGAAGCAAATTGAATTCATGAGCCATGCCAATCGAAAGATAGGTCTTGGCGTGATGGGCTTTGCGGATATGCTCATAAAACTCGGGATACGTTACGACTCGGAGGAAGCCCTGAAACTCGGGGAAAAGGTTATGAAATTCGTAACACAAGCAGGGCGTGAAATGTCTGTTGAGTTAGGGAAAGAAAGAGGAAACTTCCCGAACTTTAAGGGAAGTATATGGGACAAAAAGGGATACAAACACATGAGAAACGCAACGGTCACAACCATCGCCCCGACAGGTACAATAAGCATAATATCCGACTGCTCAAGCGGGATAGAACCGTTGTTTGCCGTCGCATTTGTCAGGAAAAACGTTCTTGGCGGAGAAGAAGAATTGGTCGAAGTCAACAAGCTGTTCGAAAAATATGCAAAAGAAAAAGGTTTCTACAACGAAGAACTTATGAGAAAGATTTCAGAAACAGGCTCGATTGTCCACATAGAAGGCATACCGAAAGAAGCCAAAGAACTATTCAGAACAGCGCATGACATAGATTATGAATGGCATGTGCGTATGCAGGCCGCCTTCCAGAAATACACAGACAACGCAGTCAGCAAAACCATCAACATGCGAAATGATGCAACAATAAAAGATGTTGAAAATGCATATCTTTTGGCGCACAGGCTCAAGTGCAAAGGCATAACAATATACAGGGACAGAAGCAAGGCGGTCCAAGTTATCCATATAGGAGAGAAAAAGTCAAAAAGAAGAAAAATGATAGATGTTGCAAGAGAAGAGAAAAAAGAGCTTACCGAATCAGAGGAGAAATGTCCTGTTTGCGGCTCGAAACTTTACAGCGCAGAAGGATGTTATA
This sequence comes from Candidatus Aenigmatarchaeota archaeon, assembly GCA_021162425.1. Lineage (GTDB taxonomy): Archaea > Aenigmatarchaeota > Aenigmatarchaeia > QMZP01 > QMZT01 > JAGGYQ01. Next base: position 9,288 of record JAGGYQ010000047.1, read on the forward strand.
CGTGCTTAAGCTGTGGATATTCAAAGTGTGGTTGAGTGGCAAAATGGGAATGACATACATATTCACAGGAAACGGAAAAGGCAAAACAACAGCAGCTTTTGGCATGGCTTTCAGGTATTTGGGGCATGGCAAAAATGTTGTGGTTGTTCAGTTTATGAAAGGAAAAAAGACAGGGGAGGTATCGTTCATTGAGGATAGAAACATTAGTGGTATTGAAATTAAACAATTCGGTCGGGACAGATTTGTCAACCTCAAAAACCCATCAGAGGAAGACATCAACCTTGCGAAAGAGGCTATGGACTATGCCAGAGAAACTGTAAAAAAGCGCAAAACTGACCTTATCGTGCTGGACGAATTGAATGTTGCTGTGCACGCTGGTCTGGTGAGCGAGAAAGATGTGCTGAATTTTATAGACGAACTACCAAAGGAAACAGACCTTGTAATTACGGGCAGATGGGCAAGAAAGAGCATAGTAGACAGGGCAGACCTCGTAACCGAGATGAAAGAAATAAAACATCCATTTCAAAAAGGTATCTCTGCGAAAAAAGGAGCAGAATACTAATGAGGTGTTTTCATGGGCGTTTTGTCATCCACCAGTATAAAAGAGCTCATCCAAAAAGGTAAACTTATTATAAAACCGCTCGATGAAGGACAAATACAGCCAGCTTCTGTGGATTTGCGACTAGCAAACGAAGTCATGAAAGTAGAAGGTCAGAACTGCATAGAATTCGGCAAAGAGGTTAAATATAGGAAGACAGTATCAGACAAAATCACACTTGAACCGAAAACCCATATTCTTGTGAGAACAATTGAATACACAGGCCTGCCAAACAACGTTGCAGGAATAATAAAATTAAGAAGCTCACTTTCCAGAATAGGAGTGATGCTTAACAATGCAGGATGGATAGACCCTGGATTCAAGGGGACTATAACGTTAAGCATGTTCAACTCAAACAACATCCCTGTAAAAATAAAAACAGGCGAAAGGTTTGTCCAGCTAATCCTCATCAGACTTGACAAAGAATCTAGCGGGTATTCAGGCAAATACCTCGAACAAATCGAAATCACAGGAAACCGACACATACACTGATTGACATGAAACAAAAACTGCTGAAAAAAAGAGAAAACCAAAATGTCATAGTCATAACAATCCAAAAACTTGTGCAGATGAACATACTTTCCGTTGTGATGAAACTTGCAGTTTTCACATCATTCGGCATATTAGGTCGTTTTGCCTTTCAATGGCTTCCAAGCGTCGAGCCAATCATTCCGCTAACAATAGCAATAGGGTTTTTCCTTGGCTATAAATATGCTCTGCCATCAGGCATGAGTGCGTTCTATATATCGAATTTCTTTGTCTTTGGTGGTCACGGACCATGGACGTTGTTTCAGGTTTTTGGGGCAGGAGCTGCAGCTCTGACAGGGGATTTGCTTTCGAGACTGTCGAAGTCGAGATTTTCATACATGCTCGCGCTTATTTTGGGCACACTTTGTTGCGAGGTGATAGTTGACTTGACATGGTTTGCTGTTTTTGGTTTTATCTCATGGGAATTCGCGTTCTTGCCAGCAATACCTTTCGCTGCTGTGCACGTTTTAAGCAGTATGGGATTCGGCACGATAATTTACGGATTTAAAGATAAACTATCAGAATTAAATAGGGAGGACATCTCATATGAACTCAAAATATTTGCTCACAGGCATTTTTGTGCTGTTGGCGACAGGCGCAATAGCCTTTCATGGCGAGCAGATAACAGGTTTTATCGTATCAGACTATGGAAAAATAAACGTTCAATTGAGTATAGAAAATGGCAACAAAAGTCTAACTTATAACCTTGAGTTGACGCCCAGAGATTCCGCGTTCGATGCTTTGAAAAGAGTAGCAGTTGTGGATTATAGGATTTTCTCAAACGGCATCTACATAACAGCAATAAACGGTATCAAACAGAAGGATGGTCACTATTGGTTTTATTTTGTCAACGGTAAAGCCCCAAACATCGGTTGCGATTATTACCATCCAAGAGATGGCGATTCAATAGTATTCAGATACGTATCAGGCAAAGAAGCCTCAAAATACTTATAAATTTTATCACTTATAAGTAAAACATAGAAAAGTATTTAAATATGTATGTCAAATTATGTCTATGTCCAAGAGAGGCAGAAAGCATAAAAGAGAGGTCGCTTCTGCAGAAAAGGCAAATATGCCTACAGACCATAGCAAGACAGGAGGGAAAGACATGGTAAAAAAGACGCTCAATGTCAAAATACTTGTGACAGCAATTATGACAGCCGTGTTGTTTCTTGGAGTTGGCTATTTCGTAGGATATTCATGTAACGTGACAGGTAACGTGGTTTCGATGCAGTCAGGAAATGCACCAGATGAGTTGATTTTCATAAACCCACCGGGATGCTCAAATTGTGAGAAGTTCGAAGCGGTTGCAAAAGATGTTGCTGACACGTTGGGAATCCCATTCCTTAAGACTGGTTTTGGTCAGCAAGTAAAGAATCCAGGATACGTTCTCGTGTACAATGGCGTTCTGACAATTTCAGGCGTAAACGATGAGGCTACATTCAAGACACAGATATGCGCACTGACCAAAAATGACAAAATATGCGAACAGGCGAAAAAATTAAAACCATCGTCATCAGAAACAACCACTGAAATACCAAAGAAAGAAAAAACAAATGTTAAATTCTTCGTGATGGCTTATTGCCCATTTGGTAATCAGGCGGAATCAGGACTTTATCCTGTATACAAGTTACTTAAAGACAAAGTTGACTGGGAACCACATTATGTGATATACGCAAATTACAGGGGAGGAGGCTCGGACTACTGCATGGAGAACGGTAAATACTGCTCTATGCACGGGATACAGGAACTGCATGAAGATGTTCGTGAATTGTGCATATGGAAATACGAAAGCCACGATAAGTTCTGGGACTTCATCGATGACGTAAACACAGCATGCAACGCAAGGAACGTTGACTCATGCTGGGAAGATGTCGCAAAGAAGCATGGCATAGATGTAGAAAAGATAAAACAATGTGAGCAGAATGAGGCAGTAACTCTTTTAGAGGCAGAATACCAGCTCAACCAGAAATACGGTGTGAGAGGATCGCCCACTGTGCTTATAAACGACAAGGCATACAGAGGCTCAAGAACACCTCAGGCGTATAAGACAGCGATATGTTCAGGGTTTGAAAACCCACCAAAAGAGTGTGAACAAACCCTTGAAGGCAACTCACAGGGTTCAGCCGCAGGAGGTTGTCAGTAAACAGTTTTATTTCTTTTCTTCTTTTTATACCTATTCATTTCCACAAAACTTCACGTGTTGGCGGAAAACTCTGTTCAATGCCGCATAGATGATGTAGTCCAATTTGTGCATCTCTATTTTTCGCCACTCGCATCCGCTTTATATATAAAACGCGACTATATCCTGTTCAATTCCTCTGTTTCCTTATACACATCAACGGCAAACAGAAGGCTGAGAACAAACCATATGAAAGAAAGCCAGATGAAAAATAATTCAGAGTTTCTAAGAAGAATCATATTAGGTATAGCCATTATTATCAAGAAATTCAAGATGAAAATAAACAAAAGCCCCACGCCCAAAAACATCCTGTGTCTTATATAAACATAACCTGCGCCCCAGAATACGAAGTTAAGAAACGCTGCAACCCACGGAGACTTTCCGTAACTCATGTTTATATTATCAATTCGTTAATTAAAATATGATGGAATCTGGCTCTTTTTTGAACGGATTCGTGACATGGTCTAACGGACTTGTACAAAACTTTGGCTATCTCGGTATATTTATTATATCATTTGTCGGCTCTGCATCAATATTCCTGCCTGTCCCTACATTCACATTGATTTTTGTCTTTGGTGCCATACTTAACCCGTGGCTGGTCGGATTTTCTGCTGCTATAGGCTCTGCTTTGGGCGAGCTTACAGGATACGCAGTTGGTCTCGGCGGGAAAAAAATTATAGAAAAAAAGAACAAAAGATGGCTGCGAATAGCAGAAAAATGGTCAGAAAAATACGCGATTTTCTGGATTATTCTTCTTTTCGCTGTCACCCCGCTTCCAGATGACGTCATTGGCATAGTGGCAGGCGCAGTTAATTACGACGTCAAGAAATTCCTATTGGCATCATTTACAGGCAAACTTATATTGTCGCTTAGCTTGGCATTGGGCGGTTTCTATGGTATAAGATGGGTGTTGACTGTTTTCGGCGTGTGAATTATTTAATTCTGCCTGTCCATAGTTTTACAAGGTCAACAAAATCCTTGAATCTTATAACAACAAATGGCTGAGACCTTTCATAATTGAAAACAAGAAAATGGACATCACCCTTATCAAGCTCTCTTATCTCCTTTTCTGGAAATGACACATATTTCTTTGCTTTAGTGGTTTTCGCCTTTCCAAAAAATTTCTCTTCTACGACTATGTCAGCGTTCGGTATATCGGGCGAAGGTTGTCTTCCTGAAAGCGCAACCCTTCTGCTTTTTATCCCATGTTTTTCGAGCTTTTCGACCACATGATACTCAAAACGCCTGCCCCTTGCATAGCTCTTTACCATGAAATCGCCTTTATTTAATTTTGTGTGCTCAATTATAAAAAGCTGCAAAAGTCAAGTTTAAAAATCTGAAATCTTTTATATTCTTTGTAACTCAAATCATCGGTGTGTTGTATGCCCAAAAATGAACTCGCGAATGAAGAGCTTTTGGCAAAGTTTGGAAAATTTATAGAAAAGATTTACAAGAAGGAATTGATAAAAGCATCCAATGAAGGGGAGCCACTGGTTATTGATTTTACAGAGCTTGATGCTTTTGATACACATCTGTCTGAAATGTTGCTCGAAAAACCAGAAGAATTTTTCGGGCTTGCATACGAATCTCTCGGGGATATGGTCACGAACCCTGTAAAACTCAAAATAAGGAATGTGGACAGAATCAACATAAGAGATCTAAGGTCAAAGCATATAGGAAAATTGATATGTATAGAGGGGATAGTTAGGAGGGCTTCGGAGGTAAGACCTGAAATTATCGAAACGAAATGGGAATGTTCGGAATGCGGTGAAACGTTCTGGCACCCAAGAGTCACAAATATAATACTAAAGCCTTTACGATGCCCAAACTGTAAAAACAAGAAAGATTTGAAACAAATTGATAAAAAGATGATAGACACACGATGGATAACAGTTGAAGAACCGTTTGAGCTCACAGAAGGGGACAGACCATCCCAAATAAACGTTTTTCTCACAGAAGACCTTGTAACACCTGAAGGTAGAAGGTTAACAGATCCGGGGAACAGAATAAAGATTACAGGCATCCTCAAAGATATACCGAAGGGCAAACATTATTCAGTAAAACTCGATTTTTATTTGGATGCTAACTATGTTGAACCTACAGAAAGCGGATGGAGACATGTTGAAATAACACCTGAAGACGAGAAAAAAATAAAAGAAATAGCAAAAGACCCCAACATTTATGAGAAGCTTATAGACTCCGTTGCCCCTTCGCTCTACGGTATGCGGGAAATAAAGGAGGCTGTTGTGCTTCAGATGTTCGGTGGTGTGCCAAGAATTTTGAAAGACGGGACGAAGTTCAGAGGCGATATTCATTTATTGCTCATTGGAGACCCATCTTCTGGTAAATCCCAGCTCCTCAAGGTTGTTCCGCAGATTGTCCCACGTGGTAAATACGTTTCAGGTAAAGGTGTGACAGGCGCTGGGTTAACGGCAACTGTTGTTCGCGATGAGCAGTTTATGGGTGGCTGGGTGCTTGAAGCAGGGGCGCTTGTTCTGACAAATGGCGGATTGCTGGCTATAGACGAGTTTGAGAAGATGAGCGTGGAAGACCAAGTTGCCATGCACGAAGCCCTTGAGCAGGGGACGATATCGATAGCCAAAGCTTCAATAGTTGCCACCTTGCCCGCTCAAACATCTGTCCTCGCTGGTGGAAATCCAAAATTTTCAAGATTTGACCCTTACATGTCGCTTCCCAAACAAATAACTATACCGGACACGCTTTTGACGAGATTCGATTTAAAATTCATACTCAGAGACATTCCTGACATAGAGACAGACAAAAAAATAGTTGACCATGTCCTTAAGACAAGGGAAAGGGATTTTGAACAATCTGGACCTGTCCTGTCACCTGAATTTATAAGGAAGTATGTCGCATATGCAAAGCAAAACTGTAAACCTGTCCTTACGCAAGAAGCAGCTAAAATATTGAGAAAATTTTACATAGACATGAGAAAAAAGGCAAGGGAATCTTCGGGACCCATACCCATAACCCTGAGACAGTTCGAGGCACTCATAAGACTTTCAGAGGCATCAGCCAAAATCCAGTTGAGCGAAAAAATCAGAAAAGAAGATGCCCAGAGAGCCATACGGTTGATGACATATTCTCTTATGCAATTAGGGCTCGATGCATCAGGGCAGATAGACATAGATAAGGCAGAAGGTGCAGCCGTGACCTCGTCAGAGCGGTCAAAAATAAGAACAGTATTTGACATAATAAACGAGCTTTCACAGACGCAAAAGATGAAGGAAATACCTGTCGATGAAATAGAGAAAATAGCCAAGAAGGAAGGAATCGAGAATGTCAGCGAAATACTGGAAAAGTTAAAGAGAGAAGGTTTGCTTTTTGAGCCAAGCCCGGGATATGTGCAAAAGGTTTAATTGCCTGAACTGCAAATTCTGAAAGCATTGTTTTCTGGTGCTCATTTAAAATCCTCATCAAAAATTATTATGACGGTGAAACACAGAATTACAAATGCTGGTGATGATAGGTATTTTAACAATGTTTTCTTTAGTAGTGTGTTCATATTCATCTGAACTATTCAAAATGACCTTTTACTAAGTTTAATCAAAGCCACACCAAAGCCACACTCTTTGATGAGTTAATTTCTAATGACTATAAACATTTTTCACATCCTGTTCTCCTTATCCGTGGCTGTCGATTTATCTATATAGCAAATAGCATTTTTTCACGGAAATCAGGAAAAACGTCTGGAGTTGACTTCTGCTCAAACAAATTTATATCTGGTTGACCAATAATTTTTTATGAATTGCCCGAAATGTGGCGGCGGGACGTATCTTTTGGAAGAAGAAGTTGTCAAAGTCCTTGAAAACACGACCCCAATAAAAATGATTTTAAAAGCGACATACGTTTGTAGGTCGTGCGGAGAAAAATTCAGCAGGATATTCTGCGAGGATGTTGATGCAAAAAAGAGACCGCAAGAATGGAGACAGTCTCCTGGATTGCCCACGCACGAGCAATCCCTCACACCCGGTATTTCAACTACTGGCGAAACAAAAGAACCTGTCGAGCGGTTAAGATTTTTGGACAATCTATAGTTTAGTAAAATTGTGTATAAGATGTTATTTTTGGTGTATCTGGAACTTTTATGACTACGCGACGTGACAGGCGATTTGAAAGTATTTTATCCCTAAGTTCAAGAACATTTTCTAGAAGTTGTTTTTCAATTTTGTTTTTAATTTCGGGCGATTCGATTGATTTTGGTAATACGCATAAATTCTTTTCAGCATAAGTAGTGTTGTCAATTTTTATTCCTTCTTTATAAATTTGGTCTTGGTCTGTTTCTTTCTTGGTGATTTTAATTGTTACTTCATCGGGGATGCATCCCATGGATTCTTTAATTTTTTCTAAAGTCCCTATGACACCCCTTTCATTGTAAATGACCATGCAAAATATTCATGGGAAAAAGTTTTATAAAAGATGCATGTAAAGAGGCTTTGTCATCTGACATCCACATCCATACAAAACTTCCATGTTTTTGGTGCGTAAGGCAAAACCTTTCTAACGTCCATTTTTTTGACCTTCCTGCCCACGCTCTCTATATCCGCTTTTACTATCTCCTTTATGTCATCTATTGCTTCATCAGACGACCAAAAGTAATAATGTACAAACCCACCTTTTTTCTTCAGGCATTGTGCAGCCAGCGTTAGGTATTGATACGCACCCTTTGGCAAAGGCATAACCACGCGGTCGCATTTGCCAAAAAAGTCAGGGCACTTTATTTCTACATCCCCGAGTATTGGCAAGACCTTGTCCCCGACCTTGTTTATCCTGATATTGTCTATCATGTATTTATACGCGTCTGGGTTTAACTCAATGGCATAAACCTTTTTGACCTTTGGCCTTTTCTTGGCTATTGTTATGGCATAGGGACCCGCGCCCGCAAACATCACCATAACAACTTCATTCGGATTTACAAGTTTTGCTATTCTCTGCCTTTCCGTTGATTCTCTTGGCGAAAAATAAACCTTTCTCGGATCAAACCTGAAAATACAGCCATGCTCTCTATGTGTTACCTCTTTGGCTTCACCATAGATTAACTCGAGCTCCCTGAGTCTGTATGCTCCTTTCCTTTCGCTGACCTTTCGGTAGATTGTCTTCAGATTTGGATGTATTTCGCGAATGGCATTTATTATGTCTTTTTTTCTGTGAATAATCTCGTCTGGTATTTCTATAATACACGCATCGCCTACTATGTCAAAAGAACCACGGACATGCTTTAGCTCATCTTCAGTGAATCGGTCTTCGAGAAGTTCCCTGAGCCTCATAATAATATACTATTGTCGCGCTATAAAAATTTAACCAAATAAAATATTAATAAAGACCCAAAACTATTAAAATAGTGTGATATAATGTTAGAGTATATCGAAAATGTGATATCGAGTCTATTGGTCAATGACATCGCTCACTATGTAATGGCGGTTTTGATACTTGTTGTTACATACGTTTTGTCTTATGTTGTCACATTTCTTCTGGAAAAAATGAAGCACATAACATCTGTAAAGACCAAAACAACACTTGATGACAAGATCATTCACGCAATAATCAAACCTATACACATTCTCTTCCTTTTGACAGGTGCATTTTTTGCGGTTCTGTACGTCAAACCTGATTTTAAAATAGAAGGCATGTCACTCTCCATATTCTTCAATGTTGCATACATTTTAATAGGAGCCTATATTGTTGTCAGAATAGCACATGCAATTCTCGACTGGTATGGCGAGGAAATCGCAATAAAAACAAAGACAAAAGTCGACACAACAAGTTTGCCCCTTCTGAAAAAAATAGCTGGTGGGATAATTTATATTCTTGCCCTGCTGATAATTTTCGACAAGCTCGGAATAGAGATAACACCATTGATAGCAAGCTTGGGTATAGCTGGTCTTGCTGTCGCATTGGCTCTGCAGGATACACTTGCGAATTTCTTTGCAGGAGTCTATATGGGCATAGAAAGGCAGATAAAAATTGGAGATTATGTGGAAATAGGGCCCGACCTAAAAGGCTACGTGGATGACATAAGCTGGAGAACAACAAGAATACGCACACTTGGCAATAATTATGTGGTTATACCAAACAGCAAACTTGCACAATCTATTTTCACAAACTACAGCAAGCCAGCACAACAAATGTCTGTTGTTATCCCTGTTGGTGTTAGTTACAACAGCGACCTTGAGAAAGTTGAGAAGGTAACCATAGAAGTAGCAAAGAAAGTCATGAAAGAAACAGAAGGCACGGTTAAGGATTTTGAGCCGTTTATAAGATTTAAAGAATTTGGAGAGTCCAGTATAAACTTCTCTGTGATTTTGAGGGTTGAAGAATACGTTAATCAATATCTACTCAAACACAACTTCATAAAAGAGTTACACAAAAGATACAGAAAAGAAGGCATAGAAATCCCATTCCCTCAAATGGACGTATGGATAAAGGAGATGCGTTCGGGAGCAAAAAAATAGACATAACATTTTATTACCTTGTTTCATGGTGACATTAATGCTTGAACTAAAATTTGACCCAAAAAAAGGCGTGTATGCGGAAGAGACCGAGACACTCGAAAGGCTCAAAAAAGATTTTTTCGGTGACATAATAGACAAAAAAATATATCTCTCTCCTGAAGAAGTCCTATATCTTGTATCTTTCAGAAACGCTGTTGTGCTGGACGGGAATGGTAAAGAAATGGATTTTCACGAGCTTTCATCCTGCTTTATCCAAAACGAACCCAGGCTACTCATACGATTTAATGCGTATAGAGACTGGCGGGACAGGGGACTGATTATAAGAAAATACAATCCATCCGTTCGTGGCAAACACTCCAAAAAGACATACAAAAAATACCCCTCAGAAAAACTCAAAATGGAAAAGCTGAAGACGAACGCCGTGTGGCATGCAGATTCTATGTTTTCGATTGTAGAGGATGAGGCCACAGGCAGAAAAATATTCGAAGATTACTGGTTCGGTCAATATGGCGTATACAAACAAAACAGAGGAATAATGAACAAATTAAACTTCCTTGAAACAGTATTCCTTTCAAAACACTTTGGCTTGAATATAATTGATGCGGGAACGGGTAAAAAAATAAAATATTCAGATGTCCTGAATCATGTCCTGAAAAAACGTGAATATGCGGGACAGCTTTACGATATATACGAAGATTGGCGTTTGAAAGGGTATGTTGTGAAAACTGGATTCAAATTCGGCTCCCATTTCAGAATATATTTTCCGGGCGCTTCTCCTGTCAAAAAAGGCGAGTGGATACACAGCAGACATGTTTTACATGTTTTCCCAAAAAACCAGAAGCTTCTCATTTCAGAATGGTCAAGAGCGGTTCGCGTTGCACACGGTGTCAAAAAAACGTTTATTCTCGGAATACCTGAGATGAAAGAAGACGATTATATTGACTTTCCTGTCGATTTCATGGCGTACAGGAGAAAGAAAGGCAAAGGTGTGTGGGTAAGGGAAACGCCGAAGGACAAACCAAGATATCTAATCGTCTCTGTTTCCGAAGACGAACATATAGGTGGTGTCGAACTCGCATCCATGTTGAAGAAGGCAAGGGAATCCGGTCTGCATCTTCTTTTGTCAATAACGGATAGAGAGACATCCATAACGTATTATGAACTGAAACAAATCATATTGCCGAAATCCAAATATGAATATTATGAAATAGAGTGGTTCAAACCGTAACTACTGTAAAGTAATTTAAATCTTTTGTTATAATTTAGTTGTATGCTTGAACGTCTTGACCCATGGTATCCCAGATTCTGGGAGGTTGTTAGAAATGAACTTTACAGGTCAAAGCAGCCAACTCCTGAGGATTTGCATAGGCTTCGCGAAGAGTATGGTATAAAGACCGTTATCAATCTCAGAGGTAAAAGACCTGACGAAGAATGGTTTCAAAAAGAAAAAGAAGCCTGTGAAGAACTGAGAATTGAAATGCACAGCGTTGAAATACCAATAAAACTTAATGGGAAATATGGATGGGCTAATAAGTTGCTCACTATTTATAGAAAGACAGCGAGACCAATACTTGTCCATTGCAGGAAAGGTTCGGACAGAAGCGGAATAGCGAGTTTTCTTTATCTTTTACAGAAGGGCGTTCCGCCTTGCGAAGCGGAAAATCAGCTTTCTACCAAATACGGTCATTTTTCCATTTTCCACAGAGACTATTCCGAGTTTATTCGGCATGTTAAGGAAGGAAGGTTGGACGTAAAAGAAATTTTAAACATGCCCTGTGAATTTGACATTCCTGTTATTTAAAAGTTTTTTCAGCCCCTCTACATGCCCAGCCCCTACTACACAGACTATTTTTTCGAATTTGTCGCTCAAATCGTCAAGGTTTTTTGCCATGTATTCGTCTCTTTCCTCAACAAGAATTTTGTAAAATTTTGGGAGTTTGGTTTTCATATAGTTCATAGCCTCTTTTATGAGACCCTTCTTTGGGACTTTGTTGAGGTCGACTCGTTCACCTCTTTTTAGCGGATAATACAGCGAGATGAACGAAACGACAAGCATGAGCATAAGTTTTAGTTTTTCAGTTAAGTCCAGCGACTTTATTTTCATGAAAGTTTTCTCTATCGGTCGGTCAATGAATGCAACTTTCATACCATGCTTGATTGCAACGTCGACTGCGTGAACCATCTCCGAGCCCGGAAGTATTCCTGTTTTTGTCCCAAGATATTCCTGCATTTTTTTAAGAAGGACGTAAAGCAACCCTGTCCACAGCCCGAGTGTTTTGAGAACGTCCGCAAGACCAATTCTATCATGTTGCCTGAATGCGTAATATCTTTTAATGTCAAGCTCTACCGCAAGACATTCGGGTCTTTCTTTCTTCACGGCCTTTTCCACGTTCTCAATACTTTCTCTCGCTATATGAGAGGTCGGAATAATGATAATTTTGGACATATATATTAAGGCGGTGCAAAATATAAAAATATGAAAATCATCAAAAGAATACTCAGAAAAAACACAAAGCCATATCACCACACGCCCCTAACAGAGCCAACAGAAAGCGAGCTCAAACTGTTTGAGAAATATTTTTCATCCTCTGTTGCTGGGAAGACAAATCCGAGGGTTATGATTATAGGGGCAAGTCCTGAATTGAGAGATATTGTAGCAAAAATGAAACTGCGCGCAACTGTCGTTGCCCAAAACTTTGAGATTATAAAGAGGGCATCATCCCTAATGAAGAGGAAGGGCAAGAAAGAGACATGGCTTCAGGGGGATTTAACAAAACTTCCTCTTAGAGAGAAGCATTACGACATTATAATTAGCGATACTGTCACTTTCGCGGATTTGCTTAAAAAGAATTATCTAAAAAGGCTCAGGGAACTGTTAAAGAAAAATGGTTCTGTCATACTGAGGGCGATGGTCCTGCGAAAAAATGAGAAAAAGCTTGAAACTAATATTAAAAATTTTTTCAGAATTCTGGACAAGGGCAACCCGAGAGGCGATGTGTTCAAAGACTATTTCTCTATTTATTTATTGAGACGTAAAAGATAGGTTAAGATATCACTAAAAGATGATAAATTTAAAAATTTATTGAATAAAGT
>JAGGYQ010000057.1 GCA_021162425.1 Candidatus Aenigmatarchaeota archaeon
GAACAGGTAAGCTTTAAATATATTCACTAGTAAGTAATTAAATACAACAAAAAAATAACGTTTGGAAAAAGATTTATAAATATACAAACGATAAATTTACTATTGGGTGAAAAAATGGTAGTTGCTACAACAAGGACATTGGATGCCCTGAAAAGTATAGGTTTGAATTTGTATGAGAGAAAGATATTTGTGGCTTTGCTTGCGAGGGGTGTTGCCACAGCCGGCGAGCTTTCGAAGATTGCAGGTGTGCCAAGATCAAGGTCATATGATATCCTTGAATCACTCGCAGAAAAAGGTTTCGTTGTTGTCCAGCCGTCAAAACCAATAAAATATGTTGCATTGGATCCAAGGGATGCGCTTGAAAGGACAAAACAGAACTTAAAAAAGAAGTTTGACGAGATGGCGGGGAGAATAGATGCGTTAAAAAATTCTCCTGTGCTGCTCGAATTAATGGACATTTACAAGAAGGGACTTGACATAGTTGAGCCGTTTGAAATGACAGGAACGCTTAAAGGCAAACACGCGATAAACCAACATTTAAACTCTCTTTTCAAAAAAGCAAAGAAGGAAATTAAAATCATGACAACTGTGGAAGGACTCAACGATTTATATGCAAATCATTACAATTCACTTAAAAGAATCACGAAGAGAGGAGTGAAATTAAAAATTCTTGCCCCCATGGACAATGAGACATCGCCAGTAAAAGGCTTTTCAGAGATTGCTGAAATGAAACATATAAAAGAGCCTGCAAATAGAATTTTCACGATAGATGGCAGGCACATTGTGTTTGCACTAACAGACGACAAGAAGGTTCATCACACGCAGGATGTTGCTTTCTGGGCACAATCAACACACGCGGTCAAAAACTTTGCAGAACCTTTCTTCAGGCAGTTCTGGGAAGGAAAGTAAATTCCGAAAAGCAATGCTTGAAGTGATTGATTTATCTCATTTCCTCTTTCTTGAATTCTTTTGCCTTGCCTTTTTTGGTTGCGACTGACGAAAGAAACGTCCACTCCTCCTCTGGAATTTCAAGAAGGTCTTTTATCACATCAAAGCGGTGGTCGAGTATTATTTGTCTTTGTCTTTCGAAGTCCATTGCAGTCATGCTTATACCGAAGAATGCTTCAGGAAGCTCGTCTGGTGGAATATCCTTTTCGAGATATTTGACCATCAGTTTTAATGCATCTATTGATTGTCGGAATGGGTCTTCTCCACCACCTCGCTCGAAGTATATGTAAACATCGAAGTCTTGCTTGCCAAGTCCTGTTTTCCTGAGAAAATAGAGAAGTGTGTAAATTTCGATATCACCAATTTCTATGGGATAGTGTGCATGCAAAGGATTTGGAGAGTTTGAGTGAACGGACAATACGTATTTTCCGAAGTCTGGTGCTATTTTCTCTAGTTTCTTGACCTCCACGAGCGGGTCAACTCCGTGACCTGCCATATGTTCCCAGTCCATGGTGATAAAGAGTTTGTCGGTTTTTAGACGTTTTCTTATGGTTTTTATTGCAGCGTATATTTGTTTCGGATGCCATAAAAGATAAAGACCTGCGTATTTCGGGTCTCTGGCATCAGGTATTTCAATGGTTATCTTCAGATTTTTTGCTATTTTCTTAAGCTCATCTGCGTCTGGATATTTCTCCAGTTCTTTCATCAGGCGAGTGTTTATAAATTCTAAAGCCTTCTGCACATGTCCTTCCAGAAATTTCGCTGCAACTGTTCCATAGTAGAACTGCTTGAACATTCTGTCGTTCTGCTCCTCTGCTTTTTTAAGCGAGTTATCTAACCACTTGTTATCGCTATAATCCAGATTATATTTGTCAATCACATCCTTATACACCTCGACCATAGCCAGCCATATCGGGTCTTTTGTGAAAAACATATAATGCGCCATTATTTTATATGCATCCGTCAGCTTGCCTGCAGAGTCAACTCGCCATTTCCTTTTCTCGTATTTGGGCTCTGTCATCTTTTTGATGGCAGCTTCGGTTATGTATTTTTTAAGAAGGTCGGAGTAGAGTTTTCCAGCCTCTTTTCTTAGTATTTCCATTATCTTTTTGTTCATTTTTTCTATTTCCGCTCTTGGTATATTTTTACCGTATCGCTTTTCCAACTCCTTTAACATTTCCTTTCTTTCCCTGTCTGCAATATCTTGTGCTTTGAAATCCGACTCAACCCTTGCAGAGCCTTCAGCCTCTCGATAGTCTTTCTCATCTATTATCATTGTTGGGTATGGCCTTTCGAAATCCCACATCACGTCGACGAACCAGTTTCTTAGTCTTTCATTTTCGTATAATATTTCCGAAACAAATCTGCCTAAATGGTCGCACATCACGATGTCGAGCTTCGACGAGGTGTATGTGATCATTTCCAGCCAGAAATGCAGGCATGCGTGAAACAGAACGTATTTACACCCGCCGAAAACAGCGGAACGTATGGATTTTTCTATGTGGTCCTGCGCGTCTCTCCAGTCCGAGCGCTCGGGAATGGCCATTGGTATCGTTAATGAACCATGGAATGTCAAATCCATACCCTGTTTTTCGGCAAGATGCCTTATCTCTTTGCCTATAGTATAGTTTATTTCATGGGGGGTATCTGCCGAAATCTCAACGGCATTTACTCCTCTTGTTAGAGTGTAACCTATTTTTTTAAGGCTGGTCGCTAAATCTTCTGACCTTGCAATATAATATAGACCTGTTGTTACACCTACTTTTATTTCGCCCATAATTCACCATCACGGGCTCTGCCCGCTTATTCTGTATGCAGTCTCTTTGATTAAATTTCTCAATTCAGCCGCCTCTGCGCCCGCGTAAGTACCAAACTCCTTTGATATACGTTCGGCTATATTTATTTCGTATGGACCCTGTCGGATGAAATATTTTCCAAGCGGGCTCAACCGCCTCTTTAATCTGGATTTCAGATTTTTTTTGTCTTCTTTCTTCTCCTTGCCTTTTTCTCTGCCGGCCTCAGAAATGCCTATGATTTCGTCTATCTCACGATTGAATTTCTGCTCAAGACACCACAGCTCAAGCAACATGAAAAGCAGGAAATTCTTGGATATGAAAAATGTATTGAAATCCCAAACTTGGTCCTCCATGACCATGGGACCCGTCGAGGCTTTTTTGTATTCACACCTGTAATCAAGGTCTATGAGGGTGTAGTAGATATATCGCTCGTCGATTTTCGGTGCCGGATAGAGTGCGATGACATTGCCCCCAACTGATTTTTTATGCGCGATAGTGTGTGTCTTACCTGTCGCGCTTGCTATCACATTTTTTACGATTTTGTCGTTTATATCCAAGTCATATTTTTGTTCGAGTAGGGGTATGTTTTCCTTTACCCAGTCATCATATAACGGAACTTCTCCCCACCCGGAGACCATCAAGGGCTTTCCAACTTCTTCTGGGGTGCAACCTCTCCATATCCAGAAATTTGCGGAAACAAGACCGCTTGGTGTGTGTGCAAATTTCGTCGGGTCGTGAAAGTCTATGGTAGAAGGCTGAATTTCAGGGGCTTCTCTTATCACCTTTAACTTTGCAATATATGGCTTTAACCAGTTTCTGTATTCATATATCGACTTTTCTCTCGATTTCAGAAGGACTTTCAGTCTTTCATATCGTTCCTTGACATCAGGGAAAAATCTTGCCTTCCACTCCTTGAACAATTCGTTTTTTGTTTTGAGGACAACCGCTTCGGCCTGCGAAACCTTGAGCTCTTTGCGGATGGTTTCGGTATCTTTCCACTCGGATTTCATCTTTATAAAATCCGAGATTATGGTTGGCCAGCGCTTTGCCATTGATATCATTGAATAGCCCTCGCCTGTATATGCGTCAACCCGATCGACGAATAACGCTCGCAATACATGCTCATCCTCTTTGGCTCTTTCAAAGTAATCCAGTATCTCTCTGTATTTTCTCTCATCATGCTTGAGCAGCTCGTAATCAGCAACTGCCTGCGCTGCTGAAGCTAAACCCGACTTTATCATACCTTCCAATCTTTCCTTCTGCGATAGAAGAGAGGAGAATGCAGGCGGTGGGGTTGGTGTGAGAACGATGGATTCATTCACCTTTACCATGTTCCATCTCCATTTTGCGAGTCTGTACATAAAGACGTTATAAACTATTTCGGCCTGCCCCTCAAGTGTGGTGAGATTCATTGTGACTCTCTGGTCAAGCAGGGACGGGCTTATAAAGACACGACCAAGCATAGTTTCTTCTCTGGATTTCCACAGAAAATAATCCACGACCGTATCATACTTTTTCAGAGTTTTCTCAATATCCTCTGCCATAATTTAATAATGGATAAAAAGTTAAAAAAAGGTTTAAGGGGCGAACAGAATAAAAATTCCCACGATGAGCAGTATCAAACCAACGGTTATTCCGCTCAAACCGAACTGGACGTAACCGTAATCCTGATGCTTCGCTGTTCCAGGAAAGAAAAAAACCAGAAATACACCAATCCCTATTATAATTAATGCGAACAGCTTTGATGCCAGCCACAGAAGCATTCCTTTCACCAAACTATTTATTATTTGCGAATTTAAATTAAAATATAGGTGGTCTGATGCCTGCGTTTTCAAGAACAAAGCTGGTGATGCAAGAGGATTGCTACAGGGAGAAACCAGAAACAATTGAATTGAATTACGTGGGTCCAAATCCCATGAAACTCTATTATAAAGCTTACGAATT
Organism: Candidatus Aenigmatarchaeota archaeon; assembly: GCA_021162425.1. Classification (GTDB taxonomy): domain Archaea; phylum Aenigmatarchaeota; class Aenigmatarchaeia; order QMZP01; family QMZT01; genus JAGGYQ01. The sequence continues at coordinate 4,689 of JAGGYQ010000057.1, forward strand.
AATGAAAGCTGTTTTCAGAGTTTCTGACGCTGACATACAGGAGGAGAAATTCAGCTGGGGAAAGGGAGAGAAAGAGAAATTCAAAGTAAGATGGTATATCCACAAGGATATGGATGTTTACAGCTTCCTTTACATAAGAATTGATGTTTCAGGTTCCGGTGATGACAAGTCAGGGAAGGCAAAGGTGAAAATAAAGGCTGTTATACGAACGGAATACCCACAGGATACCATATGGCAGCGTTCCCTGTTCTATGAAATGTTAAGGGTTTTTTGGCATAGGATTTTCTACTATAGGAAGAGGGAAGAATACGCAGAGGATTGCAGGAATATGATTACAATGTTCAACAAAAACATGATAGAGTTCTTCAGGTTACTCAGGGAAGAAACACAATGAGGTGACACTTATGGTCATACTTGATAAAGTAAAGATAAATATAACCGACGACTGCTTTGCACCAAGAAAGACGAGAATTCTCGACTACAAAGGACCCGACCCATTTATGTGGGTAAGGGGGGCTGACGCGCTTCTGCGTTCTGTTTGGGAGACATCTGCTACCGGTATTTTTGAGCCAAGATGGATGTGGGATTGGACAGGCGACCCTATACAGCTGTATTACTGGAAGATGGCAAGACACTCGAGAACAACAGGACGCTGGTCTGAAATATGGATATCGATAAGAATGGTTGGTTTCAAATACAAATCAAAAAATGAGGGGACATTTAGAATGGAAATAGAACCCATGGTCAAGCACAAATTCAAGGGAAATAAGCTCGAGGCGTTCCTGTGGTGGATTTACTGGCATTTGTTTTACAACAGATACAGGCAGGAGTTGATAGACAGATGCAGAAAAATGACAGAGAGATTCATAGCAGCCATAAAAGAGATGTACAGCATGGGTTCGATAGAGGTTGAGTGATTACTCAGAACATACGTTCGCGTATACCCGAAACTAATTCTTCCTTGATGGGCTTCGAAAGATTAATAAGCAAAAAACTTTTAAATCCCCTGTTTTACTCATTTTTGTTAAGCATAACATTTATAAGTAATAAAGACCATTACTTCTCATGAAAACGGATGTGCTCGATATTCTGATCCAGCTCGCAAAACGAAGGAAAATAACTACAAGCTCGCTTGCAAGAAAAATCGGTTCCTCCCAGCAGACTATTTCAAGGAGGATAAGGGAACTCGAAAGGCACGGCATGATAGAGAGGGAGATTTGCCCCAAGGGTCAGATTATAACGCTAACCGGGGACGGGAGAAAATTCCTGAGGAAAAAGTATATGGAGCTGAGGGAGGTAATGGAATTTTCAAAAGAGCCTGGCATTTCATTTGGCGGGAACCTTGTATCAGGTTCTGGAGAGGGAAGGTATTACGTGGGGCAGGATGAATATTTCATCCAGTTTCATGAAAAACTTGGTTTCCGCCCGTTTTTGGGGACGTTAAATGTAAGGCTGAAATCCATCACGGATATGAAAGCGAAAAGTGAGATGGAGAAAGTGAAACCCATTGTTATAAAAGGGTTCAAAAAGGGAAACAGGACATTCGGAGATATACGATGTTACCCCTGTGTTATTAACCGAAAGATAAAGGGGGCAGTCGTGATCCCTGAGAGGTCTCATCACCCTCCTGATGTTCTTGAGATATTGTCTCCTGTTTATCTCAGAAAAACCCTGTCTTTAAAGGATAATGATTATGTACATGTGGAGCTGAGACCATGAACAAAACAACAATCCTCACATCCGCTGGCATGCTGGCAGCGATATCCATCGTTTTCCAGATAGTCCACATAGGCTATCTTACTCAATGGGGAATGTGGATAGACTTCGTAGCAATACCCTGGATTATCGCGTATTTCCTCTTCGGATGGAGGGGGGCTTTGACAGTATCGGTTGTCACTGCTATCGCAATAACCATCGTTGCTCCTAGTACATGGTTAGGAGCAATTATGAAATGGATAGCAACGTTCCCCATATGGTTCATCCCTTTTGCATTCCAGAAGATCTCGAAATTAAAACTGGAGGATTTCAAAAAACTCAGGATCATAATTACCTGCCTTGTATTGGCGGTAATACTAAGGGGTTTGCTTGTAACACCTCTGAATTATTTTTATGCCATACCTATATGGACAGGGATGAGCCCCTCGCAGGCGATGGCATTCTTGCCTTGGTGGATACTCTTCGGTCTGAACGCGATACAAGGGATACTCGAATTCGTTATCGCGTGGCTTCTTGTTTTCAGATTCAGACTTGAAAGGTTTGCAGTATGGGAATAAAGATTCGAAATCTGAATTTTGCATATTCGGAAACCCCAATTCTCAGAAATATAAACCTTGATGTAAATGATGGGGAATTCGTGGGAATAGTGGGTCCTACAGGTTCAGGCAAAACAACATTCGCGCTCTGCCTTAACGGGATAATTCCCCATTTAATCAAAGGGAAATTCTCAGGGGATGTGGAGGTTTCGGGAAAGAACACCAAATCTTTCGAAGTGTTCGATCTGGCAAAATCAATAGGCTTGATTTTCCAGGACCCTGACTCCCAGATATTCTCCATTACTGTAGAAGATGAAATAGCATTCGGATTAGAGAACATGGGTCTCGAAAAAAACGAAATAAAGAGGAGGGTCGATGGTGTACTGAATGCTCTGAAAATAAAGGATTTGAAAGAGAAGGAGACCTTCGCTCTTTCCCAAGGCCAGAAACAGAAGGTGTGCATGGCGAGCGTGCTTGCGATGGATCCCGAAATACTTGTTCTTGATGAACCCACATCCCAATTGGATTTCAGGGGAACGAAAGAGGTATACAGAATTCTGAAAGATATGAACAAAAAAGGAAAAACCATAATAGTCATAGAGCACAAGGTTGAATGGCTTTTGAAATATGCGGATAGAATACTTGTTTTGGACAGAGGGAATTTCGTGCTGAACGGGAAACCTTCGGAGGTGTTTAGAAACCCGAAGCTCGAAAAAATCGGGATAGAAATACCAAAGGCATTCAGAATCGAAAAATTCCTGAAAAAATCTGGGATTAAGGTGGATTTCGAAAAACTGGTCAGGGTGTGATTATGCTCAGATATAAAGACGGAAGAAGCCTTTTCCACAAACTAGATTCAAGGACAAAGTTTTTCTTTTTCTTTTCCACGCTTTCATTATTCTCCACCAACATCCTTTACCTTTCCTCTATCTTTGTTTTCACACTCTTTGTTTTCCTGGCAAACAGGCTCTCTTTTCAGGATATAAAAGGTTTCTCAAAGTTTTTCATTATATTTTCTATATTGCTTGTGATATTCCAGGGATTTTTTTACCCTTTTGGTAAAACCCATCTCTTATCAGGATTTCCCATAACCTTTGAGGGTATCGCCTTCGGATTTGCCATTTCCTTGCGCTTGTTCACAATCCTGTTTTCCCTTGCTATCCTTATGCTGACGACAAAACAGAAACACCTTCTGGAATCGCTCGGAAATTTCCTGCCCAAAGACCTTGCCTTTTCCTTAACTACGGCGTTCAGGTTCATTCCCATATTTGAGGAGGAAACAAAAACGATTATCATTTCCCAAGAATCGCGGGGTCTTAAAAAGAGGGGTCCCCGAAGGCTCACATTTTATTTCCCGGTAATAGTCCCTTTATTCACGAAAGCCCTGGAACGAGCGAAAAACTTGGCAATGTCAGTCGAGACCCGCGGGTTCGGTAAAGCAAAGACAAGATACAATCTGAAGATGAAAACGAATGATTGGATTATTGTTTTAGGGACATTGATTTTCGGGGTTCTGTGTTTTTGGTTATTTATAATCTGATTTCTTCATCCTGCATAATAATATTCTCCTAGTTCTTTTTGCTCTCTATCTTTTTGTGAATCAGGTTTGTTTGCACGTGCTCGTCCTGTTTGCGGATCTCTTCTGAACGTCACGCCAAGGTTTTTTAGGAATTTATTCATCCCATCTTTAACGCTCGTGGGTCTATTCCCAAAGCCGCTGACGCCGCGCAGCCCTTCAAAGACCATGATTCTGTCGGATATGGTATCTATTATCTGCAAGTCGTGGTCTACAATGAAACATGCAATCTTGTTTGATTCTATGTGCGATCTTATTATCTTTGATATGTTCAGCCTCTGTTCAATATCAAGGAATGCCGATGGCTCGTCTAGAAGCAAAATGTCATGCTCTCTACCCAATGCGCATGCTATAAACACCGCCTGCAATTCACCCCCTGAAAGATTTTTCATCTGTTTTTCCATGTTTCTTTCGATGCCAAGGTATCGTATGACCTTTTTGAAATCAGGTTCAAATATTTTACTGCCTACGTGGCTCTGGATATATGCACCAACGGTCAATTCGGCATCCTGCTCGCTGATAATGAGTCTCTGCGGTTTATATGATAGTTTTAAGTCTTTGATGGCTTCACCTTTATCTGGCTTTATCTGTCCGACAAGCATTTTTATAAACGTTGTTTTGCCTATTCCATTCGGGCCGAGTACACCGATTATTTCACCTTTGTACAATATCCCGCCTTCTGTTTTCAATTTGAAACCTTCAAATTTCTTTTCAAACGAGGGGAACGTGAGGAATGGTATTGTTTTATCTGTCACATGGGCTTTAACATCGAATGTGATTTCCTTGTCCCTGAAACGCATATTTTCCTCTTTTATGTAACCTTCAAGATACGTGTTGATTCCTACACGAACGCCATACGGATTCGAGACAATCCCGAACGCCCCTGGCTTTCCATAAAGAATGTGGACGTGGTCGCTCAAATAATCAAGAACCGCTAAGTCGTGCTCGACGACCATAACCTGTTTTTTTTCTGCCAGCGTGCGAATTTCTTTTGCAACAAGCAGCCTTTGCTGCACGTCGAGGTAGCTCGATGGTTCGTCAAAGAAGTAAAAATCTGCATTTTTAAGTAAAACAGCGGCTACAGCGACCAATTGAAGTTCACCTCCAGAAAGCTCGGATACATTTTTGTTTAACAGTTCATCTATTCCAAGTTTTTTGACAAGTATGGTTGGGTCTCCCTCCTGCTCGAGGAGCGATCTTACTTTACCTTTCCAGACCCTCGGTATTAAATCGACATGTTGCGGTTTATATGCAATTTTGAGTTTGTTTTCGCTTAAATTTTCAAGGTAATTCTGCAACTCTGTGCCTTTGAACCTCTCTATTAAATCGTCCCATGTCACTTTGTTTTCCATATTGCCTGAATTCGGCTTTAGATTCCCGGAGAGTATGTTCATGACAGTAGTTTTGCCCACACCGTTTGGCCCTATAATACCAACAACATACCCTGGTTTTGGTATAGGCAGCCTGTAGAGAGCGAACCCATTCCTGCCATACCTGTGTATAGGAGACTCGTTGAGCTCCTTCGGTAGGTTGACGATTGTTATCGCCCGAAATCCCGCTTTTTCGCATGCCTTAACACAGAGACCGCACCCTATACAAAGTTCTTCATTGAAAACAGGATATCCTTTTTCACCCACGACTATACATTCATCACCTGAACGGTTAACAGGACAAACCTTTATGCACTGATAACCGCATCTCGAGAATTTGCAGAGTTCTTTGTCATGTACAACTATTCGCTTTTTCATGGAAAAACCGTTTACTCTTTTGAAACAACAGATTCCTTTCCGAACATCTGATATGTTAGGTTGCTCAACGTTGCTTTGTCTATCTGAAGTTTATGCTCTTTCGGTATAACTATTTTGAATACTTCCTTCTCGTCTGGAAGATAAACAATATTGATTCGAAGCAGGGGGACGGGGTAAATAAGATTCTGTATAAATTCTTTAAGGTCGTTTGATTCTTCAATTACGCGTATGCCTTTGCCTATATTTTTGGAAAGCCTTCTTGCGACAACACCATCTTTTCCTATCAACTTCGATGCGTCACCTTTTTTGCAAATTATGACAGCCAAGTTATCCGTTTCTAAAACCTTTTTTACTTCAATATCTTTAAGAATATTGAGTGATTTCGAAAGACCATACACAGCCCTAGATATGTCTATATCGCTCTGGTTGATTATACGTTTGTCTAACTTTTCTTGGCAGACCTTGCACAGTATATCGGAGTTGAGACAGATTTCACAGATAGGGGCTTTCATGATAACACCATATATAACGAATAGGTGGAAAATAATTTAAGCATATTTTCTCTTGTTGGTAATTTTAAAATGTTTGAGAATTTTATTTCTGTATGCCAAGCGCGAACCGAGCAGACAGCTAGCAGTATCTATAAACCAGTCTATTGTATCACCGGTTCTATAAGGTAGTGTGTATTGTACGAACTCACATAAAAGCCCTACGGACGAACCTATGATGAGCGATAATAATAAAGATTTTCTTTTGCCTGTCCCGAAACCTTCGAATGTTTTGAAGAGTATAAAACCGTAGATGAAATAGGCGAATAAATGCTCTATATCTCCTGAACGAAGACCCATCCTTATGAATGTTATACTTGGGAGAACAGAAAGTATAAACAGCGCCAGTGTTTCACTTATGGATAATATCAGAAACAAAACGGGCATTATCACTTTTTTCATCTTTTCACGTCTTTGAGCCTGTTCTTATTTCCAAGAGAGCAGGGCCCCAAAGAGATGTTATTTGCGATACATAATCTGCCTTGAACTCAAAATTTTCACTTATCTCGAGGTCTATTGGGTTGGATTGGTTTATCCCGTCGTAAGGATTTCCAGCAGAACCATCACCGAACGAACCTTCGTTAATGTCGTCTATGAAATTAAGCGCATCCAGAAGTTTCATCAAGCTGTTGTCTATGGAATCATTCTGTGGGTCGAAAACATCGTTAGAATCTGGACCTATGCTGATGTCCTTCGACCCATCTGGTGTGTTATCGCCATCAAGGTCATAGTATATTCTGACCGAACATCCTTTCAGTTTCGGTAGTACATCGCTGTATTCTCTTAAGTGGACACCTTTTATGCCGAGTGTGTATATGACTCTGTCATCAGGCGAGCCACCTGTCCCGTTCGTAGGTTCAAAGCCTGTACCTATCTTTATGGAATTATTTCCGCCAGGTGTTAAGTAATTACTGGGTATATGGATAATGTACGGGTCTCCAAGAACACTATAATCGTTTCCATAATCACCTAACCAGAAGACTTTCATATAGTTGTTCGTTTGCGAACTATTTACCCACAGCCGGTCTGTCCAGTAGTTTGACGAATAAGATGTTATTTTGGCATCAATGACCCTTGTTGTTATACCATCACCGCCGCCAGGGATTACAAACCAGCCGTCTTTTGTCCCATTTCCTTCATCTGTTATCATTTCCTCTCCTGTTGTTTCTCGAAGTCTTGGTGATTCGAATTTCAGGGTTATTTCTCCGTATTCGAGAGACGGTATGTTCGGTGAGTATGTATATTCTATATATGAATCAGGATAGAGTGTGCTGTTCATATATTTATTTTCTATTATTACGGTTTGAACCTCATAGCTTGCGTTCACCCAATCATGCGCAACTTGGGAGAACGTTTTTGCCAGCTCGCTTGAATTGCTGTAATAATATTTTCCGTTTCCACACGCTGCTGTCCGCTGAAGTGTATCCTCATCTGCATCTTCACCAAACCCTATCGTGTAAACAGTCATGTTGTGAAGATTGTAGGCATCACATCCTGCCTGTATTGTATCGTCTAACGCATCAACATTCCCATCGTTGTTCAAATCCTCATTCGCGTTATTACATCGAACGTTTGCCTGTCCGTCGCTCATTATAACAATTGCCTTTCTCCTTGTCTCATTGCTTTGGGTGTTCAGCATGTTTATCGCTTCTATTATACCGCAGCATATACATGTCGAGCCGTCTGCTGTGTAGCTATCTATATCGTTGTAAAGCAGTTGTTTGTCTGTTGTGAGACCGGTTGTTGACCTGATATTGGTTGAATAGCTGTTCAGCCCGACCCTGTTGCCACTCGTGTTCAACACAATATCAATGAATGTTTTGTCAGCGTGTCTTGCGAGATCGAGTTTTGTTCGGTTGCAATCAAGGTAGTGGTTATACGTCCATATGCACCCAGAGCCGCACACGTCATCTGTGCACCCGTTTGGATTATTCACTATACAGCTTACTGGTTGGACATTCCATGGGAATATAGATTTCAGGCAGTTGTAATGGCATGTGTAGGGAATTGAGAATTCTCCACAATCATCCATGCTTCCTGAAACATCTGTCGAAAGTATGACATCGCCGTAACCTCTGCCTGTTACGGTTTCGTGTTGTATACCTTTTGTGCCGAATCTGATCGGAACGGTCCTATTGCTTAAAAATTCGTAGTTGAGCAACGTGAAATTCTCATTTGTGAGTTCCACCTCTCTTTCTTCACCTGTCCCATTATATTCGAATATAGTTTTATTTCCGATTGTCAGGAAGATGGTATAATCGGTTTTGTAGTGAATATGCGCGCTGATATTACTTATTTCACCCGGAACATAGAACGAAGAATAAAGATTTATTATACCTTTGATACCTGGGAATGTATATCTCTCGGTCTTGATGCTACCGTTGTAGATATATGAGCGTTCTGTTAGCTCAGAAGTCATATAATCTATTCTTATATAGCCCCCACCTACATAGCTCCTATTTCCTGTGAAGTTTATGTCAAGTTTGTTGAGACCGCCGCTGATGTAGGAAAGGTATTCAGGATTGTATGTTTGATTGGCAACTGTCCACTTATCTGCTGTGAAGTTTCCAGATGATTTGATGTAATGTCCTGTGTAGTTTTCATTTAGAAACAGGTCAAAATCGCTACCGACATTCATTTCCATGTATATAGATGTAACGTTTATATCGTTTGGCAACTCGAAAGTTTTGGTTATGTTGCCATCTCCGACATATCCGCCAAAATACACAAACTTCGAGTTCCTCTTTCCAACTTTTGTTATGTAAACCTTTGAGATGTATCCATTAACAGGCTTTGTTTTTTCGTAGCCCGAAACAATGGTTGACAATCTGGCGAGATGTTCTGGTATGTGTGAGATATTGCTTGAGTATATAGGTTCATCATCAATAAGAATCTCGTATTCCAAGCCACTGGAGTTGAGCAGTTCGTCCAATATGTCTTTTGTGAGATTTCTTGCTGCCTCGATGTCTCCGTCTGCCCAAAAAGACCCTATGACATCAAGTATGCTTCTGTTTGCATCTTCGTTTGTGAGGTTGTATTGACTTAAATTGATGATACCATCAAGCATGCCAACCCTGCCTTCCTCGAAAATATTGACAATATCTTTTCCTGCAAAATAATACCTTTGATATGCGAGTTCTGGCGATGAATATGTGAACGACATCCCAGTCAGCATAGCGGAGACTGCCACTATTAATGTTACCGCCACGAGTGCATCCAGAGAAAGAAGAAATCCCCTCATTTAATCATCCACTTTTTTATATATAAAGAAGATAAAATAAAAATAGGGTGAGCCGTGGTGATTTTATGGATTTGAAGAGATTTATAAAGTCAAAATTTGGAAAAGACATATTCTCTCTGGATAATGATGACTTGGTCAAAGAGAGAATACGCATAGAGAAAGAAATAGAAAGGGTTTCCGATGAAATAAAAAATATAGAACAAAACATACAGAAACTCATGCTTGAATCAAAAGGACAGCCAACCGCTCTTAAAATGCTAAACGTTCAGAAAATAAAGGCTTTGCGTTTAGAGGCAAGAACAAAACAAATGGAGGCTTCGCATTTTCTGAGGGAGCTGCAATTCATAATGCTTCTTCAGGCCATGAAGGAGAGAGAGAAGAGCGAGAAAATGTCTGAACTGACAAAAGAAATTTTGGAGTCTGATGTTGATGAGCTGAACAAAGTGCTTCTGGACACCGACGTTCAAAAGGCACTGGAGGAAGGCAAGATAGAAGAGGTAAAAGAGAAGCTGGAGAGGGTGTTCGGCAAGGAAGAGCTCATGGTTGACGAGGAGTCTCAGGAATTGCTGAACGCAATAAATGACCTCGAAAAAGTTGATGAAGAAACAGCCATACGTATCGCGGCGGAAAAGGCTAAAGAACTGTCAGAAGAAGGAGCTGAAAAGAAAAAGAAGGAGCTCGAGTAACTCTGCGTTGAGCAAATTCTTATTAATCAAAATACAATTTCTTTATAGGTTGATTCTATGGGCAGTCTTAGGGAGAACCTGCTGAAGCAGCAGCTTCAAAGAGAAATAGACATCGCAAAAGAATTGGAGGCCAGAGGAAAAACAAAACAAGCGCTAATACATTACAAAACAGCGGCGTCCATATACAGAAGATTAGCCTACATCTCATCACGGGAAAATGCTGAAAATTTCTTCAGCATAGCCTCTCAATATGAGCAGATGAGCAATATTATAAGGTCAACAACTCCCTATACAAGGGTGAAATCGTTAGAGGCGATAGAATCAATGGTAGTTTCTGAAAAACCTGTCACGAAATGGGAGGATATAGGAGGATTGGAAGATGTCAAAAAAGAGATAAAAGAGGCAATTATACTTCCCATGATTCACAACAAGCCCGATTTTGTTGATTCTCCGAGAGTGATATTGCTTTATGGACCGCCTGGAACTGGTAAAACACTTCTTGCAAAAGCCGCAAGCAGCACGTTAAATGCGAATTTCTTCGATGCAAGGATATCAAGTTTACTCTCAAAATATTTCGGTGAATCATCAAAGATAATAGATATGCTTTTTGAGAAAGCCAGAAGCATGCAGCCATCTGTAATTTTTATGGATGAATTTGACGCCATAATGTTGAGCAGGGACTCTGACATACATGAAGGGACAAGAAGAGTCATATCGCAAATTTTAGTCGAGATAGAGGGGTTCAGGACAGCTAAAGACGAAAAAGTTATACTGATAGCGGCGACAAACAAACCTTGGGACTTAGATGATGCAATGATTTCGAGGTTCCAGAGAAGGATATACGTTCCTCTTCCAGACCATGAGGCCAGAAAACAGATATTTGAGATACATCTAAAAGGGACAACATTGGACAACATCTCGCTGGATGACCTCGCAGAAAAGAGCGAGGGTTATTCCGGGAGGGACATAGCGAACGTTTGCAGAGAGGCGATAATGTTCATGATACGTGAGCAGAACCCGAGCCTCGAAGAACTCACACCAGCACAAATAGAGAAATACTCGATGAACTACAGGTCGCTGACGAGGGATGATTTCGATTTTGCATTTTCAAAGGTGAAAAGGACGGTTGACGATGAAACAGTAAAAAAATATGAGGAATGGAAGGAGAGGTTCGGAAGTTAAAAAACAGAACAAGTCAGAGGCAAGGTTATAATAAATTTATGGAAGCATGGACGAGAATATGCTGTTTATAAGGTAATTTGCTATGAAAAACACAACCAAGGCAAGTGTCATAAAGATAGGTATATATTTTATACCCCCTCTTTCTTTCCCTGTATCTATAAGGCCTATTATTATGCCAGAAAAAAAGGTTGTTATCATTATGGAAACAATGGAGAATATGAAAAGGAAGTCCGGTGATATGGTTATGGTCCCTTTGAAGAATGGGACATTTTTCGACATTACTTGGCCTGCTCCGATGCTGGATGAACCGAGAGATGAAAGTGTATTGATCAAATACAGAGACAACGCGTAGAGAATGGGCGCGCCAAAAACACCCGCGAAAACTATGAATATCCCATACATTATGACGTTTGCCTTGACCTCTTTTTTTATTGCCTGTCTTCTTCTTATATCGAGTGCGTTCTCTTCGAGCAGAGCCACGAGCTGACCTCCAGATGTGACACCCTCAACTATCAATTTCATTGTCTTTTCGAGAATCTCGGATTTTATATACTTTGGTATACTTATGAGACTCTCGGATAACGCTCTCCCTGTCATCATTTCTTTACCTGCTCTTTTGATTGCGTCTGCGAGTGGCCCAAACTCTTTCCTGGCAGAAAGAAGCAAAGCCCTGCTCGGTATGAATCCTGCCCTTATATTCGCTGCCATGAGCTCGAGCGCATCAGGTAAAACATTTTCAACGAAGCTCTTTCTCTTATCTATTGCCAGCGTGAGATATGCATCGAAGAAAAGAAACATTGCACAAAAAACACCGATGAACACAATGTAAAAATAAATTTTTATCAAAAATGCGATTAAAAAGCCTATAGCAACGCTGCTGATGAAAGCGATATTTATATATTTCTCTGCTTTTGTCTTCATTCCCGCGAGCTCAAGTTTGTTTCTTATACGGTTCAGATATCTTTTGGGAAGGAATTTGTATATCATTATATCACTCATCTATACCAACAGGTCTCCTTGATTTTATAAGACCGACAAACATGAACTGGAATATTACGAGCGTGGCAGTAATACCTATGAGTATCAGTTCAAGATTCAACAAGATGCCCGTGAATGTTGCGAGCACAAGCAAAAATGTTATGCCCAGCGTTGGGTATATCACAGCAAAAAGCATATACATGAGGGCGAGGGGATTTAATTGGGAGCCGTATCTCTTTATCGCAACCTTTTGCTCAACTGACATGTTTTCAACAATCTCCTTCATTGTTGACCCTATATCCGCTCCTGACTTCAAGGCGTTTATCACCTGCCACATAACGCGCCTGAAAAAGAAGGAAGGCGTGTTTCTTGTTATTTTTTCAAGGGCCTCTGCCTCTGATTTGCCTGTGTTTATTTCGTTCACGACCTTTCTTATCTCATTTGAAAGTACACCATAATCACTTTTCGCCACCGATACGAGTGTATCATAAAGCGGGACGCCAGCCCTTATCTGAACAAGCATGTGATGGAGCATGTATGGAAGATTCTTCTCTATGTCTTTTACCTTCCTTTGCGACATCAATTTCGGATAAAAAGCAAGAAAAAGGAAGGTCCCCATCCCTATTCCAGCACCTGCCATGAATGAAATGCCTATCGCCCTCTGCAGCTCTACTTTTGCAGCAAAAGTTGTGACGAGCAAAATGGCAAAAATAAAAGAAAAATAAAAAAATGAGGTGAAGAAGCTTATTGACATCCATCTTCTCGGAGCTATGTCAAAACCGCTTTCCTCGAGGTCGAATTCAAGAGAGGGAAAAAGGACAGATAATGATTCTCCTATGCCCAAAAACTTATCTGAGAGCCTTACGACCTTCTTATACGGTAGCGGTAACAATGGAATTTTGCCTTTCACATAGAAATATTGTTTTGGACTGAATATAAGTTTGATAGGGTTACGGCAACGAAAGGTGAAGAGTTAGCCTCCCATTTTCGAATGATTTTCTAACAATTCTTGAGTGTTTTGGCTTTGTCAGAATCTTGAAAAACGCCCTATCGTCCGCGAATGCCTTGACTTCTATTGAATTCTCCAGCTGTGTTATCTCGATATCTTCCTTGCTTTTTACTCCGGGTAAGTATATCTCAACTACAAGTGTGTCTCCGATTCTCTTCACATCGGTTTTTGGCTCCTCTGTTGTCTTGGGCGTTCTTTTTAACGGAAACGAGATAAATTTTTTATGCTCGCGCTTGTTGTCAAAAGAGCCTTTCGCGCCTTTGACATCGCCTTTATTACCGAAAGTCTCAATCGAAATTTTTGGTTTTCTGTTGCCTGATTGCGTTATCTTTATTGAAAAACCTTTACTCTTACTGTTGCCGAAAAAAGGCGAGAGGTCGAACATCTCAAAATCCCTTTCGAGCATGCTGTCTATTTCTTTTTCCATCCGTTTGAAAATGCTGTCGAAAAATGAGTGTTTTTTTAATCTAGACCCACATTTCGGGCAGAAACTCCAATCTTCCCTGATTTCATATCCGCAGTACGGGCACTTCATAACAAAATTATAAAATCTTAAACTATTTAAATAATCAAGATACCCCTAAAAGACAGCGTGATTCCTATGATATATATCAATTTTAAGGCTGGTGCAAGCAGCGAAATGAGAAGACTCAAGAAACCCGTTAAAGGCTCTTGGATTGATATGATAAATCCAACGGACACGGAAGTCAAACAGATTTTGAAGATGTTTAATGTGCCCATGGAGTTTTTTACAGCTGCGCTTGACCCTGATGAAAGACCAAGATATGATGTGGAGAACGGTTGCGTCCTTATAATTTTTAAAATACCTGTAAAAAGGTCGTCTGGGCCGTTAAGATTCGAAACAATACCCATAGGCATAATAATAACGAAAGAAGTGATAATAACGGCGTGTCTCGAGAAGACAGAGATTCATAAGGATTTCCATGAGCAAAGAATAAAAGATTTTTATACTTCAAAAAGAACAAGATTCCTGTTCCAGATACTTTCAAGGATAAATCGCTATTATATGAGGTATCTTGACCTTATAGAAAGCGAGATCAAAACCCTAGAAATTGGTTTAACTAAATCTGTCAAAAATGAAGAAATTATACAGATGTTCACACTTCAGAAATCATTGATCTACTTCAACACAGCTGTCATAGGGAATGGAAATGTTCTTGAGAATATAATGAAGGGCAAGGTTTTGAAATTTTACGAGGAAGATGAAGACTTGCTAGAGAATATAATAGTTGAGAACAGACAGGCGATAGAAATGATATCTGTCTACAACAACATTCTATCAAACACACTCGACGCATACGCATCCATAGTTTCGAATAATCTTAACATAGTCATGAAGATTTTAACATCTTTGACAATAATCCTTGCTTTCCCCACCATGGTTGCCAGTTTTTACGGAATGAATGTCCAACTGCCTTTGCAGGAAAATCCCATGGCTTTTTGGATAACCTTCTTAATATCCATATTAATATCCATGATTGCTGCCACTATTTTTGTCAAGAAGCAGTGGATATAATCAAAAGAGTAATTTCTTTGCGAACATAACCAGTCTTGGCTTTTTCATGAGCAGTTTGGCAAGTTTAAAATAACCGCTGCCTCTTGCTATTTTAACAAGGTCATCGCCGCTTAAATATTCTGAAAGCCAGTTCAGTTCATCGTCTGTGAGCTTTTCGACGACCTTCCTGAGCTCCCATAACTTTTTTAATTTCTTTCCTCTTTCCTCCCACCATCTCTTATTATATTCAGAAAGTGTATCTTTTGAGTAATCCCCCTTTTCTACAGCTTTCTTTATGATATCGGCTGCTATTCTCCCTGCCACATATGCTTCAGGTATCCCACCGCCATGAATCGGATTTACCTGATGCGCAGCATCTCCGACCACAATGAGGTTGTCCTCTATCATGTTTTCCATGAGCCCGCCGACAGGAACACCACCTGCATTAACCTCTATAATTGAACCTTTTCTTAGACCTTCACGTTTTTGTATGAAATCCTTCAGATAGTCCAGCGCAAGCTTTTTGGATAACGGTCTTCGCACACCAATCCCGATGTTCGCTGTGTTTTCCCCCTTAGGGAAAATCCATGCGTATCCGCCAGGTGCTATTTCATTTCCAAAGTAAAGTTCGATTCTTTCAGGGTCGATATCTATACCCGTCATTTCAAATTGAACAGCGGATGCTATGTCTATCAGAGGGATTGTTGTGTTCAAACCCAATATACGTGCTGTTCTGGACTCAACACCATCACATGCTGCAACAATCTTACATTTCAATTCCCTTGTATCGCCTTCATGTTTAAGTATCACCGCAACAGAGCCAGTATCCCTTCTCACATCAGCGATTTCTGTTTTTGTTATGATTTTTGCCCCTGCATCCGTCGCTAATTTGGCGAGATGTTTATCAAATACTTTCCTCTCAACGACCCATCCTTCAGGACCGTCGAAATCCACAACAACTTTATTTCCATTTGGGGCATAGGCAGCTGCTCCTTTTATTGTGTGGATTGCCCATGACTTGTTGATATCTATACCCATTCTTTCAACGGCAGACCTGCTCAAACCTTCTCCGCATCTTTTGGGTGAGCCTATCTCCTGTCTTTTTTCGACAGCCAAAACTTTCAAACCCTTTTCTGCGCAGAACCTTGCTACAGAAGAGCCAGCAGGCCCTGCTCCCGCGACAATAACATCATATTCATTATCCAACAACTCCAGCATATTTTCACCTAAATCTTTTTATGGTGAAATTATTTATAATTCAATTGGGTGTTTAAATGTTTTTCAAAAGAAAAAAAGACCGTTCGATAAAAAATGTTGCTCTGTTCGTTGACGGGCCGAATATAATAAGAAAGGAATTTAACATAGACCTCGATGAATTGCGCAAGATGACAGAAAAGTATGGAAGAATTGTCACAGGAAGGGTTTTTCTGAATCAACACGCTCCAGAAAAGTTAATCGAGGCAATCGCGAATCAAGGTTTCGAACCAAAGGTTGTTCTTGCCGGGGAAGTAGAATCGGACGTTGATGTGAGCGTGGCAGTAGATATTGTCAAGGCATGCTTTAACGAGAATATAGACGTGATAGCGTTGGCATCAAGGGACGCCGACTATCTCCCTGCGCTACAACTCGCTAAAGAAATGGGGAAGATTATACTTGTTATAGGAACGAAACCTGGCTTTTCAAAGGCCTTGCAAAACATTGCTGATTATGTTGAGATGTTAACGAAGAGGGTTTAGTGTGTATTTTTGAGCAAATGGAGTAAAATTGCCTTCTGTGCATGTAGGCGATTTTCGGCTTGGTCGAAGATGACAGACCGCCCGCTGTCCATCACATCACTTGTTATCTCCTGTCCTCTGTGCGCTGGTAAACAATGCATGACGATGGCTTCTGGTTTTGCATGTCGAAGAAGCTCTTTGTTTACCTGATATGGCTTAAGGTCTGTTATTCTTTGCTCTGCATTTTTCTGCCCCATTGATACCCAAGTGTCCGTGTATATCACATCCGCATCTTTGACCGCTTTCTCAGGGTCGTGCTCAATTCTTATACTACCCTTGGCATATTTTTTGGCTTTCTCATATATTTGCGGGTCAGGCATGTAGTCCCGCTTACCTGGGCAACACCCAACAATGTTTGCCCAAAGCTTAGAAAAACCTATCATAGTCGAATGAAACATGTTGTATCCGCAGTCCCCCATGAACACGATTTTAAGGTCTTCGGTCCTTCCTTTCTTCTCCATAACGGTCAAAAGGTCGCCAAGCGTTTGACACGGATGAAATCTGTCCGTCAGTCCGTTTATCACAGGAACGCTCGAAGCGTTCGCCAACCTTTCGAGTGTTTCGTGGGTGTAAAGCCTCGCCATTATTGCGTTGCAGTATCTGCTCAAGACCTTCGCCATGTCTTCGATGGTTTCACCACGCGAGAGCTGGGTTGTTGTGAAATCGAGATATATTGCATGCCCTTTAAGCTGGGTCATCGCGACTTCGAATGAGACCCTTGTCCGTGTTGAAGGTTTTTCGAAAAGCATGGCGAGTGTTTTTCCTTCAAGATATTCTTCAACATATCCTGACTTTAGTTTTATTGCAAGGTCAAGAAGATGGCGTATTTCTTTTTCTGAGTAGTCCAGAAGTGTCAGGAAGTGCTTTATCATACTCTCAGTTAATATTGTTTGTTTCGTTTTTTAAAAGATGTCCCATACCACCAGTTTTTTTAAGCATCTCGCCAAGATATCCGCATCCCTGAACATAGGAAAACAATCACCCAAGAAGAAACGAACCTTTCTGTAATCATCTTCACCCGGCGTTAGATTCACCAGAGGTTTCTGTGTCTTGATTCTTTTGAGAACTTCGAGGCTCTCCGGTTCCAGCAGACACGACCTTAACTGTGTGACAAAAACAACCGCGTCAACGCTTTTGTCTTTCAGGACGATTTCTATCACATTTTTGAACTTCTCCCCGTCCGCATCGGCTATAATGTCTATCGGATTGAACGGCTCGATTTCTGGATATGATTTGGTGATGTCGTTTTTTGTTTTCCCAGAAAATTCTGCCATGCATATGCCGTGTCTGTGGCATTGGTCAGCCACGAGTATAGCTGCGCCTCCCGTATTCGAAATTATTGCGATTTGTTTGATTTTCTCACCTTCGTATTGCTCAAGTAGCATGCCTAAACCGAACAGTTCTTCTATGCTCTCGGCTTTAATTGCCCCGCATTGCTTTAATGCAGAAGCGAATATTTCATCTGAGGTTGACAACGATTCTGTGTGAGTTTTTGCCCGCTCTTTGCTTTCCTTTGATACCCCTCCTTTGAGAACGATAACGGGCTTTTTTGATTTTTTCACGATTCTCATGAACCTTCTTGGCTCTCTTAACGATTCAATGTACATCAGAATAACCTTTGTTTTCCTATCCTCAACGAAATATTCGAGGACATCACATTCGTTCACATCCCAGGCATTACCAAGCCAAACGAGCTTCGAGATACCTATTTTATTCGAGATGAGGTAATCGAGTATGGATGCTCCCACACCGCCAGACTGCGAGACTATCGAGATTTTTCCCGGTCTAACGGGGAGGTCACGTTCGTATGTCGTGTTCAGGCCGATCGATGGATTCAAAAGACCACATATGGAATTAGGTCCTATAATTCTTTTACCCTTCTTTTTCGCTACTCTGAGTATAGATTCTTTGTCTTTTTTCGTGAAGCCACTTGGCAGTATCAGGACATGTTTGGATTCTATCCTGTCGAGAATGCGTGTGGTTTCTTCTGGTGTGAGCAAAAGTATACATAAATCAGCTCGTGGATATGATACTCGATTTTCTTTTCCGAGATCTACTACGTGAACTTCACCATCGAATTTTCCGAGATTCGACTTTACCCTTTCAAATACCGCTGAAGAAACCATCGCATGAGGCATTTCGATTCTTGTATTCCCGAGAAATAGGACCGATTTGGGCTCAAAAAATCCCCTAATCATAATATTAATTAGACCGCAATATAAAATATTGAAATCAAGGTGTTGAGGATGAAGGCGTTGTATGAATACGAAGCGAAAAAGTTGCTGAGAAAATACGGAATACCGACCACGAGGGAATTTCTTGCGAGAACGAAGGATGACGCGAAGAGGCACGCGAAGAAAATAGGATATCCTATCGTTTTGAAGATTCAATCGCCAGATATCCTTCATAAAACGGACGCTGGAGGCGTTGTTGTGGGGATAGGAGATGAAAAAGAACTCGAAAAGGCGTTTGACAAAATTATGGAAAATGCGAAGAATTATGAACCAAATGCGAGAATCGAAGGGATTCTCGTTCAGGAAATGGTGAGCGACGATGGAATTCGTGAATGTATAATAGGATCGAAAAAGGACCCGCAATTCGGACCTGTCATAATGTTCGGGCTCGGAGGCATATTCGTTGAAGTTTTTAAGGACGTAAGTTTTCGCATAATACCAATTGAAAGAAAAGATGCAAAAGAGATGATAAGCGAGATAAAATCTTACAAGATACTGAAAGGCGTTAGGGGACAAAAATCAGTTGACTTCAAATCACTCGAAAGCTCGCTTTTAAATGTTTCAAAAATGGTATGGGAGAACCAAGGTATAGAGGAACTTGATATAAATCCCTTGTTTGTTTCTCCAAAGGGTGTGAAAGCTGTTGACGCGAGAATTATAATGAAGTGATCGGCGAATGGACTGGAAATTTCACGCCATATTCTCATTTTTCCTTTACGCGGTTGTTATAACTTTATTTGGATTTCCTGCTGGATTTTCATTTTCAGGTTTTGTTCTTCTTGTATTTTCATCTATGTTGCCCGATGTGGATAGCAAAAAATCAGTGATAAGGAAGATAGTTTTTGCTCTACTTTTCTATACGGCAACAATATTTGTATGGTTTTCAATTAATGCAGATGCGTATACGAAAATGACTTTGACTACAATATTCGCTGTTCTTTCATATGTATGTTATGTGAAAATTCCATTAAGGCACCGAGGAAAAAAATCGCTTCATCTATGGAGATATTTTGTGGTTATAAGCGCGGCATCGTTTATTTTATTTTTCTTTTCAGGCATGAATCCGCATTATGCGTTCTTTATTTCCATCGGATACGGTTCGCATTTGGTAGCCGACAAGATTAAGAAATTCTAAAAGTTATTAATCGAAACAAACAAAATTTAATTAGGGTGATTTGTATGGAAAGATACCAGATATTGCTTGCCAAGTATCAGGCCCTGATTTCTGAATGGAATGCCATCTTTGTGTCGTCATCAATACTCTTTGCTTCGGGGATTCTCGGGCTGGTTGTTGGTATTGTGTTTTACAGCTATCATGCAGTATTCATATCGATTATCCTGATGCTCATATTTGCAACATTCGAGCATAAATCAAGGAAAATATATATCGAGGCAAAGGAAGAGCTTGAAAAAGAAATATTTAAAGGCATGAAGAGAACCACAGCGAGAAAGCTTGTTGATAAGGGCCTGATATGGTAGGTGGTTAGGATATACGAGGTAAGATTTCATGGCAGAGGCGGGCAGGGCGTGAAAATGTCGTCGCACGTGCTTGGTAGAGCAGCGTTTCTTTCAGGTTTTTTTACACAGGACTTCGCTGTGTATGGGGCTGAACGAAGAGGTGCCCCTCTTACATCGTTTTGTAGGATATCGAAGGAGCCTGTTGCCACAAGAGGTTATATATTCGAGCCAGATTACGTTATTTGTCTTGACCCTACGTTAAGGATGGACATTGTAACAAATGGATTAAAAAACAGCGGCTTTTTGCTGCTTAATTCAACAGAAAAGCCAAACATAGACGCGAAATTCAAAATAAAGAATATAGATGCCACACGCATAGCACTTGAAATTATCGGAAGACCAATCCCCAACATAGCTATACTCGGCGCTTTTGCGAAGTTAACGGACTTTATCAGCATGAGAAGTCTTGAAAAAGCGATAAGGATAGAACTGGAAGAAGCAGGTCATGCCGGTTTAATAGACGCAAACATAAAAGCAGCAAGGAAATGCTACAGGGTGATGAAATAATGTTCATACCATTTTTTGGCTACGGGAGAAAGATTCGCAAGTTGCGAAAGCGCTGGGACAGGTTGAGAGAGAAAGCGCTTAAAAAGAAACAACCGATGAGAGGCGATATTCTCGCCAAGATGGACCTCATCGAGCAGAACCTCAAAATACTTGAGGAGAGGAAGGTAAATCGTATAGAACGTTCGCGTATAGCAAAGGAAATAGAAATAGACCTTGAGGAAATAAAGACACTTGTCAAAATGAAAGAAGATGAATATCTTGCCCAACGGCAGAAAATGGTAACGCAAGAGAGGTGAGACATATGATCGAGGAAAAAAAATTAATGTACGAGGGAGTCAAAGGCGTTCCGCATATTCGTGAGCCTGGCAATTCGATAAGAAGACATACAGGTGACTGGAGGGTTTTCAAGCCTGTGATAAATCTCGATAAATGTGTCAAATGCAAGGTGTGTTGGTTATTTTGCCCAGAAGCCGCCATAAATTGGGTGGAAGGTCACCCAGAAATCAACTACCAACTATGCAAAGGTTGCCTGATATGTGCAAACGAATGCCCTGTTAAGGCAATTGACAAAGTTGTCGATAAACACAAAGACTAAACCAATACCATGTCTGATTATTCAAACTCAATCGTCCCCGGCGGTTTGTTCGTGACGTCGTAAACAACCCTGTTCACTTTTTCGCCTAAAGTGTTCGTTATCCTTATGGATATCCGGTCCAGAACAGTGTGTGGGATTTTAGAATAGGACGCGCTCATCCCGTCTATGCTGTCTACTGCCCTCAAGGCGATGACATATCCATAGTTCCTCACATCACCATGAACACCAACCGTTTTTACCGGAAGAAGGACTGCGAAGTACTGCCAGGGTCTTTCCATCCCCTTTTCACACGCCTTCTCTATTTCCTCCTCCATTATGGCATTCGCCTCCCTCACCACATCAAGCTTCTCTTTTGTGATTTCCCCTATTATACGAACGGCGAGTCCGGGTCCGGGGAATGGCTGGCGTTCCTCCGCCTCTATCCCAAAAAGTTTCGCTACCTTTCTTACCTCATCCTTGTATATGTCCCTCAACGGTTCAACTATTTCAAGGTCGAAATCCTCAGGCAGCCCTCCGACATTGTGATGGGATTTTATCCTGTCCCTTAAACCCCCTCCGCTCTCTATCCAGTCAGGAGCGATAGTTCCCTGTATGAGGTATTTCGCCCCTTCCTGTTTTGCGACACGCTCAAATATCCTTATGAATTTCTCCCCTATTACCTTCCTTTTTTCTTCCGGGTCTGTCACGCCTTTGAGTGCGGAAAGAAACTCGTCCTTCGCATCCACAAACTTCAGGTTTAATCCGAGTTTTTCGAGCGATTTCTTCACACGTTCCGGCTCGCCCTTCCTTAAAAGACCCGTGTCCACGAATACCGCTATCAGATCCTTGCCTATCGCCTTCTTCGCCAGAACCGCAGCAACGCTCGAGTCCACACCCCCTGAACACGCTATTATCGCCTTGCCCTTCAGTCTCTCCCTGAGTTTTTCCACCTCTTCTCTTACGAATTTTTCAGGGTCAAACATCCTTTCCGCCTCCGTATTTTTCACATATCTTCACGAAGTTCCTGAAGATATCTTCCCCAAATTCTGTTTGTTCCACCTCAGGATGAAACTGAATCCCGAAGAATGGTTTCGATTTGTGCTGCATCGCCTGAACCCTGCAGTTCTCGGATGAGGCGAACACCTCGAATTCTTCCGGGACCGTTTTCACCTCATCGTTGTGCGATTCCCAGACCACGAATTTCTTCGGAAGCCCTTCGAAGAGAGGAGAATCCCTTATCACCTCAATTTCTGTCTTCCCGAATTCCGGGATTTCGGCAGGTCCCGCCTTCCCGCCGAAATGAAGCGCGAGGAATTGGTGACCAACACATATCCCAAGAATGGGAAACTTCGCCATATCCAGATATTCTCCTATTCTCCCGAGTTTAACGGACTCCCACGCTATCCTGGCGGCACCGCCTGAGAGAACGAGGCCGTTCACACCCTCTTCGTTCAGTTTCTCAAAAGGGAGTGTGTTCGGTATAATCTTCGTTTCCACTCCTATATCCCTCAGCACCCTCCACTCCCTGTGTGTCCACTGTCCCCCGTTGTCCACAACGAATATTTTCATATTTAAAGTTCGTCTGCTGAAATAAAACTTTTATATCAATTATTCATAATTTATTATGCCTAAGAGGACGAAATATATAATTGTAACAGGTGGGGTTCTTTCCGGCCTCGGCAAGGGTATATTTACTGCTTCCTTGGCTATGCTTCTCAAATCAAGAGGAATCAGAGTTATACCAATCAAGATAGACCCTTACGTTAATGTCGATGCTGGGACGATGAACCCGATAGAGCATGGCGAAGTATTCGTTCTGGATGACGGGAGCGAAGTGGATATGGATTTGGGAACGTATGAACGCTTCCTTGACATAAACCTTCGAAGCGAAAACAATATAACCACGGGAAAAATCTACCAGAGGGTTATAGAGAAGGAGAGAGAGGGGAAATATCTTGGTAAAACCGTGCAGGTTATACCGCATGTTACGGATGAAATTCAGAACTGGTTGAGGAGAGTGGCGAAAAATTCGAAAGCCGATGTAGAAATAATTGAGATAGGCGGAACAGTCGGTGATATAGAAAATCTTGTTTTTCTCGAAGCAGCAAGACAACTCTCGCTTGTGGAAGATGTTGTGTTCGTCCATTGCACATTGGTTCCTGTAATAAGTGTTGTTGGTGAGCAAAAAACAAAGCCTACGCAGCAATCTGTCAAAAAGTTAAGGGAAATTGGTATACAGCCCCATTTTCTTTTTTGTAGGTCGCCACATTATCTCAAGCCCAAAATCGTATCGAAACTATCACTTTTCTGCGGTGTTCCAGAAGAGAATATAATTTCTGGGCCAGACCTCGATAATATTTACAAGGTGCCTCTCATACTTGAACATCAAGATGTCACAAGGAAGGTTCTTAAAATGCTCAATCTCGCGACGAAGAAAAAGGATTTTGTGGAATGGAAAAAATTGGTTGAACGCATGGGTAACGCCAGAAGAAAGGTTAATATAGCAATAACAGGGAAGTACACAGAGCTTCACGATTCATATGTCTCGATAATAGAATCTATTCGTTGCGCATGTGGTATTTTTGGGGCGAAGCCTGATATAAGGTGGATTGAGACTACAGATATCGAGAAAGGAAAAGCCGATGTCAAGGATTTGCTTAAGGACGTCAATGGCATTATAGTTCCGGGTGGTTTTGGTTCACGTGGAACAGAAGGAAAGATAAAGTGCATACGATATGCAAGAGAGAATAAAATACCTCTTCTTGGATTGTGCTTAGGATTCCAGCTCTCTGTAGTCGAATTCGCAAGACATGTCTGCGGTCTTAAAGATGCGAATTCTACTGAAATAAACCCCAAGACGTCTCATCCTGTCATAGACTTGCTCCCATTACAAAAGAAGGTGTATAAAAAAGGGGGGACTATGCGTTTGGGAGGACACGATGTCATTATAAAGAAAGGAACAAAAGCGCACAAGATATACGGCAAACAGAAGATAAGAGAACGCTTCCGTCACCGCTGGGAGTTCAACCCAGAATACAAGGAAATTATCGAAAAGAACGGTCTTGTTTTTTCTGGGCATGACACGTCGGGGAAAATTATGCAGATACTTGAAC
>JAGGYQ010000002.1 GCA_021162425.1 Candidatus Aenigmatarchaeota archaeon
AATAACACTCACAATAAACGATGAAATTCTAAACAAAGTAGACCAGCTAATAGACGGAATAAACATTCGTAACCGTTCGCATGCCATTGAATGGATATTGTCAAAATATCTTAATTTCAAGGAGTTGAAGACTGCGATCATACTCTGCGGCGGGAAGGGGACACGCCTGCGTCCAATAACCTACGAAATACCCAAACCTCTTGTCCCAGTTCACGGAAAACCGATAATCGAGCATATTTTTGACCTTTTCAGGAAATACGGAATTATCGACATAATACTTTCTGTTGGCTACCTGAAAGACAGGATTATAAAAGAGGTTGACAACTGGTCAAGACTGGGCATAAATATAACCGTTGTCGAAGAGGACAAACCTTTGGGAACTGCCGGACCACTACGGCTGGCGAAGGATAAGCTGAAAAAGACATTCATTGTTTCCAATGGCGATGAACTGAAGGATGTGAACATACTTGAAATGTATGAAGTTCACAAAAAGAACAAGGCTCTTGGCACAGTTGCCCTGACCACTGTAAGCGACCCGAGTCAATACGGTGTTGTAAAACTCGAGGGCAACAAAATTGTTGAGTTTGTTGAAAAACCAGAAAAAGGGAAGTTTTCATCAAATCTCATAAATGCCGGGCTTTGCATACTGGAACCGAAAATCATAGACTTGATACCTGACGGATTTTGCAGCTTGGAGCGCGATATTTTCCCAAAACTCGTCGAGCAGGGGAAACTTTACGGTTTTCCTTTTTCAGGTCAATGGTTCGATACAGGAAATTTCGAGCGTTATGAGAAGGCGTTGAAAGAATGGAAAGATATAAGAATAGAGTAACACATTTAAATGATAACTGCAATATATTTCTCATAACTTTGGTGAGACAATGAGTTTGAGACCTGCAAAGTGTTACAGGAAGATTGAGAGACCTTACACAAGGATATCTGTAAGAAGACCGAGAAGAAGTTATGTTAAAGGTGTTCCTGCCAGCAAAATACACCGATTCGAAACAGGAAAACCAAAAGATGAATTCAAGACAAGACTTTATCTTGTTTCGAAAAATGCCTGTCAGATAAGACATAACGCACTCGAAGCAGCAAGGGTGGCAGCTGTTAAGGCTTTGTCCAAAACCATAGGGGAAAGCAATTATTTCTTAAAAGTTCTTGTTTATCCCCACCACGTTCTCAGAGAAAACCCTCTCGCAACAGGGGCTGGTGCTGACCGATTTCAAACAGGCATGCGTCTCGCCTTTGGAAGACCAATAGGAACCGCGGCACAAGTTAAAAAAAATCAAAGGGTGTTCGAAGTAAGGGTCTCTTCTGGGCACGAAGACAAAGCCAAAAAGGCGCTGAAAATAGCTTCGTCCAAACTTCCAGTAACTTGGAAAATTGAGGTTAAAACCAACTAAAAGAAATAAAAAAGGAAAAGGAATTTTTCTAACGGTTTGGTGTTTTACTTTATCAAACCGCTGAACACTGCCCACAAGACACCCACGAGTAAGAAAAGCCATCCAAGGAACTCGAAGAGGTACACACCGTACATATAAGCAGTCGGTGCGAAATTTGTGAAGAGACTTACTTGGAATCCAACTGCCAGCAAGAAGAAAATACCTGCAGCCGCTATGAAGTTAAACTGTCTTTCTGCTTTTGTTCGGATTTTTGCATACTCTGCAAATACTGGTGCGAGCAGTGTTGCCAAGGCAAACCAGATCAAATCAACTGCCATGTTAACACCTAATTTTATATTTGCTGCGCAACCCCATATAAATGTTTATACGACAATTGACGCAGTTAAATTTATAAGTATATCTCTATAAAAGCTGCTGCAAGTATGGAAATCGCGCCCAAAGCTAGTATTTTCATGCTGTCAATTATTATGATTTTTAAGACATCCCCGCTTCTGCTTCTTAAGACAGCTGCCGATATAAGTCCTCCTGCCAGACCAGCAAGCAGATAACCAATGACTTCGGGTATGCCATGCGGGAGAAAAAAGAAGGAAACCTTTGGAATTTCATATATCGCCTTTGAAAGTTCTCCTATATATGACCCGAGAACAGACGCGTTCCATACAATGATAAAAATAGCGCCAGCACCGAAAAGAAGTGAGAAAAGGAACGCGAAAGCCATAACTTGGATGTTGTTGTAAAAAACTGCAAGAAACGAGTTAAAGCTTCCTTTCACAATCTCGCCCGTTACCTGACCCGACAAAGCTGCCCTTATCTCATGAACTTTCATTAGCTGCACTTGGAAAAAATCGGCAGGTAGCACAAAGGCCCATATGGCAAACGCGAACGTCACTCCGAAGAAATAAAAAAAGAAAATCAGCATGTCCATGCCGTGCCTGCACAAGAAGCCCTTATTGCAACGTTTTAATATTTCAGTTTCCTCTATTTGCTCCTCTTTTTTTATTACGGTTGTGAAAAAATAGACAGAGGGGACTATGGTGAATATTACAGCGAAGATTCCTGCAAGGTTGAATGTCACGTTGGATATCTGAACCTTATATGAGACTTGCGTTGAAAGGATAACGGCTATCGTCGTTATGAGCAGGGCCCAGATGAATGTCAGGTATGGGCTTTTTTCAACCTCTTTAAAACTCAATATGGATTCGAGCATATTAACTTTTTGGCTGCACAGGTTTTTATTTTTGCATTTAAAGAGCCGGGAGGAAATATAAATATGAGGTATCCGCGGTTGAAGTTCCCTCGTTTTGTGAAAGAGCTGAGGGATAGGCTTGCGTTTAGAGAATTCAGGCGGAAAAGATTTTCCGGTGTTAAAGCCAGAGAGCTAAAGGAGATTGGCAAGATTTTCGAAGGGCTGGATAAAATAGACGAAGCACATGAGAACAGGAGGTTTGCGGTTCTCGGGATAGGAAACGACCTTAAAGGGGATGACGGTGTGGGGTGGTATGTGGTGGACAAGCTCTCGAAGGAATTCGGAAAGGATGAGAATTTCCTTCTGGTCAAGACCTCTGTCCCTGAAAACCACGTGAAGGAGATAGCGGACTTCGCCCCGAAGATGCTGATAATTGTGGATGCCGCTGATTTTGGGAAGAGGCCGGGCGCGATAAAGGTCATAAAAGGCTATCAGATAAAAGAATCGTTCGTTTCGACACACACCACCCCTCTGACGCTCTTCCTCCGTCTTTACCAGGCGGACCAGCCCGTGAAGAAGCCTCTCACGATCATAGGAATCCAGAAGAAAACGAACGAATTCGGCCAGCCCATGAACGGGGAGGTCAGGAAATCGGGCGATATGGTGGCGAAGATAATCTCGAAACTTTATAAAAAAGGCGTACTCGACCTCTCGCTCGAAAAAGAGATCGAATACACCCTCAACCCATTCAAACGGGTGGTGGATTATTTCAGGACGGGGTGAGTTTCGCACTCGTCCAATACCCATTCCTTTTTCTCTTCAAATTTATGCACGATGAAGTAACACTTTGATTTAAATGTAAAGAAATTCGAAATAACTCTCAGAAAAAGGTGATAAAATGCAAATAATAAAATTCGCCTCGCTTTTAATTGTAGCTTTTGTCCTGATTTACCTCTGGTCTCTGTATATCTTTTTCGCGCAGACATTGGGTTAGAAGTGTCTACCTACGAAGGTCAAAGTAGGAAGGGTTTACGAATTGAGGGAGAAGGGAAAGGAAGCGAGGTAAGGGGATTATAACAAAGAAGTAATTTAAGGTTGAAACTTTTTAATGACATTTGTTCAAATACTATTTATGAGTAATGGGAATAAAGAAAGTAGAGACGAGTTGATAAGAAAGGTAAAAGAAAGTTGGGAAAAAATTAAAAAAATGCGCCCGGAAATCATAGAGAAAACAATTCAGATAGAAATTAAACTTGATAGAATTATTATAGAAGAATTCAAAATAAAGGATGATTTTAACTTTCTTAAGATTTTCCTATACGGAATTTCTCCAATCAATCTAAAGAAAAAAATTGAAATTCTCGAAAATATAGAGAATGGAAAATATAAAAAAACTGGCAAAAAACTGAGAGAACTGGCCAGAATTAGAAACATTTTTGTACATAGTCCAGAAGGTGCATTCACAGAACCTGTACTCATTTCAAAGAGATTCAAACCTGTCAATGCTGAAGAAGAATTCAACAAATTTATGAAAATTTATAAAGAACAATTGTTAAAACCACAAAATATTATCACCAAAATAAAAGCTTCAAAATGTACCGGATGAAGATTCACTCAGTCTAATTATCTACAC
>JAGGYQ010000027.1 GCA_021162425.1 Candidatus Aenigmatarchaeota archaeon
AGTATATATAATGTCTCGGCAATAGGCGTCACCCCGGCGAGAAAGACATTGCAGTTTGAGCCAGGTCTTGAGCAGACAGTCACGTTCAAAATTTTGAACAACGAGCATAAAGACTTCACGGCTTATGTGTACGCAGAAGGTGATTTGAAAGAATATGTAACAGCTGAAAAAAACATAATCGAATTCAAGGAATCTGATGACTCGAAACCGTTTACATATCATATCAAACTCCCTGAAAAAATAGAAAAACCCGGTGAGCACTGGGCAAAAATAGTCGTAATGGAGATGCAACCAAAAAGAGAGGGTGAGGGTCAGGTTGTTATGGCAACTACCGCTGTAATTCACCAATTACTTGTAAAAGTTCCTTATCCAGGGAAATATGCTGAGGTCCAGTTAAGTATAGACGAGTCTGAGCCAGGCGAAATAACAACGTTCTATGTTAAAATTTTCAACGTGGGTGATGAGAAGATATTCAAGGCGAAGGCAACAGTCGACATTCTTGGACCGACGAATGAAAAAATAGCGACAGTTGAGAGTGATGAAATATCTGTTGATTCAAAGAAAAGAGGAGACCTCGTTATACCATGGAAGGCAGATGTGAATCCCGGAATGTACCATGCAGTCGTTACTGTGAACTATGACGGGAAAATCGCCAGCGTGGAGAAGAATTTCGGTGTGGGCGCACTTCGTATAGAGGTTCTGGATGTAAAGGTGAAAAATTTTGTGCTGGGGGGAATAGCGAAATTCGAGATAAATGTCCAGAACAAATGGAACCAGAAGGTTTCGGATGTGTACGCAGAGATGGAGATAACGAATCAAAACGGCGACCGAGTGGCGAGCATTAAGTCCGCATCCGTTGATATCGATCCGCTCCAGAGGGCTACCCTTTACGCTTATTGGGACACAGAAGGCGTCGACAAGGGGACGTATGACGCGAAACTCATCCTCCACTATGCCGGGAAGAAGACAGAAAAATTGC
The DNA here is from genome assembly GCA_021162425.1 of Candidatus Aenigmatarchaeota archaeon. Lineage (GTDB taxonomy): Archaea > Aenigmatarchaeota > Aenigmatarchaeia > QMZP01 > QMZT01 > JAGGYQ01. Next base: position 980 of record JAGGYQ010000027.1, read on the forward strand.
TGAAAACCTATGTGAGCATAGACAGCATAAAGACAGAAGTAGTCGGCATCACGGCGAGGGTGTTAACTGCGAGAGGTGGTGGAGGACCAGGAACGGATATACTTGTTCCTGCAGTCGTTATATTGATAATGATAAATCTCGTGTGGCTTTTCTACTTTATGAGGAGAAAAAGGTAGGCTAAATATAAATACTTTCTGCCGAGCGTGAGAGAACAAAATCTTTATAAATAACCTCGGTTGTGAGATTGTGCTTTCCAGGGTGGACCTTGCAGTCAATGTCAAATTCGGAAATCGGGAGAGAATAGCTGTAAACACCGCCGAATCCAAATCCTCTGTATCCTATCTCTTTGAGCTCTCCTTCTCTGTAATCATATGCCTCACCTGTCTTTTTGATGAAATCCTTTATATTCATGCTTGCGTTTCTTTTGTCCAAATAAATCATAATAACCGAATCTTCTGGTATAAATCCGTCAGGGCTTATGGATATGCTAACATTTGCGAAAATCTTTGCTTCGGGAGATGCGACCATAAATCCTGTGATGTCCGGATTTATGTAAAAAGAAAGCAACAAAGCCAAACTTATAAGCGGCAGTATGCATATCTTTTTCTCCATTCAATATTAGTTTGTTTTTGAAATTTAAATGCTATTTTATACCATTCACAAAATATTAATTATATGAACAGGTGGGAACTTTTATTTTTTTGTGTAGTATGCTTTATTTTTTTGGCACAGCCTGTTTACTCACTTGATATAACAGGATGCTCTAACATAACACAGGAAGGTCAGACATATGTGCTTACAGAAAATATACTAAACAGCGATTACTCGATATGCATGAACATAACAGCAAATAATGTTATTCTTGATTGCCAAGGGCATAAGATAAATGCAAGCAGCGGTAATTATGGTGTTTATGTTTTTCGGGAAACACAGCAGGATGCCAATGTAACAATCAAAAACTGTATTGTAGAGGGGTGGAATAATGAAGGGATTCATGTACAGAATGCAAACAAAATAACCATTTATAATACGAGCGTATCGTCTAGTGTGGGGAACGGGATATATATTTCTGTATCGGACTATAGTAACATTACTCTTGTGAATTCCACATACAACAGACGAGGTATATATTTATTGTATTCGACAGGAACTGTTTTGGAAAATTTAAACTTACTTGAAAACGATGTCTTGGATTTTGAGATTGCCAGCACGAGCGCAACGGATTGCATGAATACTTTGATAGATGTCACAGGGACTGATAACAAACCTATAGTATATTTTAACGACTCGGTCACAATTAAAAACTGGAATAACAATGTGTCGGAAATAGTTTTATGTAGCGCAGATTATTCAACCATAGAAAATGTAACCATGATTAGATACGGAACAGAGAACAACGGTATAGTTCTTGTGAACACAGATCACACCAATATAACGAACGTAACCATAAACAAGACCGACAAGGGAGTTTTTATTGTGAGATTTTCAGACTTTAACAGGGTTTCACACAGCAGGTTTTATTCATGTTACAGCGGCGTGTATATAGGAAGCTCTGCGAACAATAACACAATCGAGAATAACAATTTTTCCGGCAATAGATACAGCATACGTTTGTTTCAAACAGCAAATGAAACTATTATAAACAACAGGGTCGAAAGAAGTGTAAACTATGGGATTTTCATTGAAGATGACGTGAAAAACTTAACAGTCTACAACAACCTCTTCAACAACACGAATAATATCTATTTTAGTGGGACAATTTATGCGAATGAATGGAACACAACAAGGCAGATAGGTTCGAGAATTTACAGCGATGGGATCGAAATTGGCGGGAATTATTGGACGAACCCAAGCGGAACAGGATATTCTGATATATGTAATGACAACAACAATGACGGTTTTTGCGACAAACCATATAATTTAACATCAGAAACAACAACCGCCACATTCCAATACGGCGTCGGCGGTTATACAGGAACAGAAGACACTTCAATAGACAACCATTATAAAGACGGTAATTATGGAAGTAATGGCCATATCCTTATGACATCATATACTGAAGGACTCATAAAGTTCAATATTTCATCCATTCCTGATAACGCCATAATAACGTCTGTTCGTTTGTATGTGACAATGTCGACTGATTCAGGAACAACAGCAACTTACCGCCTGTGGAACATGACGACAACCGACTGGACCGAATCAGGGGCGACGTGGAACAAGAAGGACGGGACGAACTCGTGGGCTTCAGGCTCGTTTTCATCCGCCGACTACGACGTTTACCTCGATTCGAGTTTTACTTCAAGCGATTCAGCCGGGACTCAACGATATTTCCCTTCGTCTTCCAAGCTCGTCGCCTATGTCCAGAACCAGCTCTCGTCAGGCGAGGTCAACTTCCGCATAGAGCACTACAGCGGGGACCCGAAGTATTTTTACTCGAAAGATTACTCGACCGCCTCATACAGGCCGAAGCTCGAAATCACGTATTACGACAAGAATATTGATTATCTTCCATTGAGCAGTAAATATTCAAATCAGCGTAATATATCTTCATGTTCAGAGTTAAACGAGAACGGCATTACCTATACGCTAACGCAGAATATTTCAGATTCGTCTGATAGCGTTTGCATGCATATAACAGCAGATAATGTAACCCTCGATTGTCAAGGGCATAAGATAGACGGAATAGACAGCGATTCAAGCTATGGTATTAAAATAGAAAACGCATTTAATGTTACGTTGCGTAACTGTGTTGTATCTGATTGGTATTATGGAATCTATCTTTACAACACCAAAAACAGCACAATAGATGGCGTTAACATAACTTCAAACTCATATGGTATAAATTTGACAACCAATTCCTCATACAACATAATAAAAGATTCAAACATATCGAACAACCAAAAAGACGGAGTATATATATATAAATCTGATAAAAACACAATATATTCAGTCAGGGTGTATAACAATTCCTATAACGGTATATGGGCAAAATCTTCGGACTATCTTAATTTTACCCGTGTTACGTCTTATTCGAATGGTTACGATGGAATAAATCTTTCCTATAGCGATAATGCCACGATGAGCTCAATAGAGGTCTATTCAAATTATAATGGAATAAGTTTGCATTCTTGCAAAGAAAATACAATACTTTATGTTACCTCACACTCAAACGAAAAATTCGGTGCTCGTATTGAATATTCCTCAAACAATTCCATCAATTCCTTCAACTCTTCGTTTAATGTTGGTGATTATGCGGTAGGTCTTTACATCTTTGAATCACATAACAATTCATTTTATAATATTACAGCTGATGAGAATGGTAACGCTGGGATAGTTATGATAAATTCAGATAGGAACACGATGCACATGTGTCAAGCTAATCATAACTTCTGGGCTGGTATAGCTATTCAAAACTCGCTTGACAGTAATTTTACTTTATGTAGAGTTGAATATAATATGCATAATGGTGTGAAATTTGCTGGAGGTGAAAGATATACTGAAAATATTTTAAAGGATTCGGTTGTAAGAAATTCTCATTGGGATTATGATATTTACGGTGATATAGCACGCCATGAAAGCAATATCTACTTGATAAATGTAACTTTTGACAAATCTTATGTTCGTTCTTATGAAGGTTGGGTTAGCCCAGTTTTGTGGGTGAAGTGGTATTTGGATGTTGTGGTGAAAGATGGAGAAGGCAACTACGTATCAGGAGCTACAGTCGAGATAAATGATACATTCCAAAACACAGTATATTCAGGCGTAACAAATTCAACGGGTTCTATCGAAAGACAAATCCTCACGGAATTTAATCAAACGTCATCAGGAAAGAATTACTACACAAATTACACGATAAATGCAAGCAAATACATATTTTCCAACTCGTCTGATGTAAACTTGACTACCAACAAGCTCGTTACAATACAGGTTCAATCACCGCCAGCCCCCCAATTAACTGTAAAGACATTCAGCGCTGGTTTAATCGAAAAATACACATTCAGAGCTGGAAGACTTGTCAGAGTCAGGGCATACGTGACTACACCTATGGGAAGAGAGTATCTCGAAAACGCAACAATATCAATAAAAAGTTCAAACGGCTCTGCGTTCGTCGATAAAGATTTAATGGAAAACATATCACAAATAGAAAACGGTTACCTGTATGAATACAATTTCACTTTGCCATATAACGCGAACGGTGTGTGGACAATAAATGTAACCGCGAATGATGAAATCAAAACTAACAGCAGTGATGTTCATATAGCTGTCTCATCCTTAACAATGCAGATAAAGTTCATCCTCAACAGCACGAACGATAATATATACATACCAGGGACAGGCGAGCTAACATTTCAAGGGCTGACTTCCAACGAATACATAACCAATCATTATTATATAAGCTCGTACAGTAACGATTTGTTAAAGTCCATTGTCTTTTCTTCGGGGACACCTTTGTCATTGATAACCGAGAGAATGACTAACAAATTCGCTATCGGTATAAATGAATGGTATTACAATAGCATGATATTTGTAGTGTTTTCAAAAGGTGACTGGAGAAATATAGATAACAAAATACATAAAATAGAGACCATGAAATTCTTGGATTACCCAAAGCCTACATTCTCTTTTGGCTTGGGAAATGAATTTCCTGTTAAAATCATTATTTTAGGCAGATTCAATCTGACCAGAGGCTTCAGAATGGGAAGGGGCTATGCACGAATTGTAATCGAAAAAACAGGAAACGATGTGAATGGTAGACCTTTATTGTCTGTCAGCCGTTAATTATTTATTTTAAACAACATAATTAGATAACCTGATGTTATGAAAAAGGTCGCTGTTCTCTTTTCTGGTGCGAAGGACTCAACTTTTGCCATATACAAAGCTCTTGCAATGGGATACGATGTAAAATATTTAATAACTTTCATACCTGATAACGCACATTCGGATTTCTTTCATGAGCCCAATATCAAATGGACTGAGCTTCAGGCAAAGGCAATTGGAATACCTCTTATTAAAAAAGAAATACCTGAAAATGTGAAAAAGGAAGACGCGATGAAAATGGCTGTGAAATCTCTCGAAACAGAAATAGACGGAATAGTCTCAGGTATCATAGAGGATAGAGAAAAGAGAATGGTTATGGATAGGGTATGCAAAACTCTTGGTATAGAATTCATATCGCCTCACTGGCAGAGAAGCATGAGGCAATACCTTGAGGAAATGATTTTCTTGGGTTTTGATGTAATAATAACATATGTTGCGAACGAAGGTTTTGAACAGAATTGGCTCGGCAGGCGGTTGGATTTAGACGCAATAAAAGAACTTCAGAGTTTAAGCGAGAAGCACGGAATACACAAAGGAGGGGAGGCGGGTGAGTATAAATCATTTGTTCTGGATGGACCAATATTTACAAGAAGGTTAAAAATACTCAAGGCACGAAAAGAATGGAATGGTGTACGTGGGGTTTATATAATAGATGATGCAGAACTTGTTGATAAAGATTAAGAATTATAACCTATATTTTTCAATATTTCCTTCATTTTGAGTGAATCCTTCTCAAGTATTGGACTTTCGGAGATTATCGTGATTTCCCTTATCCTGCTTTTTATAAGGGCTTTGGCCAGTTCCCCAAAATCCGGTTTTTTGTGACCGAGCGTGAGGTGATTCCTTTCCCCCTTTTCCGTGTATTCTATATTCGAGAAATGTGTATGATACCTTTCGAGATGCAGGGATTCGAGTTTTTCGAGAACCTCCCTGAAATCTATATGTCCCCCGTTCCTTGCGAATATGTGCGCGAAATCTACGACCGGGATGCAGTTTCTGATTTTGCGGTGTATTTTAATTTCCTCCTCAAGCGTTCCGAATTGCGATACCTTCCCTGTGGTTTCCAGACCGAGTTTCACATTCCACCCGTTTTTTTCGACGGTCTCGTTCATCTCCTCACACGCTTTCTCCACGTATTCAAACGCTTTTTCTTTCGAGAGCCCTCCGTAATAACCCGGATGGAAAACGACTATCCACGCTCCCAGATAATGCGCGCGTTCGCAGGAATCCAGAATCCGTTTCTTCGACGCCTCGAGTTTTTCCGGGTTGCAGAGGTTTATGAAATACGGGGCATGCACAGACAGAATGATTCCCAAGTCTTTAGCAATTTTCCCTACACTTTTTGCCATCTCAATTCCCATGTGAACTCCCCGAACGAATTCGATTTCCATCGCATCCAGCCCGAGTTCTGCGACCCTCTTTATTCCGTCTATCGTGGATGAACCTTTCGAAGTTATCGGAATCCCTGCAGGACCAAGATGGATTTTCATATTTATTTTTAGTATCGAAAGATAAAATTTTCATATGAAGTTTACCCCCATATGGTTTGATTCTTTGGGTGCAAAGAGTTCGTGTGTTCTGATCGCAACAGAAGATGTAAAAATCCTCATAGATCCAGGCATCGCTATAATGCAGCCGAGCTTTCCAGCACCCCTTGCGAAAAAACTCTACTTGGAATCGTTAGGTCTCAGAAAAATAAAGAACGCTATGAAAAAAGCAGACGTGATTGTTATATCTCATTATCATTACGATCATTATCTCCTCAATCACATCGAACTTTACAAAGGGAAAACTATGTTCGTCAAGAACCCCAACGAATACATAAACGATTCGCAGAGAAAGAGGGCGAAAGAATTTTTTCAATCTCTTTACGGCGAGATGCTTGATCGAGAATTCGAGGAGTTTCTGAGCAGGAAAAGAAAACTCGCATATCCCGATCCCCTTCGAGAGCTAAAACTGGCGATGAAAAGAGATTTTGGGGATTACGCGGGCAGACGAAAAGAGGTGTTGAAGGCGGGATACGAGTGGTTCAGGAGAAGGACGGAGAGATGGAATAAATGGTTTGAAATAAAGGGGTGCGATGAGAAAAAACTGATGGTTGAGTACGCCGAGGGCAGGTGTTTCGAGTTTGGTAAAACTAGAATAAGATTCACTAAACCTTTGTTTCATGGGGTTGAGTTTTCCAGGGTTGGTTGGGTGTTTTCGACTGTTGTTGAAAGAAAAGGAGAGAAAATCATACATACGAGTGATGTGAACGGACCGATAATAGAGGATTATGCTGAATGGATTGCTATGGAAAATCCGGACATTCTGGTTCTGGACGGTCCTATGACGTACATGTTCGGTTATCTGCTCAACCGAACAAATTTGCAGAGAGCTGTGAAGAATCTCGTTCGCATACTGAAAACCACCGATACGAAGCTTATAATTTACGATCATCACTTGCCCCGAGAAGCGAAGTTCAGAGAGCACACGAAAGAGGTATGGGAAGTTGCGAAACGTTTGAAGAAAAGATTGATCACGGCTGCCGAATTTCTGGGAAAAACACCAGAGGTGTTGAAATACGCATGATGTTTGGTTTACCTTTATCTAAAAATTTTTAAATCAAACCACAAAGATAGTTTTATGACCGAATCGATCGATCTTCATTCGAAAATACGGACGATCCCTCACTTCCCGAAGCAGGGTGTGATGTTCAAGGATATAACAACGCTTCTTCTTGACCCCAGCGCTTTTCAACACGCTGTCAACGAGATGATAAAGCCTTTTATTGGGAAAAAAATAGATAAAGTTGTTGCCGCCGAAAGCAGAGGATTTATTTTTGGTTCTGTCATTGCGCATAAATTGAATGCAGGTTTTGTTCCTCTGAGAAAACCTGGAAAACTTCCATATAAAACTATAAAACAGGAATTCGAGACCGAATATTCCACAGACGCGTTTGAGATGCATGAAGATGCAATAGAAAAGGGAGATAAAGTTCTTATGGTAGATGATTTGATAGCAACAGGAGGAACACTTGAAGCTGCTGTGAAACTCGTTGAAAAATTAGGTGGCGAAGTTGTGGGTATAACAACATTGATAGAACTTACGTTTTTGAACGGAAGAGAAAAACTCAAAGGATATGATGTGTATAGTGTTATAAAGTACGATAAAGAGGAGTGAAACAAGAAATTTATGGTATATATAATTTTACCTCATCTAGTACATTTTCTGGTTCTTTACATACGAGCCATTTTCTTTTCTTTGCTATTTCTTCCAATTTTGTATTAGGATTCAAAACTACAGGGTAACCAACTAATTCAAGAAATGCTGTATCTTGAGGGCTGTCACCAAAACCAGTAGATTCTTCTAAAACAATACCATGATTTGAGAATTCTTCGACTATCTGCTTCTTTACTTCTTTTTTACCTGTGTTGAGAATAATTTCACCTGTGTATTTACCTTTATCAGTTTCATATACTATTGCAAAAACATTTTTCTTAATTCCGATACTGGTGGAAAATGGTAGTATTAATTCAATTGGTGAAGCACTTACCACAACAGGTAAGTATCCTTTTTCTTTTACAAAATTTATTAGACCATCAGTATATGAAAATTTCTTTTCTCTATGAGATTCAACATATTTTTTACCGAGTTTATCTAATTCCTCTTTACTCTTTCCTTTAAAACCTTTTTTTGGAAACAATCCATTTTTATGAAGTAATACGGGAAACTCTACAATGAAAAAACCATACCCGGGTGACAACGTATCAGATAATTCAGCAGGTATTTTATTCAAATCAGATAGAGTCCCGTCAACATCGAACACGCTTATTTTTTTGAAATCTTGGGGCACATAGATATTTTTCTGAATATAATCTAAAGATCCATTGTATCGAGTCTTCATATTACTACTATTTGAT